>CAZAIF010000105.1:4466-6299 GCA_964485125.1 uncultured Oscillospiraceae bacterium | reverse complement strand
CATTCCTGTCGATTCCTACTACCTCTGCTCCTATTAAGAAAATATTCAAAACAAAAGACAGTGCATTAACCGACCGTATCTCTGTGATATACAGTGCCTGCGCCCTCCCGCTTAGTGCTTACAATAATTGTGAAGAGTATGAAAGAGTGTGCTTCAGCACGACAGATAGTGGTCGTCACTATTATGAAGGCAAACCTGTACCTGGAATGTCGTTTAATGATTGGAGAAAGCTTCCTTCTTTGACGCCGCAAAGCATGCTTCAGTTGGAAAAAGCTCCGTATGCTATGAAAGACATCATTACTGTTGGTCAGAAATTGTACGACGAAGCTGAATCCAAGGGCATTTTTGATGAACAGAATCGTATTTGTACGCCAGATGCAGATGCTGTAGCTAAGATTAATGCTTTGGCTATGACTTGTATCGAGCTTGCTAATAAGATTTCTCGTCCAGATGAAGTTGAAAATGCCAAACTAGTGTTATCTCAGCTTGAGGCAACGGCATCTGAAATTCCTATGGTACAAACGGCATTTGCGTTGCAAAACGATGGATTTGCTGAACGAATCGAAACAAAAAAACTGGTTAGGAAAGATCATTTTGTATCATCACCTGCATATTTTCCGCTTGTCAGAGGTATTCTGAAGGATTTGGAAACCATTGAAGATACAGTTTTGCAGGCACAAAAGAAGCTCAAGACCAAAATCGATAGCATTGAAATTGATAGTAAAGATGTTATTGATTATTGCGATGCTTTGTTCACAGGGGTGATCACCTGCGAGGGGCTTGTTGTTACCTATCGTCAGGTTCAATTTGGAATAGCCACTGATATTATTCTGTCTAAACGTGGTGCTGAGTATTCATTCGGCATGATTCCTGTTTATCAGGGATTCTTAAGCTACCAGAAATTAGACAGTGCCATCAAGGCTGAAATCAAGAAAATAGTAGATGATCGCTACAACAGTGATGCACCTGAACTCTATACCGCTGGAGCAAAACTCAAGAATGAATTAAGCGATGAAAAAGTAAATGCTTGGGCTCAAAGAGCAGCATCTTATGAGCAGCGTACAGACATCATTCAGTTCCTCGAAAAGCTCAAACAACAATTTGGTATTTTCTGTATGGATTACGCACTGTAAATTTACGGTTACATACACCTATGGGGAACCGTAGAATATGCGACTACGGTTCCCCTTCATTCCATATTTTTGTGAGGTTATCATATGTCAAACTTAACTATTCAAAACCTCATACTTCACTTTGAAAATAAACTTCGTCAAATTGACCGTCACACATTGGGCAATGCTGCCGGAAAAGAACCACAATTTCCCATGTTGGTAGTATTCCTTGGTGACGAAGCAATAAAAGGGTTTTCGTCGATTGCCTCAAACTTATTTGAGATTTGGCCGCAATATAAACGAGAACTTCAATTTGTTGGAGTTACCAATAGAGGAAACTCTGTCGCTTATGTACAGCTATCCTTTGAAGATAATGAGGCTCATGAATCTCAGATTTTGTCAGAAGACGTTAGCAATATTGTCACTTCTCTGTTTGGACTGAAAAATCATTTTCAGGATCGAACCAAACTATTTGTATATTTTATTTTAGATACTACAAGCTACAAATCAGCTGAAGAACTTTCTACATGGATTGATATAATACGGCAAGTTAAAAATGATTTTGCCATTGAAGCGCTGAATATACTGGATATGCTCATAGTTCTGCTGAACGAGAATTTCTCCAGAACAAGTATCGCAAACCAGATTAGAAACAAAATATCCACTTACTATGATGATCCTAAGTTGCTCAGCAACTGTAAGAGCATTCTTTTACTGAGCA
>CAZAIF010000105.1:0-4456 GCA_964485125.1 uncultured Oscillospiraceae bacterium | reverse complement strand
GTAGTGATAATGCGATCCTTGAAGACTGGAATATTTGTTATAGAATTGCTTCCTCCATTATCGCTTTGTCCAACAATAGTGAAGCTAACGTTTCTGCATCTCTGTTCTCTAAGAGTGTTTTAACCGCTAGCTATGCCCGCGAAGAAAAGCCCTCTGAGAAAATTGGACAGGTTATTGTGACAGCGCTTATTGATGAAATGACAAAATCCTTCGTTCACCGCGAAATGCACCTGTTTGAGGATGACTCTATTTCTGAACGTTTAGGGCTGACAAATAACGGAACAATTACGATTTTGGATAACTATGCCCAAAATGTGCTGGTTCCGTTACTTCCTTCTGCTTCTGATTTAATGCTGTTCCCCCGTGTATCTATGGATAGATATGATGATGTTAGCCAGCTTTCAGCCAGAGAATTCAATTCACTTACTATGAGTTCGTGGGATAGCTATCTGTCTCAAGTTGCACACCAAGCACAAGAAAAGGTTAATATGGATTCCAAGATTCGACAAAACTGGCGCAAGGAATACTTAATATATCTTTGCACACAGTTCTCGACGGACGAACTGATTTATCTAAGCGACCATATTGATGATATTCGAGAGATTATCAATCGCAAACGTGAGCCATCACAAGAAATGCAAGTGTTGAATGCGGCAAAGTCTAGATTAAAATACATGCTATCCTCTGACCCTAAGTTAGTTGATATTTTCTTATCAGCTATAAAAGAGCAAGGAGAAAACGCCCGAAAGTTTTCGCAGGCATGGCATGAATTGCTCCAGTCCAGACAGAATATCTTTGCAATTCGTGATGATAACATTACTGCTTTTTATGAGAGAAAAGTCAGAAACTATTTTGATCATTATGGGCATGAACTTGCTGAAGAATTTAAGAAACTGCAAGACACCGAATCACTAAAGCTGTTTCTAGAAAATTCCTTAGACAAAATTGTAGATAGCAATCCTGTGTTTTCCGCTCCGTTTGAGGAGGAACTTGAGCGAAGATTGCGTGAGGACGCATTGCCAACTGATGCAAAGCAATATATTCGCCAAAAGCTTACTGGTGAAGATGTTCACACATATCTCCAGGTGAACTTCAACTTTGGACAACCCATGCTGTCTTCAATTCTAATCAAAGTCGGAACACCGTTGTATGACAATCTGTATAGCAACTTGTCACCAACAACATACTACTACAATACAGGCTGTGGTAATGCCGCAGAAGCAATAGTTGTTTATGAAGTTAATAGAGAAAACCTAATTAACGGCGAAAGCAGGTGAGTAAATGATATATAAGTATTCTCCTAATAACCCGGCAAGATTTGCCACTAACTTAAGACGGGATAAAACTACAAAAAATTTAATGTGGGATAATGCAAATGGACAAGATGTCCTTATTGTTCAGACACCATTTGGCAGTAGCGCAGTTGACTATATTGAAGAAATTTGTCATTTGCTCCCCAATGTAACTCTACTTCCGGAAAAATACACCGAGGTGTTAACCGGAGTTTGGATCAAATTTGTAACCGCAGCAGATAAGGCTCGCAACAGAGGGTGTTGCCTCAATGGAGAAGCCAGTACATACACTGTATTTAGTTGCTTTACAGACAAGGACGTGTGCGAAATCTATCAACCTCAAAATCAAGCAATGATTTCTGCTTTTTGTGATATTCCGTTGGATTTGCACGTCAAGATCGAGAATATTACTCGCACAGAAGGTTTTTTTCTTTTCTGCAAACGGGAAATTGAGACAGGCTTTTTTGGAATTTCTTTCCCGCCCTCCTTTAGCAACGGATATATAGATGGAGATTTATCTTACAAAATAAATGATTTTGAAATACCAGTAACTAGACAAATGCTTGAGCAAGGTACAGTGTATGTTTACTCAGAAGTCCGCCCTGTGATGATTTCTCATAACAAGGGCTTGCACATTGTCTAAGTTTGACGTGGAGGTAATTTGATTATGAGTTTTGAAATCACATGTCCTTATTGTTTTAAGACTATGAGATATGACGAAGTGCTATTCCGCTCTGAAAAAATCAACCAGGGTGATAATGATATTCTTCCTGATGAATATGACGATTTAGATGATTTCCAAGCAAGGTATAGAGGAGCTGATAAAGAAGAAATACTTAGCAAATTAAGAGATTGGGAGTTCTTTGCGGAAACAGAAGATGCAGAATATGAAGCTTTCTGGAAAAATTTCAACGGAACTACTGAGTACAATCCTGCAGATGATATTCTTCGTGTGAAAGCATATCGCAGACGTATCCTTGATCCGAAAAATGAATACCATCAAAAATTTCTGGTCGAACAAGCTGATAGTTCATATTTTATTAGAGATGAGCAGGGAATGGTCACCCAAATCGAATTAAATACTCAGGCACACGAGCGTTGCAACCGTAGAGTGTGTCGATACTGCCATAATCCCTTACCGGATAATTATGGAAAAAACAAAGTCAAATTTGCTACAGTTATTGGTATTACTGGTGCTGGTAAAACCATATATCTTTCTCAACTATTAAGGAAAATGCGCACGTATTCTGTTAAAGTTGGACTAAATGCTATCGTTAACAACCCTGGAGTGAGAACCTTTTTAGAGAATAATAGCATTGTTGCAAACAAGCCACTTCCTGGCTCCACTCCAGCTACTCGCTTCCAACAACCTCTTTTTTATGAGATGGTTCGAGATGCCAGAGAGCATGGCCGTATCACCGAAACATTTGTCCTATATGATGTTGCTGGCGAAGTTTTTAAAGATGCAGCATTAGTCAATAAGTTTGCTCCGTTTATTGAACACGCAGATGGTGTAATTGTTTTGATCGATCCGATGCAGTTTAGTGTAGTAAGTGGTGCTGCGGCAAATGGAATTGCACTTGATGAACCTACTACAGTATTAGATATAATACATTCAATCGTATCTCATGGCAGATCAGACGAAAAATGTGATATTCCCTTTGCTGTTTGTATGTCAAAGGTTGATACCGAAGATGTTCAGCGAGTATTAGACCCTGAGTTAAGAAGCATGTTACTTGACGATGTTCAAGGTGTCCAAGATAGCAATGGTTTTAATAAGCCGGTATTTAATGCCCGGACATATAATCCTATTGCCAAAAAACTAAATGAATTTATACAAGTCAACGAACTTGTACTTGCCCAACAGATGCGTACTAACTATTCAACCTATAATTTCTTCGCATTTACAGCACTTGGATGTGATGTTAAAGAAGGCGAAGAAAACGGAAATAAATACCGTTATCCCGTTGGTCCTGTTTTGCCAAAACGAGTAGAAGAACCAGTCCTTTGGTTATTCAATAAACTTGGCTATATTGGCGAAAATGAAGCAATTTTTAATCCTGCAAAGAAGATTATTTGTTGTCCTAAATGTAATTCTGACATAACTTATGAGCTACCTTTTGATGAGCAGACAATAACAATAGGTAGTTTTTTAAGACGCAGAAAGGTACATGTTAATCATGGTTGCAAGGTATGTGGACATAAGTGGGAACATGTTTCTGAGTAAATCTCAATCTTGGAGGAATCGCTATGACAGAAAGAATACTACAATGCTGTTATACAAATGCCAGCCAAGAAATTGGAGGCACAATCAGTTCAGGCTGGCAACCAGTTGCGATATCTGAAAACATTCCAGCAGAAGCATATAATGCATGTGTAAGTTTTCAAAATGCAAATTCTGCTATTCAGAACGCAATGGTTGATGAACACGGAAACGTGCTTAACCTTTTTGAAATCAATGGAGATGGTTCTTATGTGTATGTTATGAGAACCCAATATGGTCTTTTAGATCGTTTAGGACGTGCAAATATGTTCTCGCACGCTTTTATCTTTTCATGGAAAGATGAAGATGTCCTCATCGATCCAAATTATATATTGTCAATTGACAGCAATAATTTTAAAAGCAGCGAGAGTGACGCAGCCTCTATACCTGCATCACTACAGCGAGTTCAGGGGATCGACATCAGCTCAGCGATGCAAATGAGCAACTTGAATGAGGAGCGTTATTTAAAATTAATTCAGTGTGTGTATACTCAAATGACCGAAAAGAAAATAACTGAACCTCTATTCATTCAATATGATGGAACAGAATCTCAAATGCGTGCTCTTCTTTTCTGCATTTATTATGGATTGCCGCATTACCTTAGAAAAACGCTTTGTATTGCATCAAATACAGCCAACAACGATCTTAGCAAAAACGTTATCTTTTCAGAAAATGCAGAGAGCAAATTATTCTTCTTTGTCCCTGCTTCCGGAGTGAATAATGTGCTGTCCGGACGTACAGAAAGAAAGATTGCACGTTATGGATTTGCTGACTATGTTGCACGAAACATCACTACAATTGATGCACCAGATTACTTTTCCGAGCTTGAGAAAATTGCTATAGAGTTAGGTGACAGCACCGCTTCCAATGAATTAATCTTAAAAATAGCCCATCAGTTGAT
>CAZAIF010000104.1:0-6576 GCA_964485125.1 uncultured Oscillospiraceae bacterium | reverse complement strand
GGCGGCGCCTTAGACAGACTGAGGGGACCGCATGGCATTTGCCATGCGGTCCTCAGTGTTTTTCTGACCGGTATCAGCCGGGTGGAGCAGGGAAAGGTCACGCCTTCCCGTCCTCCCCGGACGGCTCCTGCTCCGGCTCCACCAGCTCGGTGGCCGGGCTGACGTCGGGCCGCTGGCCGGGCGGGGCCTCTTTCAGTTCAGAGATGTCCTCGTACCGCCAGGCCTCCTCCGGCAGGGATTTGCGCCGGAGCAGCACGTTGATGCCGTCCCGGACGATGCTGTAGAGCACCGCGAAGAGGGGGGTGCCCACCAGCATGCCAACCACCCCGAACAGCCCGCCGAAGAGCAGGATGGAGAACAGCACCCAGAAGCTGGACAGCCCCACCGAGGAGCTGAGGATGCGGGTGGCCAGGATGTTGCCGTCAAACTGCTGAAGCAGGATGATAAAGATGACGAAGTAGAGGCACTTCAGCGGGCTCTCCATCAGGATGAGCAGCCCGCAGGGGATGCCGCCGATGAAAGGGCCGAAGAAGGGGATGATGTTGGTTACCCCCACCACCACCGACACCAGCAGGGAGTAGGGCATCCGCAGGATGACGCAGAACACGAAGGTGATGACCCCGATGATCAGCGAGTCCACGATCCGGCCGGTGATGGAGCCGCTGAACACCTTGTCGGCGTAGCGCAGCCGGTCCAGGGTCCACACCGCCCACCGGTGGGGCAGGACGGCGAAGATCACCTTCTTGCCCTGGAGGGCGAAGGTGCGCCGGTTGTTCAGGCAGTAGAAGGCGGCCACAAATCCCACCAGCACGTTGAACACCCCGGACACCACCCCGGAGACCTGGACGCCCACCTGGGCGATGATGCTGTCCATATTGGGCAGCAGGGTGTTGGTGGCCCAGTCCCGCAGGGAGCGGGTCAGCTCCGTCCCCAGCTCGTTGAGCTGGGCCTCCAGCCCGAAGCGCTCCACCAGGGGGAGCAGGGCGTTGTAGATGTCGTTGGCGTAGCCCGGGGCGGCGTTGACCAGCCGGGTGATGCTGGTGGCCAGCTGGGGCAGCACCAGGGCCAGCAGGAAGCCGATCATGGCCGCCAGCAGCACCAGGGAGAGCAGGATGGAGGTCATCCGGGCGATAGCGTTCTTCCGCTTCTGCCCCAGCTTCAGCGGCCGCATCAGCCAGAGCAGCCCCTCCTCCAGCTTGTTGCACAGCGGGTCCAGCAGATAGGCGATGATGCCGCCGTAGACCATGGGGGCCAGGATGCCCAGGATATTCCGGAGGCCCGATTGCAGCATCCCCAGGTGCTGGAGGATGAAGAAGATCAGGATGCCCCCCGCCACCACCAGCAGGGCGCCCAGGAGCTGTTTCTTGCGTCTGGTCCAGAAGTGTGGATTCATAGCGCGTTTCCTTTCCTGTGTCAGAAGTCGTGTGTCAGAAGGGGGCCGGCCCGGCGGGGGCGGCAGGGCACTGCTGGGAGAGCAGGCAGCGGATGCCGCTGTACCGGCGGGCCTGCCGGTCGTTGGCGGTCATGCGCTCCACCACCGCCTCGTCCCCCACGATGATGAGCAGCTCCTTGGCCCGGGTGATGGCGGTGTAGAGCACCCCCCGGGTGAGCAGCATGGGGGCCCCGTTGACGGCGGCCAGGATGACCGCCCGGTACTCGCTGCCCTGGGCCTTGTGGACGGTCATGGCGTAGGCGCTCTCCAGCTCCCCCAGCATATCCGGGGTGTACTCCACGATGTGGCCGTCGAAGTTGACGGTGGTGATCTCCCCCTCGGGGGTCATGCCGGTGATGGTGCCCACGTCCCCGTTGAACACCCCCATGCCCCCCCGCAGCCCGTCCTCGGAGCGCCAGAGCACGTCGTAGTTGTTCCTGATCTGCATCACCCGGTCCCCCACCCGGTAGGTGAGGGAGCCCCGGCGCCGCTCCGGCTTGCCGGGCTGGGGCGGGTTCAGGGCGGATTGGAGGGCGGCGTTCAGATTGGCGGTGCCGGTCAGGTGCTTCCGGGTGGGGGATAGCACCTGGATCTGCTCCGGCGGGATGCCCATATGCTCCGGCAGCCGGGTCTTGCACAGCTCCACAATGGTGTCCACCGCCGCCTGGGGGTCCCGGCGGCGCAGGAAGTAGAAGTCGCCCCCCTGGTTTTTCAGGCTGGGCACCTCTCCCCGGTTGACGCTGTGGGCGCTCATGACGATCCGGGACTGCCGGGCCTGGCGGAAGATGGAGGTCAGGCGGATGTTGGGCACCACGCCGGAGCGGATCAGGTGGTCGAACACCTGGCCCGGCCCCACCGAGGGCAGCTGGTCCGGGTCCCCCACCAGCACCAGCCGGCAGCCGCCCGGCAGGGCGGCCAGCAGGGCGGCCATCAGGGGCACGTCCACCATGGAGGTCTCGTCCACGATGACCGCCTGGCACTTCAGGGGCTCGTCCTCGTTCCGCTGGAAGGCCAGCCGGCCCGACTGGGGGTCATAGCCTGCCTCCAGCAGCCGGTGGATGGTGCTGGCCTCCTGGCCGCACAGCTCCCCCAGCCGCTTGGCGGCCCGGCCGGTGGGGGCGCAGAGCATGGTCTTCAGCCCCAGGGCCTCGAACAGCCCCAGGATGCCCCGCAGGCTGGTGGTCTTGCCGGTGCCCGGCCCGCCGGTGAGCAGCATGACCTGCCGCTGGGCGGCCAGCCGCACCCCGGAGCGCTGCTCCGGGGCGTAGGTGATGTGCTGCTCCCGCTCCACCCGGTCGATCAGCGCCTCCAGGTCCTCCGGGGGCCGCAGCTCCTGGCGGCACATCTCGGAGATGCGCTGGACGATGTAGGACTCGTTTTCGTAGAGCTCGGAGAGGTAGACCGCCTCCACCCCGGCCACCGGGGTGAGCACCACCCTGCCCTGGAGCCGCAGGGCGTCCAGCCCCTCCTCCAGCAGCCCGCCGTCCTCCAGCCGCAGCAGCTTCTGGGCGGCGGGGAGCAGCCGGTCCCGGGGCAGGAAGCAGTGGCCGTTGCCCAGGTTGTGGGTTAAGGTGTAGTGAATGCCCGCCTCTACCCGGATCAGGTTGTCGGGGCCGATGCCGCAGGCGGCGGCAATCCGGTCCGCCTCGGCAAAGCGCACCCCCAGCTCCTCCTCCAGCAGCAGGTAGGGGTCGGAGCGCAGGATGTCGATGGCCCGGTCAGCATAGCGCCGCCACAGGGCCAGGGCCAGGGACACCGGCAGCTGGAACTGGGACAGGAACTCCATCAGCCGGCGCATCCCCGCCTTCTGGAGGAACTCCGCCTGGATCTCCCGGGCCTTTTTCAGGCTGATGCCCCTGACGCCGGCCAGCTCCTCGGGGCTGGACTCGATGACGCCCAGGGTGCGGGGGCCGAACTTGTCCACAATGCGCCGGGCGGTCTGCTTGCCGATGCCCTTGACCACCCCGGCGGCCAGGTATTCGTAGATGCCCTCCTCCTCGGTGGGCATAGCGGTCTCCAGGGCGGCGGCCTTGAACTGGGGGCCGAAGGAGGGGTGGTCCACCCACGCCCCGGTGGCCAGGATGTGCTCCCCCACCGACACCTCCGCCAGCTCCCCCACCACGGTCTGGCTGCCCTCTTTGCTCCTGACCCGGAGGACGGTGTAACCGTTCTCCGGGTTTTGATAGATCACCGCCGTGACGGTGCCCTCCAGGGTCTCCACTGTCTCCATCTGTCCGGCCGCCAAGGCGGTCACCTCCTTCGGAGCCGGAAGGCCCCAGTTTGATAAACGGTTATGGATCGGAATTGTCTTCCCGCTCCGGCGTCACCAGAGTCAGGGCGGGATAGCGGCGGCACAGCCGCTCCGCAGCGGCCCGGCCCTCCGGGCTGAGGCCCAGGTCGGCCACCAGGACGGTCTCCCCCGCCAGCTGTCCGTCCCGGGACAGGGCGGACAGCCCCTTGAGCTGGTGCTCCAGCCCCTGGGCGTCTCCCCGGGCGGGGAGGACGATCAGCGCCCCCCGCACCGGATAGAGCAGCCGCCCCGCCGCGAAGCGGAGGCAGGCCGCCAGGCCGATGGCCCCCAGCAGGGCCAGCAAGATCTCCCACACCATACGCGATCCCCCTTTGGAGCATCCTATGCCCCGGCAGGGGGAGGGGTGCGCGTCAGGAGAGCATCCGCTTCAGGTATTTGCCGGTGTAGGAGGCGGGGCAGGCGGCCACCTGCTCCGGGGTGCCCGTGCAGACGATCTCGCCCCCCTGGGCGCCCCCCTCGGGGCCCAGGTCGATCAGGTAGTCGGCGGTCTTGATCACGTCCAGGTTGTGCTCGATGACCAGCACCGTGTTGCCCGCCTCCACCAGCCGCTGGAGCACCTCCACCAGCCGGTGGACGTCGGCGGAGTGGAGGCCGGTGGTGGGCTCGTCCAGGATATAGATGGTGGAGCCGGTGGACCGCTTGGCCAGCTCGGTGGCCAGCTTGACCCGCTGGGCCTCGCCGCCGGAGAGGGTGGTGGAGGACTGGCCCAGCTTTGCGTAGCCCAGCCCCACGTCGTAGAGGGTCTTCAGCCGGCCGTAGATCTTGGGCAGGTTCTCGAAGAAGGGCAGGGCCTCGTCCACGGTCATCTCCAGCACCTCGTAGATGTTCTTGCCCTTGTACTTGACCTCCAGGGTCTCCCGGTTGTAGCGCTTGCCCTTGCACACCTCGCAGGGGACGTAGACGTCGGGGAGGAAGTTCATCTCGATCTTGATGAGCCCGTCCCCGGCGCAGGCCTCGCACCGGCCCCCCCGGACGTTGAAGGAGAACCGCCCCGGGCCGTAGCCCCGGGCCTTGGCGTCCTGGGTGGAGGCGAACAGCTCCCGGATGTCGTTGAACAGCCCGGTGTAGGTGGCCGGGTTGGAGCGGGGGGTGCGGCCGATGGGGGACTGGTCGATGGCGATGACCTTGTCCAGGAATTCCTCCCCCTCGATGGCCTTGTGCCGGCCCGGGCGTACCTTGATCCGGTTCAGGTCGGCCCCCAGCTTTTTGTAGATGATCTCGTTGACCAGGCTGGATTTGCCGGAGCCGGACACCCCGGTGACCACGGTGAAGGTGCCCAGGGGGATGGAGACGTCGATGCCCTTCAGGTTGTTCTCCGCCGCCCCCCGGACGGTGAGGAAGCGGCCGTTGCCCGGCCTGCGGTGGTCGGGCAACGGAATTTTCATCCGGCCCGAGAGATAGGCCCCGGTGATGCTCTTGGGGCAGGCCATGATGTCCCCGGCGGTGCCGGTGGCCACGATCTCGCCGCCGTGGATGCCGGCGCCGGGGCCCACGTCCACGATGAAGTCGGCGGCGCGCATGGTGTCCTCGTCGTGCTCCACCACCAGCAGGGTGTTGCCCAGGTCCCGCAGGCTGCGCAGGGTGTCCAGCAGCAGGTCGTTGTCCCGCTGGTGCAGGCCGATGGAGGGCTCGTCCAAAATATAGAGCACCCCCATCAGGGAGGAGCCGATCTGGGTGGCCAGCCGGATGCGCTGGCTCTCGCCGCCGGAGAGGGTGGCGGCGCTGCGGCCCAGGGTCAGGTACTCCAGCCCCACCGACTGCAAAAAGCCCAGCCGGCTTTTGATCTCCTTCAGGACCTGGCCGGCGATGAGCCGCTGCTGGGGGGTGAGGGTCAGACGCCCGATAAAGTCCAGCTCCTGGCTGACGCTCATCTGGCAGAAGTCGTGGATGGACAGCCCTCCCACGGTGACGGCCAGGGCCTCCCGGCGCAGCCGCCGCCCGCCGCAGGTGGGGCAGGGGGAGTTGCTCATGCACTCCTCCAGCTCCCGTTTGACCCCGTCGGACTGGGTCTCCCGGTAGCGGCGCTCCAGGTTGCTGACGATGCCCTCGAAGGGCTGCTGGATGGTGGATTTTCCCCGGGCGTTCTCGTAGGACATGGTGAGCTTTTCCCCTTTTGTGCCGTAGAGGATCACGTCCATCACCGCGTCGGAGAGGTTTTTCACCGGCTCGCTGAGCTTGAACTTGTATTTTTTGGCCAGGGCCTCGAAGTACATCCGGGAGATGCCGTCGCTCTTGATGCTGTTCCAGCCCGAGGCGGTGATGGCCCCGTCCAGGATGGACAGCTCCCGGTTGGGGATGATGAGCTCCGGGTCCACCTTGAGCTGGAAGCCCAGGCCGGTGCAGGTGGGGCAGGCCCCGTAGGGATTGTTGAAGGAGAAGCTCCGGGGGGCCAGCTCCTCGATGGAGATGCCGCAGTCCTCGCAGGCGTAGTTCTGGGAGAACAGCAGGTCCCGGTCCTCCTTCACCAGGTTGATGAGCACGATGCCCCCGGACAGGTTGGAGGCGGTCTCCACCGAGTCGGTGAGCCGCTGGGCGATGTCCGCCCGGATGACCAGCCGGTCCACCACGATCTCGATGTTGTGCTTTTTGTTCTTGTCCAGCTTGATCTCCTCGGTCAGCTCGTAGAGGCTGCCGTCCACCCGGCAGCGGACATAGCCGGAGCGGCGGGCGTCCTCAAAGATCTTGGCGTGCTCGCCCTTCTTGCCCCGGATGACCGGGGCCATGACCTGGATGCGGGTGGCCTCGGGCAGGGCCATGACCTGGTCGATGATCTGGTCGATGGTCTGCTGCTTGATCTCCTTGCCGCACTTGGGGCAGTGGGGGGTGCCCACCC
>CAZAIF010000103.1:0-6579 GCA_964485125.1 uncultured Oscillospiraceae bacterium | reverse complement strand
GGCGGGAAGTAGAGGCAGTGTCAACTTATGACGCTACAGGACTTGGCGAACGAATTATGTAAACAGAACATATAAAAGGATCATGACCCTCATTCCGGCCGTGGTCTTTTTTGTTTTGTCCTGCATGGTATACCAGGTGCATTCTGAACGTTCCGCATAAGGATTCCCGGCTTATTTCGCACGAATACGATGATTTCATTTGCACATAATTGGATTCCTCAGATGAATTACTGGATAGATTTTCTGCTGATATACTTATATTATCAAAAAATGAGAAGACGAAAATGGTCTAAGGAGGAATTCAATTATGAAGAAGAAAGTAGCAGGATTACTGGCAGCTGTGATGGCGGGAGCAATGGTAATGGGACTGGGTGCATGCGGAAGTGATACGGAGGATACTTCCGGAACAGGCGGGGGAAGTCTGACAGCAGATAATTCATCTGATTCTGATATCAGTATCGGTATTGTGGTCAAGACGGCTACAAATGCTCATTTCCAGGATATCGCTTATGGAGCAGTGTTGGCAGGTAAGGATCTCGGCATTGAGGTTAGAGTGGATAACACAGCCACCGAGTCTGACGTGGAGGGACAGATCACAAAATGCGAGAATATGATATCCTCCGGTGTGGATGCGCTAATCCTGACCGCAAATGATTCTGACGGCGTGGCAAATGCGGTAAATGCGGCTTATGATGCCGGGATCCCGTTTGTAACTGTTGATACTGAGATTACAAATGTATGGGGAGATGACGTAAGCGAGTATATGCCCAACTATATCGGTGTGGATCATGAACAGATGGCTTATGAACTGGCGAAAAGTGTATTTGACCAGATGGGCGGCGAAGGCCAGGTTGTAATTCTGCGCGGCGTGGACGCGGCAAGCTCTTCGCAGGAAAGAACGGCCGGTTTTGAGAAGGCTGTTGAGGAATATGACGGAATCGAACTGGTAGAGTCCCAGAGCGCGAACTATGATCAGGATACAGCGGCTACTACTATGGCGGATATCGTTCAGGCTTATCCCGATGTTGACGCGGTTCTCTGCTGTAATGATCTGATGGCGGTGGGCGCTGTCAGCGCGTTAAAGGAAAACGATATTGAAGTGGGAATGGACGGCGTTCTGGTCGCAGGTATTGACGGCAACTACATTGCATTGCAGTCTATTGATAACGGCGAGATCTACGCAACGGCTTATGACTGGTCGATTCTCCAGGGATATTATGCGGTTGAGCAGGCCTATGCGCTGATTAACGGCGAAGAAGTTCCGGAGCTTACCTATACGCCGGATACCATTATTACAGCGGATAATGTGGATGAGTATCTGCCTCATGGCGAGGAGTTATCCAACTGGAGTATGGGAAATTCCATTGATGAAGTGTCCGATTACATGAGAAGCTTCATTGAGATGGGAGAAGGATTAGAGTAAGATCCTTCTGTTATGAAACTGAGAGTTGAAAGGTGTGAGATAAAACTCTGCCCGGGATTTCCCGGGCAGACATTTTGAGGAAGGGAAAGGCAGCCGGTATGGAAAAAGAGATATTGAGAATGGAACATATCTCCAAAACTTTTTCGGGAACGAAGGTTTTAGACGATGTGAATTTCTATGCGTATGCCGGGGAGGCTCATGCTCTGATGGGAGCAAACGGAGCCGGGAAGTCCACGCTGATGAAGATTCTGGCAGGCGTATATATGCCGGATGAAGGAGCAATGATTTCACATAATGGGAAGCCGGCAAAAATTATGGCATGCGTCCATGACGCCCAGCGGGATGGCGTCGCCATGGTATTTCAGGAGTTGAATATCCTGCCGCATCTGAGTGTGCTTGAAAATATATTTATTGCCAATGAAATTACCCGTAATGGTATATATGACTGGAAGGCCATGCGCAAACGGGCAAAAGAAGTAATGGATGAAGTGGGAATTGATCTGGATCTGGATGAGAGGGCGGGAAATCTTTCCGTAGCCACTCAACAGATGATTGAGATTACCCGTGCCTTGAATCTGGACAGTGACCTGGTGGTTTTTGATGAGCCTACCTCATCGCTGACCCTGCAGGAAAAGGATCAGCTGTTTGACCTGATGCGGCGGCTGAAAAAAAGGGGAGTGGGAATGATTTATATCACCCACCGGATGGCGGAGGTTTATGAGATCTGTGACCGGATTACGCTGTTGCGGGATGGCAGGCTGGTGTTTACGGATCTTATTGAGAACGTAGATAATCACCGTTTACTGGCAGGGATTGTCGGCTCAGAAAACGTGAACCAGTTTCCAGAAAAATATCGTGAGACAGGCAATGTGATTTTTGAGGCAAAGCATATAACCTGTAAAGGGAAATATGAGGATGTCAGCTTTGAACTGCGGGAGGGGGAGATTCTGGGATTCGCAGGACTGGCGGGAGCCGGAAGGACAGAAATAGGTAAGACGATTTTCGGATGTTATCATCTGGATTCCGGGGAGTTTATTTTCCGCGGGGAAAAGCTCCATGTAAAGAGTCCGGTGGATGCGGTGAGCCAGGGAATCGGCTATGTCAGCGAAGACCGGAAGAATGAGGGAATCCTGGGCGTGCGGTCGATTCTTGAAAACATGGGAGTCGGAAATATGCACTGGTTGGGAAAGCATTTCCATATTCAGAAAAAGCGGGAGATTCAGGAGGTGGAAAAACAGATTCGTGATCTGAAGATCAAGGCTACCGGACGAAATCAGAAAATTGAGAATCTCAGCGGAGGAAATCAGCAGAAGGTATGTCTTGGAAAATGGCTGATGGCCAGCCCGGATCTGCTGATTCTGGATGAACCTACCAGAGGCGTGGATGTGGGAGCCAGGGCTGATTTTTACAGGATCATTCAGGATCTGGTAAAAAATAAGATCGGTGTGATTGTAATTTCCTCGGAGGAAGATGAGCTGATCGGTCTCTGCAACCGTATTGTGGTGATGCGCGAGGGCAGAAAGGTCGGAGAGTTTGAAGATACAGAGGAAAATCTGAAGGCAAAAATGCTGAAGCTGATGCTGGATATTTAGGAGGTTTTGTTATGCAAGTTTCAATCGGTAAAAAAATATATGATAAATATGGAGTATATATTATACTGGCAGCCCTGTTTATCTTTTTCTCTATTACATCACAGGGGTTCTTCTCCCTGGGGAATATTACCAATCTGCTTCGGACTGCCGCTGTATATATCCTGTTTGGATGCGGCATGACTTTTGTCATGGTCAGCGGAAAGATTGATCTGTCGATCGGCGCCATTGCCGCTTTGTCCGGATGTATTGTTGCTCTCTGTGTGCGGACAGGCATGACGACCATTCCGGCATCCATAATCGGTATTGCTGTAGGCGTGGGCTGCGGCTTGCTGAACGGCTTCTGTATTGCAAAGCTGCGGGTTCCGTTCTTTATTATGACGGCCGGAATGATGTATGGAGCGGCCGGCGTGGCGCTGGTAATCACTCATGAGACTTCAGTAGCTATTGTGGATTCAGAGAAGGCAAAAATTCCTTTTGAGTTCTGGGGATCTCAGAAAATCGGACTGATTCCGTCTCAGTTTATTGTGGCGATGATTTTCTTTGTAATCTGTCTCTATATCATGAAAAATACTAAAATGGGACGCTATACATACGCGATTGGAAGCAACGAAAAGACTGCCAGACTGTCTGGCGTCAATGTGGATAAGTACAATATCCTGATCTTTACCCTGAACGGACTGGCAGCAGCCATCGCAGGTATGGTTCTTGCGTCCAGACTGATGACAGGAAGCCCGAATGTGGCAGACGGCGGATATAATATTCTGGCCATCGCGGCAGCGGCCATCGGCGGAACCAGCCTTTCGGGCGGTGAAGGAAATATTGTGAAGACTGTGGTCGGAGCTTTTGTCATCTGTATCATCAGTACTGGACTGAATATTATGGGCGTCAGCTCTTCCATGCAGAAGATTGTCATCGGCGCAGTTCTTGTAATTGTAGTGGCTGTGGATATGATTGGAAGACGGAAATCAGAATAAAACAGTATATATGGTTCTTCTCTTGTCATAAAATTGATGCACAGGAGCCGGCAGATTAATAATCCGCCGGCTCCTGTACATATCAGTTTTAATTAAGGGAAAAAAGAAATTCTGCATAATAATCAGCCGCGTACTGCCCAGATGATCATGACGATGATCAATGCTATGACACAGCCAAGAATTTTGAAAAAAGGACGCATTTCCGGAGATATGTTTCCGGGATTTTTCTGTTCCGGAGTATTTTTTTTGTTTTTGTCTTTTTTTATGTAATAGGCCATAAAAGTCTCCTTTCGGTTCAGACAGCTTTTGCGATGGGAATCTGAAGCTCACAGAAATCAGGTTCGAATTCATCTTCATAGAAGCTGGCGTCCATCAGACACTCATCATAGATATCCCCGGTAATCACATAATTATTTTCTTCAATCCAATGAAGCAGTTTTTTCATGGCAATGGTATCGTAAGACATGCCAAATCTCTGCATACAGACATAATCGCCTTCCTTTAGGACTCTTAAATGTGTGCAGGAGTGTGCCGGAAGATCCGGATCAATCTCAAAACAGGCTCCCGCGTGACTGAGCGGTTTGCCTTTGTCAAGATCTTCTTTGAAATATATGGTACCATACCTGTTCGACGGAAGAAGACCATATTTTTCGGCTTCGTTCCATCCCTTCATCAGGGCAAAATGCATGCTGCGACGATCATGTCTGCCTGTTTCCCATTCATAATAGAGCATAGTCCGCTGGGGAAAATGCTGAATGGAAGGTTTATATTCCGGACCGCGGAACTCTGTGGCGTCACGGTAAATCTGAATACGATTATAAATCTGCTTCTGCTGAAGCTGAAGTGAATCAATCTGCTTCTGCAGTTTATCATTCTGTGATTCCAGAAGTTGAATGGTGGTTGTGGAATCGCTGTAAGCATTATTTTTGCGGATATCATCCAGGGACATACCGATAGAGCGCAGAAAGCAGATCTCGCGCAGAAGCGGGATCTGTGTCGTGGTGTAGTAGCGGTAGCCGTTTGCTTCGATGATGTTGGGTTTAAATAAATTGATCTTGTCATAGTAGATCAGTGTCTGGCGTGTAATATTATGAATCTGTGCCATTTCCGATATGGATAATTTCCGATTGATAGAATCATATTCTATACACATGATCCGTTTCCTCCCTTCTTGCATTGTGTAATATCAGAAACATATTTATTAGTTATAGTTATGTTTACATTTCATAATAAAGTTTAAGGCTTTTTGAGGAAAACAGTCATGCAAAATTATGGCAGGGTCATTCAGAATTGGAAATAATACATATTGTATGGCGCTGGATTACCCGATGTATTCCAGCAAAAACGGGATGATCTGTTCCGGGCGGTTCAGATCAAAAACAGGAACGTCCGCCTGAAAAGGAAAGTCTGTCACGTAAGCAATAACATTTTCCTGGCTTCCGACAGGAGTTTCATTGTAGTTCCTGCGCAGCAGATGAATTTTTTTCTGACTGCCCAGCTTATAGCCTTCCGTAATGATAAAGTCTACATTTTCAATACGCCCCAGCAGTGTCTCCAGATCCGGATTCAGCCCCGGATGGGTGAAAATAGCTGCAGTCTGATCTTCAGATGTGAGGATCATATGTTCCGCTCCGGCATGGGCGAGACGGTAGCTGTCTTTGCCCGGCCTGTCTATTTCAAATCCGTGGACATCGTGCTTTACTACGGCAATCCGCAGATTGTGCTGCCGCAGAAGGGGAAGGAGTTTTTCCAGATAGGTGGTTTTCCCGGTTCCCGATTTTGCGGTAAAGGAGAGAATGGGAATATTTTTCTTTGTGGCCTTCGTGGAAAGATCTGGCGGGAAAGCCGCCGGTGTTTCCCGGGACAGCTTGTGCAGCGCATAGTAATAGCTGGTGGGATCGTTCATGTTGAAAAACTGCTCTGGCGGGAAGAAACCGTCATGGACGATGGTATTTTCTTCCTGAAACAGATCCCGGAGACGATAGTTTTTCGCCTGGATGAGTTCTGTAATCTGATTCAGGCAGCTCCTGTGGTAGGCAGTGAACAGTGGCTGAACCTGACCGGAGGGATTTGCTATGGTGCAGGTGTGGATCCGCCCGATATCCGCGGCGCTTAAACGGTCGCACAGAGCGACTGCCAGGGCTGGGTCTGTAAAGGGGGCGTCCACGGAAGTGAAAAAAAGAATCTCTTCCGGAACTGCCCGCAGACAACTGTACAGCCCACCGATGGGTCCCAGGTTAGAAAATTCATCTTCTATGGCCGGACAGCCGCATCGTCCGGCATAGTCAACCGGGCGCTCGTTATGGGCCGGAACCGACACATAGATTTTGTCGAACCAGGGCCGGAACCGGTCAATCTGATAGTTTAAAAGAGAGGAGGTTCCAAAGGGAAGAAAGGCCTTGTCGCAGCCCATCCGCGTACTGAGTCCTCCGCATAATATTACAAGTGCTTTTGTCATGATTTTTTCTCCATATCCTGAATATAAAAACAGCCGGGGAATCAGCGATTCCTCCGTATGTATCCAGATTATACTTTATAATAATAACCGGAAAGAAGTCAAGGAAACACCGTTTTGTAATATTATCTTATA
>CAZAIF010000102.1:0-6660 GCA_964485125.1 uncultured Oscillospiraceae bacterium | reverse complement strand
ACATAAAGATCTATCCGAACGGCTTCCGGCGATCAACCGGGGGCTCTATCTCCAGGCCAAGCAGGTGCTGGATGAGAACAAGGCCCAGCGGCACATCCGGGGCGGCATGGCCACCCGGGAGAAATACCTGCACCAAAAGCAGTAAACGCCCGGACGCGCCGCGGAATTTCGTTTTCCGCAGCGCGTCCGGGCGCTTCAACAGGGAAAAACGGAAGCAGCCGCAGGGGGGAGCACCCCGGCAGCCGCACGCCTTGTCCGCCATGACCGATTTCCAGGCCGCCTGTCTCAGGCGGTCTTTTCTTTGCCTCCCCGGACCGGGCTGGCCTCCAGTCCCGCCAGGGCCCGGGTGGGGTTCATCAGGGTGCGGTAATACAGGGCCATCACCCGGCCGCAGAGCAGCACGGTAATCAGGGTGCCCAGGCCGATGCCGATGACCCGGCCCGCCCACACCAGGCCCACCGCCAAGGTGAGGACCACACTGGCGCCGTCGCAGAGGTTCTTGGCCAGGCCGGTGGAGATGTGGAAGGTGTCCGCCACGGCGCTGACCAGCCCATCTCCGGGGTTGGGGATCAGGTCCATGGTCAGGGTCATGGCCGCCCCGGCCCCGGTGAGCACCACCGCCCCCACCAGCATGACCAGCTTGCCGGGCAGGGTGGCGGGCTCATAGGCGAGCACCACCTCGCACAGGTTGAGCAGCTGGCTGAACAGCAGGGCCACCAGCAGCTGGAGGGCGTCCTTCCACCGGGCGTTCTTCCGCCGGAGCAGGAACTGGATGACTACAAAGGCGGCGTAGACCACGAAGGTCATATTGCCGAAGTTGAGGCCGGCCACCTGGCTGACGGCGTAGCCGATGGAGATCAGCGGGGACACCCCCAGGGCGGTCTTGGTGTTCAGGGTGATGCCCACGGCCAGCACCACCATGCCCAACAGGTAGTAGAGAACGCGGAACACTTTTTGTCGTACAGGCTGCATAGATCGATCGCTTTCTTTCTGAAGGATATGAGGACGGCCCCCGTCAGCTCCCCTGGCGCTCCAGCCGGCGCATATTGCGGAACTCCAGGGCCGCCATGACGACGGCCGCCGCCATGGCAAAGAAGTCGGCCACCGGCCCGGCCCAGAGGACGCCGTCAATGCCCAAAAACAGGGGCAGGATCAGCATCATCGGGATCAGAAAGATCACCTGCCGGGTCAGGGACAGGAACACGCCCTTGATGGGCTTGCCCAGAGAGGTGAAGAAGGTGGAGGTGATGGGCTGCATGAAGTTGATAAAGAAGCACAGCAGGAAAATGCGGAAGCACTTGGCCCCGAACTCGAAATAGGCCTCGGTGCCGTTGCCGAACAGGGCCAGGATCTGCCGGGGAAAGAGCTGGAACACCAGGAAGGCCCCCACCCCCACCACGGCCCCGGCCATCAGGGCCATCCGGTAGGCCCGGCGCACCCGGCCGTAGTTCCGGGCGCCGTAGTTGAAGCTCTCGATGGGCTGGCTGCCCTGGCTGATGCCGATGATGACGCTGAAGCAGAGCTGGCTCACCTTCATGACGATGCCCGCCGCCGCCAGGGGGATGGCCTCCCCGTAGACCGACAGGCCGCCGTAGTGGCGCAGGGAGTTGTTCAGCACCACCTGGGAGAGCAGCATGGCCAGCTGATTGAAGCAGTTGCCCGCCCCCACCGAGCTGGTCCACCGCAGCACCCAGAGCCGGGGCCGCAGGTGGCGGCGCTCCAGCGGGACGGTGTGGAACCGGCGGGAGAGGTACCAGACCACCTGGCAGCCGGAGAAGATCTGGCCGATGATGGTGGCCAGGGCGGCCCCGGCCATCCCCATGTGGAAGCCCATGACGAACAGGGCGTCCAGCACCGTGTTGATACACGCCCCGGACAGGGAGCAGATCATGGTCATCCGGGGGCTGCCGTCGGCCCGGATCAGGTGGCCGCCGCCGGTGGTCAGCACCAGGAAGGGGAACCCCAGGGCGGTGATGCGCACATAGGTGCGGGCGTAGGGCAGCACCTCATCCGGGGAGCCGAAGGCCCGCAGCAGCGGGGTCAGGAAGATCTGGGTGAAGACACACAAAACGGCGCCCCCCACAAACAGGGCCACCGCGGCGTTGCCGATGTAATAGGGGGCCTTGTCCCGCTCCCCCCGGCCCATGGCCAGGTTGAAGGCGGAGGCGCCGCCGATGCCGAAGAGCAGGCTCAGGGCGGTGCACAGGGTGGTCAGGGGGAAGGCGATATTGGTGGCGGAGTTGCCCAGAATGCCCACCGTCTGGCCGATAAAGAACTGGTCTACAATATTATAGATAGCGCCCACCAGCATGGCGATAACGCTGGGTACGGCAAATTTGACCATCAACCGGCCCACGGGGACGCTCCCCAGGGGGTTGACGGCCTGTCCGGTCTGTTTCTCTCCCATATTATTCTCTCTTTTCTGTGTTCTTCTCTCCCGGCCGGCGCCGGGGCGTGCCGGCCGGGGGATTTTCATTTACTATAATTATAATCCAAATCCGGCGAAATGCAATCGGATACCCCAGGTGATTTTGGGTGAAAAAGTGAAAGGAAACCCCGCTTCTCCGGGCTAATCCACCAATTCCGTCGGAACGCATAGCCTTTCCCCCGGCAGCGCGGCGGAGTGTCCCCGCCGCCCGCCGGGAGAAGGGGGCGCCCGGCCCGGGGGAGTGCGCTCCCCGTTCGCACCCCACCCCCGGCCCGAAGTTTCGGCCCGGGCTCATTTTTTGTTTTACAGCGGGAAGTTTTTTGCTATAATCAGGGTATCACAACGCCTCCGGCCCCGCCGGGGGAAGCGAGGTTTTGATATGAGCAAAAAATGTTACACCAACCGGGAGCTGTCCTGGCTTCAATTCAACGAGCGGGTGCTCAACGAGGCGGGCAACCCCCGGGTGCCCCTGGCCGAGCGGCTGAGCTTCGCCGCCATCTACCAGTCCAACCTGGACGAGTTCTTCATGGTGCGGGTGGGCACGCTGATGACCCAGATACACGACAAGGATGAAATCCGGGACAACAAGACCAATATGACCAGCCGGGAGCAGGTGGCCGCCATCCTGGAGCGCGCCGCCGAGCTGGAGAAGAAAAAGGGCAAGATCTACGAGCAGCTGATGGGAGAGCTGGAGCCCCACGGGGTGCGCATCATCAACTTCCAGAAGCTGTCCAACGAGGAGGCCGGCCTGCTGGAGCGCTACTTTGACCACCAGATCGCCCCCTTTCTCTCCCCCATGATCATCAGCAAGCAGCAGCCCTTCCCCTTCCTGCACAACAAGCAGCTCTACGCCGTGGCCCTGCTGGAGCGGGGAGGCAAGAACCGGCTGGGGGTGGTGCCCTGCACCAACAACGTCTTCCGCCGGCTCATCGAGATCCCCACCCGGCCGGGCAACTTCATGCTCAGCGAGGAGCTGATCCTCCACTTTGTCTCCAAGATCTTCAGCAAGTACACCCTGCGGGAGAAGTCCATCATGCGCATCACCCGCAACGCGGACATCGACTCCATCACCGCCTACGACGAGGACCTGGACTACCGGGACAACATGGAGCAGCTGATCCGCCGCCGCAAGCGGCTGTCCCCGGTGCGGCTGGAGCTCTCCCGCACCATGGGCAAAAAGGTGCGCCAGGAGCTGGCCGGCTATCTGGGCATCCGCATCAGCCACGTCGTCCAGTCCACCACCCCTCTGGACCTGTCCTTTGTCTCCAAGCTCCAGGACTACCTGCGGCCCAAGCGGGACCTGTTCTACCCCAAGCGCTCCCCCCAGAACACCCCGGCCCTGGACCTGAAGGGCAGCGTCATCCAGCAGCTCCAGCAAAAGGACGTGCTGCTCTCCTACCCCTTTGAGAGCATGCGTCCCTTCCTCCAGCTGCTCCGGGAGGCGGGCCAGGACGACACCGTGGTGTCCATCAAGATGACCCTCTACCGGGTGGCCTCCCACAGCAAGGTGGTGGAGGCCCTGATCGACGCGGCGGAGAACGGCAAGGAGGTCACCGTGCTCATGGAGCTGCGGGCCCGCTTTGACGAGGAGAACAACATCGAGATGTCCCACCGGCTGGAGGACGCGGGCTGCCGGGTCATCTACGGCCTGCCCGAGTACAAGGTCCACTCCAAGCTGTGCCTGATCACCCGGAACACCGAGCAGGGGCTGGGCTACATCACCCAGTTCGGCACCGGCAACTACAACGAGAAGACCGCCGAGGCCTACACCGACCTGTGCCTGATGACCGCCGACCCCCGGCTGGGGGCGGAGGCCGCCCAGGTCTTCACCGCCCTGTCCTGCGGGGAGACGGTGGAGCGCTGCGACTGGCTGATGGTGGCCCCCCACTGCCTGCAGAACAAGGTGCTGGACCTGATGGACGTGGAGATCGCCAAGGGCAGCCAGGGCTATATCGGCGTGAAAATCAACTCCCTTACCGACAAGGACATCATCAAGAAGCTCATCGAGGCCTCCCAGGCCGGGGTGCAGGTGGAGCTGATTGTCCGTGGCATCTGCTGCCTGAAGCCCAAGGTGCCCGGGGAGACCGACAACATCACCGTGGTCAGCGTGGTGGGCCGCTTCCTGGAGCACTCCCGGATCTACCGCTTCGGCCAGGGGGAGGAGGAGAAGCTGTTCATCGCCTCGGCGGACTTCATGACCCGCAACACCCTGCGCCGGGTGGAGGTGGCCGCCCCGGTCTGGGACCCGGAGGCCAAGGCCCGGCTGCGCCACATCTTCGACACCGTCATGCGGGACGACGAGAAGGGCAAGGAGCAGCTGGCCGACGGCAGCTATGTGGACCGGCACATCAACCCCGAACCCCTCAACTCCCAGGAGGTCTTTTACGAGGAGGCCTATCAGGCGGCGGCCAAAGGATGACAAAACGCCCTCTGCCCTCCTGCAGCGGGGAACTCCCCCGCTCCGGCGGCGGGTGCGGATAGAGAAAGGATCTGAGGAATCATGTTGAAAATCGGAATGCTCACCAGCGGCGGCGACTGCCAGGCCCTGAACGCGGCCATGCGCGGGGTGGTCAAGACCCTGTGTGAGAACGCGGACGTGAAGATCTACGGCTTTGAAGAGGGGTTTAAGGGGCTGATCTACGGCAACTACCACCAGCTCACCGCCCACGACTTCTCCGGTATCCTGACCAAGGGGGGCACCATCCTGGGCTCCTCCCGCCAGCCCTTCAAGCAGATGCGGGTGCCCGACGAGAACGGCCTGGACAAGGTGGCCGCCATGAAGAAGAACTACAGGTCCCTGGACCTGGACTGCCTGGTGATCCTGGGGGGCAACGGCACCCACAAGACCGCCAACCTGCTCCGCCAGGAGGGGCTGAACATCGTCACCCTGCCCAAGACCATCGACAACGACATCTGGGGCACCGACATGACCTTCGGCTTCCACTCGGCGGTGGAGATCGCCACCAACGCCATCGACTGCATCCACACCACCGCCGCCTCCCACGGCCGGGTGTTCATCGTGGAGGTGATGGGCCACAAGGTGGGCTGGCTCACCCTGTACGCCGGCATGGCCGGCGGGGCCGACATCATCCTGATCCCCGAGATCCCCTATGACGTGGACAAGGTCATCGAGGCGGTGGAGAAGCGGGACCAGGCGGGCAAGCGCTTCACCATCCTGGCGGTGGCCGAGGGGGCCATCTCCAAGGAGGCCGCCGCCCTGAGCAAGAAGGAGCGCAAGGCCAAGGCCAGGCAGAACGCCTATCCCTCCATCTCCTACGAGCTGGCCGACCAGATCCTCCAGCGCTCGGGCAAGGAGGTGCGCATCACCGTCCCCGGCCACACCCAGCGGGGCGGCTCCCCCTGCCCCTACGACCGGGTGCTCTCCACCCGGCTGGGGGCGGCGGCGGCCAACCTGATCCTGAACAAGCAGTACGGCAACATGGTGGGCCTGGTCAACGGTGAGATCGTCCCGGTCCCCCTGGAGGAGGTGGCCGGCCGTCTCAAGACCGTGGACCCGGACAGCTCCATCATCCGGGAGGCCAAGAGCGTCGGCATCAGCTTCGGGGATTGAGCACCCGTTCCCGTATCCCCACAGGCTTTCCACATGCGCAAAGACGGGCATGTCGCAGAATGAAAAATCTGCGGCATGCCCTGTTTTTATGAGACAAGGTCAAAATGCATTGAAAAAAGGGCAGCCCTGGTGGCGTTGGGCGCATGGTCCGGCCGGCCACTTCGCCGCCGGCGGCGCCTGGGACAGCGCCAAGAAGTACATCGAGGCCGGCCACCACGGCGGCAAGGGCTCCGAGTGCCACAAGGCCGCCGTCGTGGGCGACCCCTTCAAGGACACCGCCGGCCCCTCCCTGAACATTCTGATCAAGCTGTGCTCCACGGTGTTCATCGTGTTCTCCGGCCTGATCATCGCCTTCAACCTGCTCAACCTGCTGTAACGAAAACGGAACAGTTACGCCAAAGGGCGCGCCGTGGCAAACACGGTGCGCCCGCTTTTCTTTTTTGAAGGGCGACCCGCCTCATATCCGCTCCCGCTCCTCTCCGTTTGCTTGCGGCCCCCGCCGCCCAAATCAGATGTGATTCTGTTTTTATGGTACCATGCCGGTCTCGGGTGTAAATAGACGGGGCATATATTCCGCTGCGCGCCGGCGTCCCAGGTTTTGCCCAGGGCGAAGGGCCGCCGTTCCCTTGTAACGGGCTGAACTTTATGATAAAATGGCCTT
>CAZAIF010000101.1:0-6692 GCA_964485125.1 uncultured Oscillospiraceae bacterium | reverse complement strand
CAACCTCTGTTTTAGCCTTGGTCATCAGTTTATCCATCTGCGACATTGCCTCAAAATAAATGTTTCCCTCATGGGTAAGCGTGATATTATTCCGCTCCCGCAGAAACAGCATACAGTTTAGCTCCTGCTCCATTTTTGCGATCTGTTTGCTCAAGGCCTGTTGTGTAAAATATAATTGATGGGCCGCCTCTGTAAAATTTCTGGTGTTTGCCAAGGTCAAAAAGGAGCGAATCATAACATCATTCATCGAAAAGCACCTCCTGATGTTCAGGCCGATTCTCTACATGAGCACAGCGTTTAGCCGGGCCAGCGCAACTGGATTTCCCCCTCTCTTATTCCGCGCAAGGGCCGTTTGCCCGAACGGCCTGGGATCGTTCACTCAAAAGCTGTTTGAACTCTGCCAGAGTAAAGCTGTCCCCAACCTTAAAAAACCGGCAGGAGGAGGACCCAAGGCTGTCAATATTCAGATAGAAGGTTTCAATCTGATGCCAGGCGAAAGTTTTGATCAAACCCGCTGTTGTGACCGGCAGACTGGAAAGTCCCGTGATATCCGCGCTGGGAGCGGATAAAATACCACCGCAGATGCCACAGCGGAATTGAATGCGGTTCACGTCAAATAGTTTCCGATCCGCCCGGAGAGACCAATCGGCAGTCCGACCGCAAAATGGGCAATCCGGCGCCAAGGCGTCAATAAAATTTTGGGCCGCTCCGCCCCAGAATCCGGTTCCCTTTCGAAACACCAAAGCCCACCCCCCTTCATCCAAACGGAGTACCCGTTTCCGCGCAGGCACAGTCTGAATAGGGTCAAACATTTCCTTTCCCGTGCCTCAACCAAACACGCAGAAAAAGGAACTATTTCTTATGGTATTGATTATAGCAAAAGGAAAGTGCACGTTCCAGCAACGAATTTGTTATCTTTCACAACTGTTTGTTTGAGAAAGCGCCGCAAGCAAAAAAAGTGTACAATTTCAAAGCGCGATTTTCGTTATTACGCAGACAGGCGTACTGGACGAACGAAATAGCTATGGGCGGCATCCCTTTGAGACGCCGCCCCATAGCATTTGGTTCGTGTATGCGTACGCCAATCACACATACGATTCCGTCACAGCATGGAAACCCTGGCGTACGCCTGGCGGTTGAGCCGCTGGAGATTGCCCACCTGGTCGGAGTCGCCGATGTTAAAGAAGATGGGGGCGGTTCCGGCGTAGGCCGCCGCCTCGTCCAGCCGGGGCTCTCTACCGCCGCAGATGACCACGCTGTCGGTGTCAAAGCGCAGGATTTCTCCGTTTTCATCCGCGGCAAACACGGCGCCCGGCTCCACCCGGGTGGTGGTGACCGAGGTGACCGTATCCAGGTTCGGGTATTTCTTCCACGCCGGGGTCATGAATCCTGTCCCGAACTTGTCGTGCTCCATGGTCTCCCCGGGCCTGGGCTCCCGGACAAAGGCCCAGGTGATGGCGTGAAGCTTGGGCGCGTCGGAGGCGATCTCCCGCTGCCGGGTCAGGACGGTGACCTGATGGCCGCGCTCGGCCAGGTACATGGCCGTCTCGATTCCGGTCTCGCTGCCACCGATGATGACCACCCGGTGCCCCAATTCCTGTTCCCGTCCGAAGACCTGATCGCAGGTGAGGTAAAGGACCGCCCCCGCCCCGTCCCGGAGGCCGGGAATGTTGGGAACCTTGGCGGTGGAACCCAGCGCGGCGATCACCGCGTCGTATCGGGCGGCCTCGATCTCCTGGGGAGTGGGGGCGAGGTTCATCCGCACCTCCACGCCGCTTTTGGCCAGCTGGCGGATCAGCCAGTTCTTATACCTGCGCAGCGGCCATTTGAAGGAGGCGTAGTCGCTGTGGCGCAGCAGGCCCCCCAGGGTGTCCGTCTTTTCATAGAGGGTGACCTGGTGGCCGTTGGCGTCCGCCAGAAGGGCGGCCCGCATGCCGGCCGGCCCCCCGCCGATCACTGCCACCCTGCGCTTACGCCCGCTGGGCGCGTTGAGGCGCCACAGCTTGTGGTGGATGCCCATCTCCGGATTGACAGAGCAGAAATTCACAAAGGGGTCCTTGGGCTGCAAGGTGCCGTGGCATTTATTGCAGAGGATGCAGGGCACCACGTCCTCCCCCCGGCCGGCATAGAGCTTCTCCCCATAGTGGGAGTCCGCGATAAAGCCCCGGGCGATGGCGAACAGGTCGCAGCTGCCCTCCTCCAGCGCCCGCTCCATGAGCCCCGGCTCCTGAAAGCCTCCTGCGGCGGCCAACAGGGTATGGGACAGCCCGGCCTGCCTGATGGCCCTGGTGTATGTCAGAGAGTTGTACTCTCCCTCCTTGTGGGTGTATCCGGTGGGGTGGGACTTGCACTTGTCTTTCTCCCGGATTTGGAGCAGGTCCGCCACACCGTCAAACAGCTGGGCGAAGGCGATGGCGTCCTCCAGATAATACCCTTTCTGACCGCCGATGTACCCCACCGGCTGTTCTCCGGCCAGAGTCAGGGAGATCAAAAAGTCCGGGCCAAAGGCCGATTTCAGGGCCAGGCACGCCTCCCGGAGCAGGCGGCAGCGGTTTTCCACGCTCTGGCCGCCGTACTCGTCTCCCCGGGGCATGAGATCGGGCAGCAGATACGGGTCCGCCCGGAGGTCCACACCGTCATATCCCATCAGCCGGTATTTCCGCGCATGCTCCACAAACTGCTCCAGAACCTGGGGGATCCGCTCCCGGGGCAGCAGCCGGACCTGGCCTCCGGCCCGGTTGGGGCCGCCCATCCCTTCGCCCACGGAGCCGTCCAGCGAGTACCCCATGGGCAGGGAAATGGTGGTGTTCAGCAGCAGCTTGGACCCGTAATAGTGGATATCCTCCGCCATCTGGCAGAAGTAGTTCTTGTTGGCCTCCACCGTGGTGTCAAAGTTCATGAACCGGGCCAGCTCCGGGTTGCCGATCTTGGTGAGCATGGGGTTTTCCCACTCCGCGAAGATGACGATAGCCGCGCCGTTCTTGGCCAGGTTGGCCAGATAGGCCATAGTGCTCTCCGCCGGGTAGCCCTCCGGGCCTTGGGCAAAATGGGGCATGGCGTTGGCGGAGATGAGGCGGTTTTTCAGCAGGACATTCCCGATTCGAACGGGGGTGATCAGATGGGCATAAGGATGGTCCATGGCAATAATCCTTTCTGTTTCCGAAGTCATGAGTCATTTGGATAACATGATTATATTTTCTTTGGGAGACCATGGAAACCATCATTTTTTCCGCTCTTTCCCCACAGCGCGTAAATTCTGAAAAAATGATGGTGCTCTTGAGCTGGCGGGAGCTGAAATGGTATAATGCGGTGGAGACAACCGCGCTTCGGATGGGAGGAATGACGATATGGAGCCGGAAAACCACGGAAAAGACGAACTGCTGCAGATGCTGCTAACAGAGAAAATCGTCCGGGATCGCTCTCGGCACTCGCTGCTGCGCTCTGACCTGGCCCTGGAAAGTGGTATTGCGCTGCGTTCGGAGGAGTTCTTCCTCCTGTCTGTGGATGTGGTGGACTGGGTGGCCTCCGCCGCGGGCAGGGGAAACCTGCCCCCCACCGGTCCGGAGCTGGACCGGGCCATTCTGACCACAGCGGTGGACACGCTGGACAGTCAGTTCCGCAGCGCCCCTTTTATTTCGGACAATGACTATTTTCTGTTGGTCAATCTGGATGAGCCGCTGAACGGAGATGAGCGGGCGATCAAGAAAGCGCTGGATCGCCTGACGGAACTGGGCCGCCAAGCGGTCGCGCGGTGCCTTGCCCGGTATGGCGTCAAGATCCGCATCTTTATCAGCCACTGGATTCCCTCCCTGGACGAACTGGGCAAACACTTCTCCTATTTCCGCCTGAGCATCTCCAGAGGGTCCGCCCCTGACTTTGACCGGGATGTGGTGACCTCCGTGGAGGCCTCCCAGTGGATGACGGATGCCAGCAGAGCCAAGCAGAGCCGCATCTGCGCCTGTGAACGGAAGATCGCCTCCTGCGCGCTGGACAAGGACATTTCCGGCATTCGAGACGCCTTCTTTAAGCTGATCGACCTGGAGTCTGACGTCTATCCCAGGACACTGAGCATGAATGACCGGGCGGCCAGCCGTATCGAATGTCTGTTCGGCCTGCTGGACATTCCGTATTTTTCCGACCGCTACCCCTATCTCCGAGTAGACGCCTGCCTGGAGAGCGTCCGGGAGGCCATCAATCCGGAGGAACTGAAAGAGACGATTTCTGGCATTCTGGAGGACTTTCGGGCCTTCTGCTTCCCGGCTGTCCGGCCAATGGAAGTTCGGGTGATCGAGGTCACCCAATACATTGATGCACATTACACCGACCCTGAGTTGAGCGCCGACCAGCTCAGCGCGCGCTTCGGCATCAGCCCGTCCTACCTATCCACGGTATTCAAAGAGAAAATCGGCGTTCGCCTGCTGGACTATATCCACCAGCGCCGGCTTGCCCATGCGAAGCGGCTGCTGTGCCAGCGAGATCTGACTGTGGAGGCGGTGGCCGCCGCTTCCGGATACCACAGCGCCCTGACGCTGACCCGCGCGTTTAAGCGGTATACCGGGGTGACCCCCGGGCAGTTCCGGCTGGAACATCTGCTGGACGAGCCGGAGTGAGCCATCAATTTTTTTGAAAACGGGATAACCATCTGACCAACTAAAAAAATGAATGTTTACAGTGCACGCCCTTATTCCCTACAATCGAAGCATATCAAGAGAAGGGAGTGCTTCTGTCATGTTACAAAGCAACACAAGCACAAAGACCAATGTCAAAAACTACATTGCCATCGTATGCGGCATACTGGCGGCCCAGGGGCTGGGGGTGGCCTATGTCAACAGTTTCCTCAGCTTTGTGTACTCGGAGTTCATCGGCCTGTCCACCGCCATCGTGGGCGTGATACTGGCCTTCAGCACCTTTGTGGACGGCTTGTCCGATTTTGCCATGGGCATCGTGATGGACCGGGTCCAAACCAAGTACGGAAAGGCCCGGCACTGGTTCCTGTACATGGCCCTTCCCCTGGGCGTGACCACGGCGCTGGTGTTCTTCTGCCCTGTGTCCCTCCCCCTGCCGGCCAAGGTGATCTTCCTGGTCATCATCTATAACCTGTACTGCACCGCGGTGACGGCGGTCCGCCTGCCGGTAAACACCATGCCCGCCCTGATCAGCGACACCCCCAAGATCCGGGCCACCGGCAGCTTCCTGGTGGCGGTCAGCGCCACGGTAGGCCAGATCATCGTCAACTCCTGCGTCACCCCGGTGGTGGATGCCTTCGGCGGCGGCCTGACCGGCTACCGGGCCTTCCTAATCATCCTGGCGGTCGTCATGACGGTGCTGTGCTTGCTAACCTTTGCCTTCTCCCGGGAAGTACGAAGCGCCGACGCCGACAAGGCCAAGGAGAGCGTCCGGGCCCAGGGCAGCCTCTGGAAGCAGATCAAGAACCTGTTCAAGAACAAGTACTGGTTCATCCAGCAGGGCATGACCATTCCCTTCTACTTTGTGTCCGGCGTCTGCATGGGCTGCATGGTGTTTTTCTGCAATTTCGTGCTGGGCGATATGGGATACATGGGTACCATGACCCTGTGCACCATGGGCGGCATGATGCTGGGCGCCGTCATCAGCCTGCCCATCTCCCGCAGGGTGGATGGCCGCTACATTTGCATCGGCGCCGGTGTCCTGGGCGTCCTCTCCGCCGTGGTCCAGTGGCTCTTTGTGTACAACAACGTCACCCTCTTCTTTGTCGGCTTACTGCTCAGCGGCCTGGCCACCGGCGGCTGCGCCTCCATGGATGCGGCCATGACCGCGCGCACCATCGACTATGGCGAGTGGAAGACCGGCGTGCGCCAGGAGGGCCTGTGCTTCTCCGGCAAGGCAGTTTTCCAGAAGATCGCCGCCGCCCTGGCCGCCGCCTTAGTAGGCTTTGTGATGGAGATAGCTGGGTATGAGGCAGGCGGTGCCGGCATGGCTATTGTCCCCGACTCCGTGGTCACCGCCCTGGTGGTCATGATGGTGGTAGTCCCCGGCGTGCTCTTTGCCATCTACACCGTCAGCGCCTACTTCTTCAAACTCACCGACAAGCGGGTGGCCGAGATTCAGGAGGAACTGCGCCAGCGGGGGAATTGAAGCATCCAAATTCTAATTCTATTTGCCCGATCACGGGTATTGCCAGCTGTATCATAGTTATCTTTGATCCGCTGTTCATCGGCATTCTGGCCGTACTTGTCCCCCATGATGAAGTGGTCCTTCTTGTACTCCAGGCTGTCCGGACAGATGGCGTCCTTGAAGGACCGGCCCCAGCGCATGGGCCCCTTCATGTCAAAGGCAACGGGGGCCTCATCCCCCGCCCGGTAGAAGTCGTGGAGCACCCGCAGGCGCTGGCCGGCGTCCAGTTCCTCCCCCCGGGAGCCCAGGGCGGACAGGCGGCGGGATACCTCCCCGGACACCCGGTCAAAGAAGGTCCGGGCCTCCCCGATGTCCTTCCGGTGGGTGGACAGGGTGAGATACCGCTCCTGGACCACGCTGTTGGAGGCGTCGGACACCTTTCCGGTGAGCATGTCGTTGTACTCCCGGCGGTAGCCGTCCAGGCCGTCCCCCTGGGCGGGCAGGAGGATGGTGCGCTCGAAGTCCTGGCGGTCCACCCGCTTGTTGTTGATGGTGATTTTGGCGGCGGCCCCGGCGTCCAGGGCGTTGAGCAGCTCGGA
>CAZAIF010000100.1:5014-6771 GCA_964485125.1 uncultured Oscillospiraceae bacterium | reverse complement strand
GTTTCGCCCCCGCCGCGATTGTCTTTTGGGCGGGGATGTGCTATGATAAAGCGTACTGAACAAAGCCGCCGACAAAAGGAGGGGACCGGAGTGTCCAACGAACTGCGCACCTTTGCCTATATCTGCCCGGAGTGCCGCCAGCTGGTCATCGCCCAGCGGGGCAGCTTCGCCCTGGCCGCCGGGGACTGTGAGATCCCCTGCCCCTGTGGCAAGTCCACCCTGCGGGTGGAGAATATGGGCAGCATGTACCACCTGAGCGTCCCCTGCGTGGCCTGCGGCCGCAACCACGAGGCCTCCTGCCCCCAGGAGGCCCTGCTGCGGCGCAAGGCGGTGGCCCTGACGTGCAAGGCCACCGGCTTTGACAGCTGCGTGGTGGGGGAGGAGTCCGCCGTGTTTGAGGCGGCAAAGCGGATGGAGGAGAGCGCCGATTCCCTGCCCGAGCACCCGGAGCGGGAGAAGGAGGGATTCCTCAACCCCCTGGTGATGCAGGAGGTGCTGGGGGAGGTCAAGGAGATCGCCGCCCGGGACGGCATCTCCTGCACCTGCGGTTCCAGGCGCTGGTCGCTGGAGCTGCGCTACGCCTCGGTGGTGCTCCGGTGTGCCGGCTGCGGGGGGGTGCTCAAGCTTCCCGCCGCCGCTGACGTGGACATTGAAAACATCTGTTGTCAGTACACCCTGACCATCAAGGGGAAAAAGTGATATGGAGTGCCCGAAGATCTATGAAAAGCGGCTGATTGTCAACAGCCGGGAGGTAGACGGGGCGGGGGAGTGCAAGGCCTCCGCCCTGCTGGCCTGTCTCCAGGACGCCACGGCGGAGCACACCAGCCTGTGCGGCTGCGGCCGGAAGGAGATGGTGGAGCGCTGCAACGTGTTCTGGATGCTCACCCGCATCCAGCTGCGGCTGGAGCGGCCGGTGCGCTGGCTGGAGGAGCTGACCGTCCGCACCGGCCACCGGGGGGGCAGGGGGATCCTGCTCTACCGGGACTATGAGCTCTGCGTCTCCGGGGAGCGGGTGGGAGCGGGCTGCGGGCTCTGGGTGCTGGCGGATCTGGACACCCGCAGGCTGCTGGACCTGACCCGCAACCCCATCCCTGCCCTGGCCGACTCCGCCGGGGGACTGACCCCCGCCGTCCGGCGCTTGACCGCCCTCCACCCGCCCCGGGAGATGGAGGCGGTGGAGGTGCGGCGGATGCGCTACAGCGACACCGACGTCAACGGCCACGTCAACAACACCCGCTACGCCGACTTCGCCTGCGACGCCCTGGCCCTGGAGGGGCGGGCGCCTGGGACGTTCCTGGCGGGGCTGGAGATCACCTATCACCAGGAGTGCATGCCCGGGGAGGAGATCCAGATCTCCCGGGCCCTGACCACGGAGGGGGGCTTCGTCCACGGGGCGGGGCCGGAGGGGGAGACCCGCTTCGACGTCCGGGTGACCCTCGACACATACAAGGACAGGAAGTGACCTATGTTAGACCAATCCAACGCCGCCCGCTTCTGCGCGGCCCGGCGGGCCGCCATCGCCCTGGACTTCGCCCACCTGAACCCGGAGCAGCGGGAGGGGGTGCTGACCACCGAGGGGCCGCTGCTGCTGCTGGCCGGGGCGGGCAGCGGCAAGACCACGGTGCTGATCCACCGGGTGGCCAATCTGATTCAATACGGCCGGGGCTCCGACTCCGACGAGGTGCCCGGCTATGTGACGGAAGAGGACCTGGCTTTTCTGGAGGGCTATGCCGCCCATCCCAGCCCGGAGGGCCGCC
>CAZAIF010000100.1:0-4914 GCA_964485125.1 uncultured Oscillospiraceae bacterium | reverse complement strand
GGAACATCATCGCCATCACCTTCACCAACAAGGCCGCCGGGGAGCTCAAGACCCGGCTGGAGCAGATGCTGGGCCCCCAGGCCCTGGACGTCTGGGCGGCCACCTTCCACTCCGCCTGCGTGCGCATCCTGCGCCGGGACATCGACCGGCTGGGCTTTTCCACCGGCTTCACCATCTACGACACCGACGACTCCCTCCGGGTGGTCAAGGAGGTGGAACGGGCGCTGGAGCTGGACGAGAAGATGTACCCGCCCCGCAGCGTGCTCAGCCAGATCTCCCGGGCCAAGGACGACCTGCAGCTGGCCGCCGACTTCGCCCGGTCCGCCCAGAAGAGCGGGGACTGGCGGCTGAGCCAGATCGCCCGGATCTATCAGGAGTACGAGCGCCGGCTCTGGGAGGCGGACGCCCTGGACTTTGACGACATCATCCTGCACACCGTCCGGCTGCTCCAGAGCTGCGGCGAGGTGCGGGCGTACTGGCAGAACAAGTTCCGCTATGTGCTCATAGACGAGTACCAGGACACCAACCACCTGCAATATCTGCTGGCCGCCCTGCTGGCGGGGAAGTGGGAGAACATCTGCGTGGTGGGGGACGACGACCAGTCCATCTACCGCTTCCGGGGGGCCACCATCGAGAACATCCTCTCCTTTGAGGAGCAGTACCCGGGGGCCCGGGTGATCCGGCTGGAGCAGAACTACCGCTCCACCGAAAATATCCTGGAGGCCGCCAACGCGGTGATCCAGAACAACACCGCCCGGAAGGGCAAGCGGCTCTGGACCCCCCACAAGGGGGGCGACCCCATTCAGGTCTACACCGCCATGAACGAGAGCGACGAGGCCCAGTATGTGGCCTCCCGGATCATCGCCGGGGTCTCCCAGGGGGGGAGCTGGAACGATTACGCGGTGCTCTACCGGATGAACGCCCAGTCCAACCAGCTGGAGTACGCCTTCAAGCGCAACGGCATCCCCTATGTGGTCTACGGCGGCACCAAGTTCTTCGACCGCTCTGAGGTCAAGGACATGCTGGCCTATCTCTGCGTCATCCACAACCCCGCCGACGACCTGCGCCTGAAGCGGATCATCAACACCCCCGCCCGGGGCATCGGGGCCAGGACGGTGGAGCTGGCGGAGGAGGTGGCCCGGCAGGCGGGGGAGCCCCTCTACCAGGTCATTCTCCACGCCCGGGACTACCCGGCCCTGAGCAAGCAGGCCAATAAACTGGCGGTCTTCACCGGCCTGATCGAGGGGCTGCGCCGGCAGGCGGAGGAGGCGGGGGAGGAGCTGGACCTGCTGGCCTTCTACGACCAGGTGGTGGAGGCCACCGGCTACATCGCCGCCCTGTCCGCCAAGGACACGGTGGAAAACCGCACCCGGATCGAGAACGTCCAGGAGTTGAAATCCTCCATCCAGGGCTACCTGGAGAACGCCGAGACCCCCAGCCTGGCGGGCTTTTTGGACGAGGTGTCCCTGTACACCGACCTGGACAGCCGCAACCCGGAGGAGAAGTGCGTCACCATGATGACCATCCACTCCTCCAAGGGGCTGGAGTTCCCCAGCGTTTTCCTGGTGGGGATGGAGGAGACCATCTTCCCCGGTACCCGGGCCATCGGGGAGCGGGAGGAGATGGAGGAGGAGCGGCGGCTGTGCTATGTGGCCATCACCCGGGCCAAGCGGCAGCTCTTCCTGACCTGCGCCGCCCAGCGGATGCTCTTCGGCCGCACCAACACCAACCGGCCCTCCCGGTTCATCTCCGAGATCCCGGAGGAGTACCTGGAGCAGTCGGGCCGCAGCCTCTACGACCAGACCCGGGAGTACGGCGGCAGCTGGCGGGACTCCTCCTGGGGCCGGAGCGACGGCGCGGAACCCGCCGCCCCCCGGCGGGAGGGCGGCTATCCCCGCCCCGGCCCGGCAGGGGAGCGGCCCCGCCGGAAGGTGTCCTATGGGACAGCCACCGTGGGCTCCCCCCGGACGTCCGGGAGCGGCAGGGTGGACCTCCAGAAGGGGGAGATGGTGACCCACGACGCCTTCGGGCGGGGGATGGTCATCTCGGTCACCCCCATGGGGGGCGACGCCCTGCTGGAGATCGCCTTCGACAACGTGGGCACCAAGCGGCTGATGTACAAGTCCGCCTCCGCCCACCTGAAGAAAAACGGATAAATGCTTCGCCTCTGCCCCAGGGCAGAGGCGAACTTTTACCGCATGAAATAACATAAAATATATTTATGTTAAACAAGCGCATAAAATCCTCCGGCCCGGGCATACTGGCCCCGAGAGCAATGGAGGTGGAGCGCATGATTGAACAGGATACCATCCGGCTGCTGCGGGAGTGCGACGCCGGGGTGCAGATGGGGACGGAGTCCATCGAGCAGGTGCTGCCCCGGGTGGCCTCCGGGACGCTGAAGCAGCGCCTGGAGAAGTGCCGGGCGGAGCACCAGAAGCTGAGTGGGGAGATCCACGACCTGTTGAACCGCTATCAGGACGAAGGCAAGGAGCCGCCCCTGATGGCCAAGGGGATGTCCTGGGCCAAGACCAATCTGCTGCTGGCGGCGGACGGCAGCGACAGCCGGATCGCCGACCTGATGACCGACGGCTGCAGCATGGGGGTCAAGTCCCTGAACAAGTACCTGAACCAGTACGAGGCGGCCCAGGAGCGGGTCAAGGACATCGCCAAGCGGCTGATCCAGCTGGAGGAACAGCTGGCGGTGGATCTGCGGGATTTTTTGTGAGGCCATAGACGATAGACAGGGCCCGGGCGCGGCGCGCCTGGGCCCTGCTGTCTATTTTCCCGCGGCGGCATCAGCCCTCCGGGCCGTCGAACAGCGCCCCCTCCAGCCGGAGAATGTCCCCGATGGGGATGCGCACTCCGTCTTGGGCGACCAGTTCCCCGGCCCCCTCGTCAATCCGCCGGAGCCGGATGGGCGTGCGGACATATCTGCCCCCCTCCTTGCGCCCGTCGGGGACGAAGTAGGTGACCGTCACCTCCGGCGCCGCCCCGGCCTGATCCCGGAGCAGCCGGAGCCTGGCGTCCAGCGCCGCCCGGGCGTCCTCCCCCAGCTCGATCCGCCGCTGGGTCAGCCGGGCAGCCTCGCCGATCTCCCTCTCAAACCCGGCCAGGGCCCGGAAGGCGGCGAATTGGGCCGCCCGCTTCTCCCGGTCCATCCGCCCGTGCCGGAGGGGGAAGGGGTAAGGGGTGTTGAGAATGTCGTCGTAGCCGTTTCGCTCCATAAGATCGCCTCCAGGTCTCCGGCCCTCTGGGGAGCTCACCTGCGCCGGAGCAGTCCCTATGCCGCCCCGGTCTGGGACGGCCCGGCGAGGCATTAGGCCCGGTGCCCGCCGATCTGCCGGTTGCGGGTTTGGCCGGTGGCCCCCTCCTGGAAGTTCAGCCCCTTGAGGATGGCGTTCTTCCCGTACTTCCGCCGGATCTCCAGCACTGCCTCCTGCCGCCGCCGCTCCCGGGCCCGTCCGGTCTCCTCCTCCGAGCGGCGGCGGACCTGCTCCTCCGGGTCGGAGAACAGGTCCAGCTGCTCCGCCCCGCCGGGTCCGGCCTCCCCCTCGGGCAGCACCCGGCAGGCCGTCAGGGAGAGCCGCCGGACCAGCAGCCCGGGCTGGACGATCCGGTCGAAGAGCTCGGTGGCCGCCTCCAGGATGGCCCGGGCGGAGGCGGTGGGGGCGGGGAGGCGCTGGGTGCCGTGGGCGTGCTCCGGGACCGCCCGGCCGTGCCGGTCCCGGACGACCGGCCCGTGACAGGCCGCCCGGCCCCGGGGGGTGTCCAGGCTGGTGCGGTCGTAGCCCACGGTGAGGGCGATCTGGTCGGTCACCCGCCCCTGCTCCAGCAGATCCAGCGCCAGCTGATCCGCCATCTCCCGGGCCACCACCCGGGCCTGCTCCACCGGGTAGGGCTGGGGGAGCACCTGGCCGGAGCCCAGGCTGTGGGCGTCGGGCCGGTAGGCCTTGATGTCCCGGAGGGTGCAGCTCTCCCAGCCCCAAGCGTGGTCGATCAGCAGCTCGGCGTTGACGCCGAAGAGCCGGAACAGCAGCTCCTGGCTGTGCCAGGCGCCGGGCGGGGCCAGGGAGCACCGGGCGATGTCCCCCATGGTGTACAGGCCGTAGGCCTCCAGCTTCCGGGCGTACCCCCGGCCCACCCGCCAGAAGTCGGTCAGGGGGCGGTGGTCCCAGAGGGCGCGGCGGTAGCCCAACTCATCCAGCTGGGCGACGCGGGCCCCCCGCTCGTCCGCCGGAAGGCGCTTGGCCACGATGTCCATGGCCACCTTGGCCAGGTACAGGTTGGTCCCGATCCCCGCCGTGGCGGTGATGCCGGTGGCGGCGAACACGTCCAGGAGGATCTTTTGAGCCATCTCCCGGGGGGAGAGGCCGCTGGCGGCCAGGTAGCCGGTGATGTCCAGGAACACCTCGTCGATGGAGTAGACGTGGATGTCCTCCGGGGCGGCGTAGCGCAGATAGATGCCGTAGATTCTGGCGGAGTACTCCATATAGAGCCGCATCCGGGGCCGGGCGGTGATGAAGGGGATGTTCTGGGGGATCTCAAAGACCCGGCAGCGGTTTTTGACCCCCAGGGCCTTCAGGCTGGGGCTCACCGCCAGACAGATGGTCTTTTCCGTCCGGTCCGGGTCGGCTACCACCAGGTTGGCCGTCAGCGGGTCCAGCCCCCGCTCCACGCACTCCACCGAGGCGTAAAAGGATTTCAGATCGATGGCCAGATAGGTCCGCCGCCTGTCCATGCCGGTCCCCTCCCTTGAGTAGAACTTTTGTTCTATTACATCATACCACCCGGCCCGCCCCCTGTCAACCGCCGGAGGGGATGTGGAAAAAGATACCGCCCCCGGAGCATTGCGCTCCGGAGGCGGTGGTTTGCCGTGGGTTCAGCCGTTCTCCGCCAGCTTTTTCAGCAATGCGG
>CAZAIF010000099.1:0-6779 GCA_964485125.1 uncultured Oscillospiraceae bacterium | reverse complement strand
GCCGAGATTGGTCTTTTTCGACAAGCTGAACCCACGGCCGGAACTTTGGTTCCGGCCGTGGGTTTTCTTTTGCGTTGCTTCCAACATCTGAGCCTTGCAAAAAATGCTCAAAAATGCACTTCCTCTGGGGTCACGCCGTAGCAATCCCGCAGCACCCGCAGGGCGTCGCCCAGATCGTGGGCACTGACCAGGACGGAGATGTCCACCTCCGAGGTCGTGACCAGCATGATCTGGATGCCGGCCTCAGAGAGCTGGGAGAGCATCTTGGCGGCGGCGCCGGGGGAGTGGACCATGCCCGCATCATAGAAGGCGATCTTGCTGTGGCCGGGCAGGACCTCGGGGGAAAGGCTGCGGTCGGCACCGTTGATCTGCCGCAGCAGGGTCAGGGCGGTGCCCAGATCCCGGTCGGAGATGGTGAGGCTCAGACGCACCGTACTCCCTTGGGGGGCGGTCTGGGAGATCATATCCACGTCGATCCCCTGCTTCCCAAAGGCGGTCAGGATCTGAGCGACCGACTTGCCGCCGGACAGGGAGGAGAGGGTGATGAGGGTGACCTCATTGGCGTAGGAGATGCGGACGGTGTTGTGTTCCATGGGATGCTCCCTCCTCAGTTTTCTTCCACCAGCATGGACATGTCGTACATACCGGGCTTGGATACCCCGGCCAGGAACTTCGCGGCCTTGACGGCGCCATTGGCGAAGATCTCCCGGCTCATGGCGGTGTGTTTGATCTCGATGACCTCGTCCCGGCCGGCAAACATGATCTCGTGGACGCCCACGATGGTGCCGCCCCGCATGGCGCTGATGCCGATCTCCTTTTTGTCCCGGCTCTGGCGGACGCTGTGGCGCTCGTAGACATACTCGGGCTTGAAATCCAGCGCGCTGGCCGCAGCATCGGCGATCATCAGGGCGGTGCCGCTGGGGGCGTCCACCTTGCGGTTGTGGTGTTTTTCGACGATCTCGATGTCATAGCTGTCCCCCAGCACCGCGGCGGCCTTTTTGACCAGTTCCAATACCACGTTGATGCCCAGGGACATATTGGCGCTGCGGAAAATGGGAATCTGTCTGCTGGCATCCTGGATCTGGGCGATCTGTTCCTCGGAATAGCCGGTGGTGGCCAGCACCAGCGGCACCCCCCGCTGGACGGCAAAGCGCAGCAGGCCGTCCAGGGCGGCGGGGCTGGAAAAATCGATGACCACATCGGCCTGGCCGGAGAAATTGGCGGGGGCGACAAAGACGGGGAAATCCCGGCTCTCCTGAGTCACATCGAACCCGGCTACCACGGTGACCTCCGGGTCGGCGGCGCAGATGCTCTCCACCACCCGGCCCATCCGGCCGTTGCAGCCGGAGATGATAATCTTTTGTGCCATGGCGCGGACCTCAGTTCTGCAGCGGGATACCGTGGGCGGTCAGGATCTCCCGCAGCGCCACATGGTGCTCCGGCGTCATCTCGCACAGAGGCAGCCGCAGGTTTCCGCTGCACAGCCCCATCATCTCCATGGCGGACTTGACCGGGATGGGGTTGACCTCCATGAACAGGGCGTTGCACAGGTCGATGGAGTCGATCTGCAGCTTGGCCGCCTCCTCATACTTGCCCTCCAGACAGAGATGGCTCATCTGGACCATGAGCTCGGGCAGGATATTGCTCACCACCGAAATCACGCCCTTGGCCCCCAGGCTCATCATGGGCACCACCTGGTCGTCGTTGCCGGACCAGATGAAGAAATCGTCGCCGCAGCGCTTCCGGGTCTCGGTGATCAGGGCGAAATTGCCGCTGGCCTCCTTGACGCCGCAGATGTTGGGGTGCTTGGAGAGCTGCTCATAGGTGGCGGCGGTAAAGGTGCAGCCGGTGCGGGAGGGGACATTATAGAGGATAATAGGGGTGTGCACCCGGTCGGCCACATATTCATAGTGCCGAATCAGCCCCGGCTGGGTGGCCTTGTTGTAATAGGGGGTAACCATCAGCAGGGCGTCGGCCCCGGCGGCCTCGGCGTGCTGGGCCAGCACCAGGGCAGCGGCGGTGTCGTTGCTGCCGGCGCCGGCCACCACCTTGACCCGGCCGGCCACCTTCTTGATGCAGTACTCCACCGTCTCCATGTGTTCTTCCATGGTCTGGGTGGCGGACTCGCCGGTGGTGCCGCAGACGCAGATGGCGTCGGTGCCGGCGGCAATCTGCATCTCGATCAGCTTGCCCAGCTGATCAAAATCCACCTTATTGTCGTCGGAGAAGGGGGTGACAATGGCAACGCAGGCACCGGTGAAAACAGGCTTACGCATAGCGATCAATTCCTTTCCATATATCCCTCGGCGCACAGCAGCTCGGCCAGCAGGACGGCGCCGCCGGCGGCGCCCCGGAGCGTATTGTGGGAGAGGCAGACGAATTTGTAGTCATACTGGGTGTCGGGACGCAGCCGGCCGATGGAGATGGCCATGCCGCCCTCCAGCATCCGGTCCAGCTTGGTCTGGGGACGATTGTCCTCCTCGAAATAGTGGAGGAACTGCTTGGGGGCGGAGGGGAGTTCCAGTTCCTGGGCCCGGCCTTTATAATCGGACCAGACCTGGCGGATCTCATCCACCGAGGGCTTTTTCCCGTCGGGGAAGGTCATGAAGACCGCGGCCATGTGGCCGTTGGAGACCGGGACCCGCAGGCACTGGGCGGTGATGGAGGGGGCGGTGGCATTTTCGATATGGTCGCCCTCCACCTTGCCCCAGAGCTTCATGGGCTCCTGCTCGCTCTTCTCCTCCTCGCCGCCGATATAGGGGGTCACGTTGTCCACCATATCCGGCCAGGTCTCAAAGGTCTTGCCGGCGCCGGAGATGGCCTGGTAGGTGCATACCAGCACTTTGTCCATGCCGTACTTCTGGCGCAAGGGGTGGATGGCGGGCACATAGGACTGGAGGGAGCAGTTGGATTTGACGGCGATAAAGCCCCGCTTGGCGCCCAGGCGCCTGCGCTGGGCGGGGATGATGGCCAGATGCTCCGGGTTGATTTCGGGCACCACCATGGGCACGTCGGGGGTGAAGCGGTGGGCGGAGTTGTTGGAGACCACCGGGCACTCGTGCTTGGCATATTCCTCCTCCAGAGCCTGGATCTCCTCCTTCTTCATATCCACGGCGCAAAAGACAAAGTCCACGCTGGCGGCGATCTTTTCAATGTCCGCGGTGGCGTCCATGACCACCAGTTTTTTGGCCTCCTCCGGGATGGGGGTATCCATGGCCCAGCGGGGGGAGACCGCCTCCTCATAGGTCTTGCCGGCGCTCCGGGCGCTGGCGGCGACCACGGTGAGCTGGAACCAGGGGTGGTTTTCCATCAGGGTGACGAAGCGCTGTCCCACCATGCCGGTGCAGCCGACAACGCCCACTTTATACTGTTTCATGATACGATACCTCCTAGATAAAAAAACTGCCAGCGGGTTGAAAAACCGGCTGGCTTTGTACTATAATGTCCGGGTGACAGTGCCCACCGGCCAATATACCAAAAACAGCGACAGCTCAACATCAGTATTCTGATGACAGTCACAGACCTGTTCGCGCCTGTGCCCAGGCGGCCTCTCCACCGGAAAAAGGCCCCTTCGGCGGAAAACCCTTTCCCGCAGCTTCATAGGATGTCCGGTATCCTCTGCTGCGTTACTGATGTGTTCCGCGCCTCTATCACTTCTTGAATACTACTCTACCATAAGTGTGGGGGTGCGTCAAGCGGTAACTGCACTTTCTGCAAGAAATCAGACTGCTTTTACCGTAGTTTTTGAAAAAGGATGGAACCGCATACGATGAAGACCAGTGATTTTTACTACGATCTGCCCCAGGAGCTCATCGCCCAGACCCCGCTGGACCGGCGGGACGCCTCCCGGCTGCTGACCTTGAACAAGCGGACGGGGGAGATGGAGCACCACCACTTCTATGAGCTGCCCCAGTTCCTGCGCCCCGGAGACTGCCTGGTGCTGAACAACTCCCGGGTCCTCCCGGCCCGGCTGATCGGCCACCGGCCCACCGGCGGGGCGGTGGAGATCCTGCTGCTGGTGGACAAGGGCGGCGACGTCTGGGAGTGCCTGGTCCGCCCGGGTAAAAAACTGCGGGAAGGGGCCAGGGTCTCCTTCGGCGACGGCCAGCTCCAGGCGGAGATCCAGGCCGTTCTGCCGGGAGGCAACCGGCTGGTGCACTTTGAGTATCAGGGGCTTTTCCTGGAGGTGCTGGAGGCGCTGGGACGGATGCCGCTGCCCCCCTACATCAAGGCGGAGCTCCAGGACCAGGAGCGCTATCAGACGGTCTACTCCAAGGTGATGGGCTCCGCGGCGGCTCCCACGGCAGGGCTGCACTTCACCCCGGAGCTGCTGGAGCAGATCGAGGCCATGGGGGTCAGGTTGTGTTATGTAACCCTTCATGTGGGCCTGGGCACCTTCCGCCCGGTGAAGGAGGAGGAGATCACCGACCACGAGATGCACTCGGAGTACTGTGAGATCCCCCGGGAGACGGCGGATGTCATCAATGAGACCAGGCGAAACGGGGGGCGGGTGATCTGCGCCGGCACCACCTCCTGCCGCACCCTGGAGAGCTGGGCGCTGGAGGACGGAACGGTGCCGGCTGCCGGCGGGTGGACGGATATTTTCATCTACCCCGGCTACAAGTTCAAGGTGATGGACGCCCTGATCACCAATTTCCACCTGCCGGAGTCCACCCTCGTCATGCTGGTGTCGGCACTGGCGGGCAGAGAACATATCCTGAACGCCTACCAGGAGGCGGTGCGGCAGAAGTACCGTTTTTTCTCCTTTGGAGACGCGATGTTTATCTATTGAACAGGAACGGAGGGCATCATGTTTCGCTTGATCAAGACGGAGGGCAAGGCCCGCCGGGGGGAGTTCACCTGTGTCCACGGCACCGTACAGACCCCGGTGTTTATGAATGTGGGTACCCAGGGGGCCATCAAGGGCGCCCTCTCGGCCCACGATCTGGAGCGGATCGGCTGCCAGATCGAGCTGTCCAATACCTATCACCTCCATGTGCGCCCCGGGGACGAGGTAGTGCGGCAGATGGGCGGGCTGCACAAGTTCATGGATTGGCACGGGCCCATCCTCACTGACAGCGGGGGGTTCCAGGTCTTTTCTCTGGCCAAGCTGCGCAACATCCGGGAGGAGGGGGTCACCTTCGCCTCCCATGTGGACGGCCGGAAGATCTTTATGGGTCCGGAGGAGTCCATGCGTATCCAGTCCAACCTGGGCAGCGACATCGCCATGGCCTTTGACGAGTGTGTGGAGAACCCCGCCACCTTAGCTTATGCGGAACAGTCCTGCGCGCGCACCTACCGCTGGCTGGAACGCTGCGTGGCCGAGCACAAACGGCTCAACGCCCAGCCCGGGTGTGTAAACCCCCAGCAGATGCTCTTTGGCATCAATCAGGGCTGCACCTTCCCGGAGCTGCGCATCCGTCATATGCAGCAGATCGCCCAGCTGGACTGCGACGGCTATGCCATCGGCGGCCTGGCGGTGGGGGAGCCCACCCAGATCATGTACGAGATCGTCGAGGCGGTGGAGCCCTATATGCCGGCAGATAAACCCCGCTATCTGATGGGGGTGGGGACGCCCAGCAACATTATCGAGGGCGTGGCCCGGGGCATCGACTTCTTCGACTGTGTGATGCCCGCCCGCAATGCCCGCCACGGGAAACTGTTCACCTGGAAGGGCACGCTGAACATCAAAAATGAGAAGTACAAGACCGACCCGCTGCCCCTGGATCCCGACTGCCAGTGCCCTACCTGCCGGTCTTATTCCCGGGCCTACCTGCGCCATTTGGTCAAGGCGGAGGAGATGCTGGCCATGCGGCTGCTGGTCACCCACAATCTCTGGTTTTACAATGAATTGACCCGACGGATCCGGGACGCTCTGGATCAGGGGTGCTTTTCCCGATTCCGGGCGGAATGTTCGGAGGCCCTGGAGCGCCGTGTCTGAAAAAAGACTTGCCAAACTGATGGAAAACAGGTAAAATATCAAATATCATGTGCCTTGCGCTTGCAATGTAAATTGGAGGTAATCATTTTGGAGTGGATTTCAACTATTATCATGGTCGTCGTTCTGATCGCCATCTTCTACTTCCTGCTGATCCGGCCGGAGAACAAGAAGAAAAAGGAGGCCCAGAATCTGCGGGATTCTCTGGCCGTGGGCGACGAGATCACCACCATCGGCGGTATCGTCGGCACTATCTGCCACGTCAAGGAGAACAGCATTGTCATTGAGAGCGGCGCCGACCGGGTCCGCATCGAGCTGATGAAGTGGGCTGTGGCCAATAAGGGCGCCCAGGTCGAAGAGACCAAAAAGTAACCTCGAATACCGATCACCCTTCCCGCATAGTCTTGAGTGAAATCAATGCGGGGAGGGTGTTTTTATGTCTGAGCAGAGAAAAAAGGCCGGGGGAGGGCACAGGCCGGGGGTACTGACTGCGGTCCTGCTGATGGGGCTGGCGGTGGGGCTGCTGGTGCTCCTGGCGGCAGGATTTTTGTCGGCGGCGCTGGTGGTCCGGGGCGGCATGGAGCTTTCCCGCCTGGGATGGGCCGGGTTGATTGCGCTGTTTCTGGCGGCCCTGGTGGCCGGGCTGTTCACCGCACGAAGGCTGGAGGGGATGCCGCTGGTTTGGGGCCTGTGTGTGGGGGCGGAGCTGGCGGTGGTCATCCTGGTGAGCGGCTGGGCGGCCTACGGTAATCTGAAGCTGGGGACGGCGGCGGCCCGGATCGCGGCGGCCCTGCTGGGTGGCGCCGCGGCCGGCATTTTGACCGCCCTGGGGAAAAAATAG
>CAZAIF010000098.1:0-6844 GCA_964485125.1 uncultured Oscillospiraceae bacterium | reverse complement strand
CCCATCCGCTGGATCGTGGACGACTGCGCCAAGTTTGTGGAGCGGGAGATCCGCCGGGGCCGCCGCTACGATGCCCTGATCATGGACCCGCCCTCCTACGGCCGGGGCCCCTCCGGCGAGGTGTGGAAGCTGGAGGATAACCTCTACCCTTTCCTGGAACTGGTGGTCCAGGTGCTGTCGGACCAGCCCCTGTTCATCATCATCAACTCCTACACCACCGGCCTGGCCCCCTCGGTGCTGGGCTATCTGCTGGACACCCTGGTGACCAAACAGCGGGGCGGCCACACCGAGTGCCAGGAGCTGGGCCTGCCGGTCACCGCCAGCGGCCTGGCCCTGCCCTGCGGGGCCGCCGGGCGCTGGATGGCCACGCCTTAAACAGAAAAGAGTCAGGATACTATGCCGGAACAAATCATCAAAACCGAACATCTGTCCTTTGCCTACACCGGCGCCGAGGGGGTGGCCCCCCTGGTGCTGGACGGGGTGGAGCTGCAGATCGAGGCGGGCAGCTTTGTGGCGGTGCTGGGCCACAACGGCTGCGGCAAGTCCACCCTGGCCAAGCACTTCAACGCCATCCTGCTCCCCACCGGGGGCAAGGTGTACGTGTCCGGGATGGACACTGCCGACGAATCGGAGACCCTGGACATCCGCCGCACCGTGGGCATGGTGTTCCAGAACCCGGACAACCAGATCGTGGCCTCGGTGGTGGAGGAGGACGTGGCCTTTGCCCCGGAGAATCTGGGGGTGGCCCCCGCCGAGATCCGCTGCCGGGTGGACGAGGCCCTGGCGGCGGTGGGGATGACGGAGTACGCCCTCCACGCCCCCCATCAGCTCTCCGGCGGCCAGAAGCAGCGGGTGGCCATCGCCGGGGTGCTGGCCATGCGCCCCAAGTGCATCGTGCTGGACGAGCCCACCGCCATGCTGGACCCGGTGGGCCGCAAGGAGGTGCTCTCCACCATCCGGAAGCTCAACCGGGAGAGCGGCGTCACCGTGGTGCTCATCACCCACCACATGGACGAGGCCGCCCAGGCGGGCCGGCTCATCGTCATGGACCACGGCCGGGTCATCGCCGACGGGCCCCCGCGGCAGGTCTTCCAGGACGTGGAGGGGCTGCGCCGGGTGGGGCTGACGGTGCCGGAGCCGGTGGGGCTGCTCTACGAGCTGCGCCAGGCTGGGCTGGACGTCCCTCTGGACGCGCTGACGGTGGAGGAGTGCGCCGCCGCCATCGCCAAGGTATTGCAATGATTTTATTATATTGATTGTATTTCAGGTAAAAGAGTTTTTCAGATAGGATTGGAGCGCCATTGGAACCGATCATTGAGACCTGCAAGCTGACCCACACCTACAGCGTGGGCACGCCATTTGAATATATCGCCTTGGACGGGGTGGACTTCCGGGCCTATCCCGGGGAGATCCTGGGGATCATCGGCCACACCGGCTCGGGGAAATCCACCCTGATCCAGCATCTGAACGGGCTGCTGAAGCCCACCGGGGGCCAGGTGCGCTTCCAGGGGAAGGACATCTGGGAGCAGCCCAAGCAGATCCGGGAGATCCGCTTCCGGGTGGGGCTGGTCTTCCAGTACCCGGAGTACCAGCTCTTCGAGGAGACCGTCTACAAGGACATCGCCTTCGGCCCCAAGAACATGAAGCTGGACGAGCAGGAGATCGACCGGCGGGTCCACTCCGCCATTAACTTCGTCAACCTGCCCGAGAGCGTCCTCCAGCAGTCCCCCTTTGAGCTCTCCGGCGGTCAGAAGCGCCGGGTGGCCATCGCCGGGGTGCTGGCCATGTCACCCAAGGTCCTGATCCTGGACGAGCCCACCGCCGGGCTGGACCCCCGGGGGCGGGACGCCATCCTGCAAAATATCCTGGATATCCACCGGATGCAGGGCACCACCATCATCCTGGTCTCCCACTCCATGGACGAGATCGCCCGGTGCGTGGACCGGCTCTATGTGATGGACGGGGGCAGGCTGCCTCTGGAGGGGACCCCTGGGGAGGTCTTTGTCCACGGCCCGGAGCTGCGGGCCATGGGGCTGGACATCCCCCAGGTGACCCAGGTGCTCCAGGCCCTTAACGGCCTGGGGGTGCCGGTGGACCCGGCGGTCTACACCATGAAAGAGGCGGTCCGGGCCATTCTGGCCTGCCGGGGGAAAGGGGGCAAGGCGCCGTGCTGAAAGACATCACCCTGGGCCAGTACTTTCCCGGCCACAGCATCGTCCACCGGCTGGACCCCAGGACCAAGCTGATCTTGGTGGTGGTCTATATCGTGGCCCTGTTTTTGGCCCGCTTTGTGTTCAGCTACGCCGTCATGCTGGTGGTGCTGCTCACCTGTATCCTGCTCTCCGGGGTGGGCTTCAGGGCCGTCTTCAAGGGCATGAAGCCGGTGTTCCTGATCATCCTGATCACCGCCGTCCTGAACCTGTTCTATAACAGCACCGGCACCCTGCTGGTGCAGTTCTGGCGCATCAGCATCTACACCGGCGGCGTGCGCATGGCCATCACCATGGTGCTGCGGATCATGATGCTGATCTCGGGCACCTTCCTGCTGACCTATACCACATCCCCCCTCCAGCTCACCGACGGCATCGAGACCTTGCTGCAGCCGCTGAAGAAGATCCATCTGCCCATCCACGAGCTGGCCATGATTATGAGCATCGCCCTGCGGTTCATCCCCACCCTGATCGAGGAGACCGACAAGATCATGTCCGCCCAGAAGGCCCGGGGGGCCGACTTCGAGTCGGGCAGCCTGATCCAGAAGGCGAAGGCCCTGGTGCCCCTGCTGGTGCCCCTGTTCGTCTCCGCCTTCCGCCGGGCCGACGAGCTGGCCACCGCCATGGAGTGCCGCTGCTACCACGGGGACAGCGGCCGCACCCGGATGAAGCAGCTGACCTACCAGCGCCGGGACGGGGTGGCCCTGCTGCTGGGGGCCGTGGTGCTGTCGGCGGTCATCGTGCTGCGGCAGTTCGGGCTGTGATCCCGAAAATCTGAGGTTTTTATGCGTAATATTGCGTTAAAATTGATGTATGTGGGCACCGCCTACCACGGCTGGCAGGTGCAGAGGAACGGGATCACCGTCCAGGAGACCCTCCAAAACGCCCTGTCCACCGTGGTGTGCCACCCGGTCAAGTGCACCGGGGCGGGGCGCACCGACGCCGGGGTCCACGCCGAGGTCTACATCGCCAACTTCCGCACCACCTCCGCCATCCCGGTGGAGCGGCTGCCCCTGGCGGTGAACACCCGGCTGCCCGAGGACATCGTGGTGGTCTCCGCCCGGGAGGTCAGCGAGGGCTTCAACGCCATCGCCTCCTGCCTGAAGAAGGAGTACACCTACCGGGTGTACAACTCCCGGATACGGAATGCATTTTATGTCAATCGAGCCTATTTTTACCCCAAGCACCTGGACGAGGCGGTGATGGCCGAGGCGGCCCGGCGCTTTGTGGGTACCCACGACTTCGCCGCGGTCCGGGCGGTGGGTACCAATGTGCGCTCCACCGTGCGCACCGTCTACTACTTCGACGTCTGCCGCAAGGGGGATCTGATTGAGCTGAAGGTGTGCGCCAACGGCTTTCTATACAATATGGTGCGGGCCATGACCGGCACCGTGCTCTACGCCGCCGAGGGCAAGCTGACCCCGGACGGCATCAGCGACATTTTGGAGCGGGGCAGCCGCACCGACGCGGGGCCCACCGTCCCGCCGGGCGGGCTCTATATGACCAAGCTCTGGTATAACGAGCCGGTGGGGCTGGAGACCGACCCCACGGCCTGACCCGGGGAGGGCGGCCCCCTCCGCCATGAGGATTTGCGCGATGGATCAATCGAGACAAAAGCAGCCGCCGGAGGAGCGGACCCAGCCCTCCTCCCCGGCGGGAAAACAGAAAAAACAGAAGAAAGCGAAAAAGCCCCCCAGCCGCCTCCGGGTGCTGCTGAGCCGGGCCGCCGCCCTGGTCGTCACGGTGCTGCTGGTGCTGGGGGCGGTCTATCTGGTGGCCAACCGGGATAAACTCAATGTGGACGCCCTCCGGCGGGCGCTGACCTACCGCTCCACCGCCGGGATCCAGGCCGAGGTGCTCTCCTATGATTCCGCTTCGGGGGGCGCCGTGGCCGCTCTGGACGGGGGCATCCTGGTATGCTCCCAGACCGGGCTCCAGCTGGTGGCCCGGAGCGGGAACCTGGTGCTCGACGAGGCGGTCACCTTCGCCCAGCCCGTCATCTCCGCCGCCGGGAGCTATGCGGTGGCCTATGACGCCGGGGGGAGCGGGCTCTACCTGATCCATGACCGGGAGGTGGCCTGGACCTATACCGCCGCCGGGGACCAGGGCATCCTGGCCGCCCGGGTGGATGAGGGCGGCTGGGTCACCATCGTGGAGCAGGCCAGCGGCTACAAGGCGGCGGTCACCGTCTACAACGCCGCCCTCAGCCCTGTGGTGACCGAGAACATCTCCAGCGCCTTTGTCACCGACGCCATCCTCTCCCCGGACCGCCAGACCCTGGCGGCGGTGACCATCGGGGAGGACGACTCCGGGTTCTACTCCACCTTGATCTTCTACAGCGTCTCCGACGGGGCCGAACTGGCCCGCTGCCCCCTCTCCGACGACATCGTGCTGGACATGGACTGGGAGGCGGACGCCCTCTGGGTGATGGGGGAGTACGGCGCCTACTGTGTCCAGGAGCAGGCCGTCGCCTTCTCCAGCGTGGACTCCGGCCGCTATCTGCGCGCCTTCTCCCTGGGGGGAGACGGCTTCGCGGCGGCCTACTGCACCAAGTACCAGAGCGGCGGCGCCGGAGAGGTGCTGCTGCTGGGGGCGGACGGCACGGAGCAGTCCTTTGCCGTCAGCGAGGAGGTGTTGGATCTCTCCGCCGCGGGCAACTATCTGGCGGTGCTCACTGCGGGAGAGCTGACCATCTATCGCGGCGATCTCACCGTGTACGCCTCCACGGCCAATGAGAGCGGCGCCCGCCGGGTGCTGATGCGCGCCGACGGCTCCGCCCTGCTGGTGAGCAACGAGAGCGCCAGCCTCTACCTGCCCGGCTGAACCCATATCCCGCCCGTCCCCCGGCTGGGGAGCGGCGGAAAGGAGGATTTCTTTGACCGTACTGCAACTGTTTCCCGACCTGATCTGTGTCGCCGTCATACTGATGTTCCTGATCTTCGGCTACAGCCGGGGGATGTTCCGCACCCTGTCCGGGGTGATGACCTGGCTGGTGTCCCTGTTTGGGGCCAAGTTCATCGCCGGCTGGGGCGCGCCCCTGACGGTGGACCTGCTGCTGCCCGGGGTGGAGCCCTATGTCCAGCGCCGCCTGGCCGAGGCCATGGCGGAGAGCGTCTCCAGCTCCTCCGGGGGCGGAGGGGATCTGGGGGTGCTGGGCCTGATCCCCGGCGTCCAAGACCTGCTGGAGGGGGCCACCGAGGCCCTGGCCGGCTCCATCGCCCCGGCCATCGCCCGGGAGGTGGCCCAGGCCATCGGCTGGGTCATCCTGTTCGTGGTGGGCTTTCTGGCCCTGAAGCTGGTGTGCCGTCTGGCGGTGCTGCTACTGGATCTGCTGGACCGGATCCCGGGGCTACACCTGCTCAACCACCTGGGGGGCGCCCTGCTGGGGGGGCTGAAGGGACTGATCCTGCTCTGCCTGGCGGTCTGGGTGCTGCTGCTGTTCGGCCTGCTGCCCCTGGGCCTGGTGGACGGCACCGTGCTGCTGCGCTGGATGGCGGAACTCAGCGGCATTTACTAAAATTTATTGCTCGAAACATACTTTGTTCACAATTATCTGTCATAATCCATATCAAACCCGAGTAAATCAATTCCGTTTCCCCACTTCCGACGGGGGACGACAGGGGCGGTGAGGTGGGAGAGCCCGGCCCTTTGGCCGCCGCCCCGGCGGGGACACGCCCGGGGCCTGTATTTATACGAGATGTTTGATCGCCCGGCTCCGGCCGGGCAGGAAGGGAGTCGCCTTTATGCAGCCTACGCTCTGCTCTAAGTGCCATAAAAATATCGCTATCATCTTTGTCAGCAGAATTGAAAACGGCGAGACCAAAAACGAGGGTCTCTGCCTGAAATGCGCCCGTTCCATGGGCATCAAGCCCATTGATGATATGATGAAACGGATGGGGATCTCTGACGAGGACCTGGACAACCTGACCGACGAGATGATGACCGCCTTTAACAGCGGCGAGAACCTGGAGGGGCTGGTGCCCCAGGAACAGGGGGCGTCCTCCGACGAGGAGGACGAGGGGAAGACCGCTACCTTCCCCTTCCTGAACCGGCTCTTCGGGGCCAATAACCAGAACGCCCCCGCCCCCCGGGAGGACAACCCCTCCGGCGGCGGCAAGCCCGGCCAGGGCCGCCAGGGCCAGGAGAAGCCCAAGAACGGCAAGAAGAAGTTCCTGGACAACTACTGTATCAACCTGACCAACCGGGCCCGGGCCGGCAAGCTGGACGGGGTCATCGGCCGGGAGGAGGAGATCCAGCGGGTCATCCAGATCCTGAACCGCCGCCAGAAGAACAACCCCTGCCTGATCGGCGAGCCCGGCGTGGGCAAGACCGCCATCGCCGAAGGGCTGGCCATCCGCATCGCCCAGGGCCAGGTGCCCTATAAGCTCCAGGACAAGGAGGTCTACCTGCTGGACCTGACCGCCCTGGTGGCGGGCACCCAGTTCCGGGGCCAGTTCGAGAGCCGGATGAAGGGGCTCATTGAGGAGATCCGCAAGGCGGGCAACGTCATCCTGGTCATCGACGAGATCCACAACATCGTGGGGGCCGGGGACGCCGAGGGCTCCATGAACGCCGCCAACATCCTGAAGCCCGCCCTGTCCCGGGGGGAGATCCAGGTCATCGGCGCCACCACC
>CAZAIF010000097.1:0-7026 GCA_964485125.1 uncultured Oscillospiraceae bacterium | reverse complement strand
GCGGCATGCGCCTCACTTCCTTCCCTCCCCATGATAGCCGCCCCGGAGGCTCAAGACAAGTCTTGTCCTGCACAGGGTTTTCTGGTAGAATAAACACAGGGCAGGCGCCCCGGCTCTCATTGGCCGGGGCGCCTGCCCTGCACTGTATGGCCCGCCTCAGTTCTGGGCGGCGTCAATGACCTTAACCTGGTCGGCGGAAAAGGCGGTCTGGCCCAGCACGATGTCGGTGATCTTCGCCACGTCGGCAGCCTGGAGCCCCTCCTCGGGCGCGGCCACCACCACGCTGACGCTGTTCTCCCCGATGTAGGCCACACAGTCCTCATAGCCCTTGGCCGCCACCAGGTTCTCGATCTCCGACTCGGCCATGGTGGCGCTGGCCATGGCGGTGATGCTCTCGCTGGCGGCGGCCACGGCCGCCTCATCGGCGTTGGGGTCGTCTACCGTGGCCTGGAGGATGGACAGCGCCTCGTCCCGGGCCTCCTGACGGGAGAGCCGGGCGGCGTCAAAGTAGTTCTCCTCCTGCACCTCCGCCACAGCCTCGATCTCCGTGTCCTCCACCGCCGCCGCTGTGATCTCCTCCTGGGTGCCCACCAGCTCCGCCTCCCCCAGGGTCTTGGTCTCGGTGGACTGGTCGGCGGAGGCCAGGGTGCTCCTCTGTCCGTAGGACCAGTTCAGATAGACCGCCACACAGACGAACAGGACGATGGCCGCCACGACCGCGTTCCGCTTCCACACCTTCATCATGCACACACTCACTTTCTCTGACAGATTGAAATTTGATCCGAGCTCAGCCCGGTGATCGCCGATACCGCCTGCAATACCGCCAGCTTGACACTGGCGTTCCCGCCCCCGTCGCAGACGACCAAAGCGCCCTGAAACTGGGGGTAGATGGTCTTGACGCTGACCGCCTCCTCGGTGCCGCTGCCGGTGGAGACGATGACGGTCTCCCGGTCGCTGGTGCTGCCCTCCGAGGTGTTCTGGGCCAGCACCTCCTCCCCACTGGAGCGGAGGGTGAGCATCACCGTGGCTTCGCCCACCCCGTTGATCTCCGAGAGGGCGGCGGACAGCTTCTCCTCCAGCTCCTCCAGGCGGAATTCGCCCTCCGCCGTCTGGACGGTGGACGCGGCGTCCTCCTCCTGGCCGCTGATGCTCTGGGTAGGCCAGAGCATCAGGACCACGCCCAGGCACAGGATCAGGGCCACATACTTGTATTTGCCCAGGCGCTTTGCCAGCCCGGCAAAATCCAGCTTCCCGCTCACGGCGCCACCTCCTCATACGTGATCTGCTCCGCCGGAATTCCTAAATCTTCCTGGATGATCTCGTTCAGCACCTGCCGCGTCTCCCCGGATACCTCTCCCCGGAGCGCCGCAGCGGCGGGCACCGGAAGCCCCTCCTCCGTCCAGCTGCAGGTGACGCTGGCCTCCAGGGACACCCCCAGTGCCTGGGCCTGTGACACAATATATTCCGCCGCCCGCTGAGACATGATGGTCTCCAGATAACTTTTGTCCGTCTCCTCCAGCTCCGGGGAGAAGGCGGTAACGGACTCCAGCTCCTCCCGGACCGCCCCGGTGATCCATCCGGGCATCCACTCCGCCAGGGGGGCGAAGATGACGACCACCAGCACCAGCCCGGCGGCCAGCCGGGCCACGCTGCGCACCGGCCCCTTGGGCGCCGCCGCCTCCAAAATCCCCAGCACCAGGGCCGCCCCCAGGATGGAGCAGATCCAGCTCTTGACCGCCTCCGTCATGGCAGCACCGCCGAGATCGTCGTGATCAGGCTGAGCAGCGTGACCATGGCGCATGCCCCCGCCATCCCCATCACCAGGGCGAACACGTTCCCCAAATCCTGGATCAGCCGGGAGGCCGGGTGATCGGATAGGACGGCGCTCAGGGCGGCCGCCAGCTTGTAGGTCAAAAACTGCACCCCCAGCCGCAGAAAGGGCACCGCGCAGAAGCCCAGCACCCCCACCATCCCGAACAGCCCGATGGAGTTGCGCAGGATGGAGGCCCCGGAGAACACCGCCTGGGTGGCGTCGGACAGAATGCCGCCCACCACCGGGATCATGCCGGAGATGGCCAGATTGGCCGCCTTCAGCGTGGCGGCGTCCGTCGAAGCGGACACGCTGCCGGCCACGGCGATATAGCCGGTGTAGGCCAGCAGCAGCACGGTCAGAGCCGTGACCACGCACCAGCGCAGCAGCTTTCCCAAGGGCTGCAGCCTGTCCCCCTCCAGAGCGGCGGAGGCCACGCACACCGCCGCGTAGGCGTAGGTCATGGGCAGCAGCACCCCGCTGATCAGCCGGGTGAGCAGGTTGGAGAAGAGCAGGGTGACCGCCTGGCGCACCGGTGCGGCCGCCACGCTGCCGCTGGCCACCGAGGCCATGGTCAGGGTGGGGATGAGCACCGTGGTGAAGTCGGAGAGGCTCTGGATGGTCTCCCGGCCCAGGCCCACCAGGGAGTTCAGATCCGACAGGGCCGCCAGCGCCACGCCACCCGCCCCGGCCAGCCGCACCGCCTGGCCGCTCAGCCCCCCGCCGGTCTCCCCCACCGATTCCGCCAGGGAACAGAACAGCACGATCAGCACCAGGAGGGCGGCGCTGCGCACCGAGGAGCGCAGGATCTCCCCCATCCCGCCCAAAACCGTCTCTTTCAGAAGCTCCAGCCCCTGCCCCAAGTCGGTCAGCTCCAGCGCGCCCACCCCGTCCAGGCTGTCGGGCGCCGCCTCCTCCAGACCGGAGGTGTCCAGGCTGTCCCGCTGCTGTTCCGCCAGATCCTCCTCCGCCCCGGCCCAGGGGATCAGCAGCGCCAGCAGCAGGGCGATGACCGCCAGTCTTTTCATGCCACCAGTCCTCCGATCAACTCCATCACCCGGCGCAGCAGGGGCACAATGGCCCACAGGGCGGCGAAGGTGCCCGCAATCTCGCAGCACAGGGCGATGGTTCCCTCCCCCGCATCCCGGCTGATCTGGGCGGTGAGCCGGGAGAGGATGGCGATCATCACCGCCCGGTACACCGGGCCGGTCAGCTCCCCGTCCAGCCCGGCCAGCCCCGTCAGCTCCTCCAGCCACTGCTGCACCTGGACGACGGTCTCCAGCATCATCAGCAGCACCATGCCCGCCGTGGCCACCCCCAGCACCAGAGCCAGCTCCGGCACATAGCGCCGCAGGGCCAGGGCGCAGACGCTGCCCACCGCCGCCGCGCATCCGGCCCGGAACACCAGCTCCATCATAGCCCGAACAGCGTCTGCACCAGCTCGAACAGATCCGCGATCTGGCGCACCAGCATCATCAGCACCACCACCAGCCCGGCCAGGGTGGTCATGGTAGCCTGTTCCTCCCGGCCGGAGCGGGCGAGCACCTGATTGAGCACGGAGACCACAATGCCGATGGCGGCGATCCGAAAAATCAGACTGACATCCATAACCTGTATCCCTCTCCTCAGTATAGCAGCACCACGGCCAAGATCCCCGCGGACACCCCCAGCACGGACCACATCCGGCCCAGCCGGTGCTTTTCCTCCTCCGCCTGGAGCAGATGCCCCTCCAGCCGGCGGCGGGCGGCGATCAGCGCCGGGCGCTGCATGGCCACGTCGTACCGGCCGATCACCGCCCCCAGGGCGGCGATGGTGCGCCGCTCTTCCTCGGTCAGCGGCATCGCCGCCTCTTCCAGGGCCTCCGTCCAGGCTTTTTCCAGCCGCTCCCCCCGGCCCAGCCGGGCCAGGCAGCTCCGGGCCATTGTTTCCAGCGGATTCTCCGCCGCCAGCCGCTCCAGGAACCTGGGGGTGCTCTCCTCCAGGTCGCAGAGCATCCGCTCCCCCTCCAGCGCCGCCCCCCGCCAGGCCTCCAGGCAGGCGATCCGGCGGGCATACCAGCCGGCCCGGTGGAAACCGCACCAGCTCAGGGCGCAGAAGACCGCCAGCCCTCCCAGCGCCTTCAGCACGGCAGCGCCTCCACCCGGTAGACGCGCTCCCCGGCGCCGGTGCGCTCGATCAGGATCACCCGCCGGAACACCCGCTGGGACAGCAGCCGCCGGTAGAGGGGGCGCCGTCCCAGCTCCTCCAGGCTGCCGCCGTGGGCGGTGGCCAGAACGGAGACGCCGCAGTTGGCCGCCATGGAGATGGCCGTCACGTCCTCCGGGGCGGTGATCTCGTCCGCCGCCAGCACCTGAGGGTTCATGCTGCGCAGCAGCAGGAGCATTCCCTCCGCCTTGGGAGAGCCATCCAGCACGTCGGTATGTCTTCCCACGTCCAGCTGGGGCACCCCCCGCCAGAGGGCGGCCACCTCCCCCCGCTCGTCCGCCAGGGCGGGACGGAGGGAAAACCGGTCGGAGAGCACCCGCAGCAGCTCCCGCAGCAGGGTGGTCTTTCCCGCCCCCGGCGGCGATAGGATCAGCGTGGAGGGAAAGGCCCCCCTCTCCAGCAGCTCCCCCTCCAGCGGCCCGGCGATGCCGGGAAAGCTCCTGGCCACCCGGATGGAGAGAGAGGAGAGCTCCCGGAAGGCCAGCGCCCTCCCCTCCCGCACCGATACGGCGCCGCTCACTCCGATGCGGTGGCCCCCCCGCAAGGTATAAAACCCGCGGCGCAGCTGCTCGGAGGCCGACTGATAGGAGGACTGGGTGGCCCGCTCCAACACCGTGCTCAGATCCTGGCTGGTGATCTGGAGGGGCTGTCCGGCCAGCAGGACCGGCCGCTCCCGCCCACGGCCCTGGAGAAAGACGCCCCGGCCCGCCCGGAGGCGGATCTCCTCCCAGGCCGTTCCCCCATCCACCGGCACAGCGGACAGGGCCTCCCGCACCGCCTGGGGCAGGATGGCCGCGCACTCCGCAAAGGCTTGATCGTACATCAGGACATCGACCTCCGTTTCCCTATCACTCTATGAGGGGTTGTCCCAGCCTATGACTGCAAAACCCGGCCCGGAGCGCTGACACAGCGCTCCGGGCCGGGTGGAATCGTCTCTATTTTCTTTTGTTCTCACATCTGCCCGGCCAGACTCCGGTCGCTCCAATAGCAGCGCATCTTGAGCCCCTTCTCATAGGTCATCTCCCGGCCCAGCCATTCCGGCGGCGTCCAGGCCTTTGCCTCCTCCTCGGCGGCAAACTCCACCTCCGCATAGGCGAAGGCCCCCTCGTCCACCACGGAGCACTCGATGATATGGCCGTCGGGCAGACGGTAGGCGTGCAGCTGCTTATGGATCAGCGGATAGGCCAGCATGCCCGCCAGCTCCTCAAACTGGTCCCGGGTGATGTCCGTCTCCACCTCGTGGCGCACCAGATCCCCCACGCTTTTGATGCACAGGATATAACTCTCCGTCCCCGCCGTATGGTTGACGGTTTTGCGGATCCGCACCTCGGGGTCTATGGCCAGGTAGCCCTGCCACTGATCCAGGGAGGCGGTCTCGGGCAGATCCGGGTACTGGTTCAGCTTGAATTTGCGCTCAATCTCCATTGTACTTCACCTCACCGGTTATCATAGCACAGGCGGCGGTGTTTTTCACCCCTCTTTTTCGCACCGTTTCTCCCCGGGCGCATAGGATGACATGGAAGGAGTCCAGCGCGCCCTTCCCTACTTATCCCAAGGAGGTTATCTTATGGCAGAAACTGCTGCTCCCGGCCCGGTCTGCGACCTCAGCGCCGTGCGGGAAGCGACCTGTATCCATACGAAGAAAGTCTTTGATTCCTGCCAGGCCAAGGACTGCATCGAGGATCTGCGCGTCTACCCCACCCAGTCCTCCCAGCCCGTCATCGACCAGGCCACCTGCGTCAAGGCGGGGCGTGCCTGCCTGCTCTATGTGATGGTCACCGTGGAGCCCATGGGCTTCAATCGAGGCTTCTACACCGTAGATCTGCGCTACTACTACAAAGTCACCTGCGACGCCTTCTCCGGCTGCAGCCGCCCCGTCCAGATCACCGGGCTGGCGGTGTTCGACAAGCGGGCCATGCTCTTCGGCAGCGAGGGGGCGGCCAAGGTCTTCTCCTCCGTCGACCCCTGCGCGGAGACCCAGGAGGAGCTGGTGCTGGGGAACCACAACCCCCAGGCTGTGGTGGAGGCGGTGGACCCCATTATCCTGTCGCTGAAGCTGTGCAATGTCTGCGAGCGGCCCATGTGCGGCGAGAGCGTTCTGGCGGAGGTGCCGGCGGGCATCCAGGCCGCCTTTGACGAGCCCATCAGTCTGGAGAACAACACCGTGCGGCGGCTGTACGTCAGCCTGGGCCAGTTCTCCATCCTCCGGCTGGAGCGGGACTCCCAGCTGCTCATCCCGGTCTACGACTACTGCATGCCCGACAAGGAGTGCGATCTGGAACACTGCGACGAGGACCCCTGCGAGATCTTCCAGCAGGTCAACTTCCCCATCGGCCAGTTCTTCCCGCCCTCCACCTCCAGCGACATCGACCTCCTCAGCGAGCTGAGAAAAAGCTGCTGCCAGTGAGCCCAGACATCGGGCAGGACAACACGGGAACGGCATGACACCGTCATGCCGTTCCCCCTGCGCTTCCACGGGCCTTACAGCTTCCGCCCGTGGGCACCATACCGGGACGGCGCCCAGACAGACATCAATCACATTGCCCTGGCGGCCGGATAATATCTGATCTGCTATCATGTATCCGCCCTGTTCCACACGGCAAATTATATGCAGATCACGCCCAATTATAATGGGGCCTCTCATCCGGAGACCGTCATTTACTTTGCCGCAACCACCAACGGCTCCGGCGCTTGCGGGTCTGTCTCCCTGATCCTGCGGGCCCCGGCCGCCACCGAATTCTCTCTGTTTTATTCCGGCTCCGGCGACGCTACGGACGGACAGATCAGCCGCACAATCCTAAAGAGCGGGCAATATAAGGCCGTCAAATGTGCAAAAAAGAGACCAGGCGAGCGGTTTTTCACCGTTTGCCTGGTCTTTTGGTGGAGATAAGCGGGATCGAACCGCTGACCTCTTGAATGCCATTCAAGCGCTCTCCCAGCTGAGCTATACCCCCAGATTTTCCCGGTCAGAACCTCGTCTGTCGCACCGTGCTCCGTACCGAACGATGATT
>CAZAIF010000096.1:0-7038 GCA_964485125.1 uncultured Oscillospiraceae bacterium | reverse complement strand
TGATAAAACTCGATGTGGTCAAAGAAAACCTTTGCCTGTACGATCCTTCCCGCCAAAGCCGGAGACAGCCCGTAGCGGTTGGTATCAATGACTGCGAACCCGTATTTGTTCACGCTCACCGCTTCGTACCGGAAGATAGAGAACGGATGCTCCGGCAGCTTCAGCAAGCTGTTTTCGTCCGCTGCCCATAACTCTTGAATGGGCAGCTTATATTTGTAGTGGAGCCGCTGGGCGTCCTTCTCACACCACTCCCACAACCATTGGTTAAATGCTTCAAACGAGGTTACCGTTGGAACGGGAACAAACGCGTTCCTCCGGCTGTATCCCACCTTGTTCTCTACATTCCCTTTCTCGTTCCCAGAAGCCGGGTTGCAGAAATCTGCCTGGAACCGGTAATGCAGCATGAACCGGCGGAATCCGTCTGTCAGCACACGCTCATTCCCCTCCAGCACCTGGGCCACCGCTGTGGACAGGTTGTCAAACTTCAGGCGGGGCGGCACCCCGCCTATGTGTTCAAAGATCCGCTGCAATCCTGTCAGCAGGCACTCCTGGTTCTGAGATGGGAAAAACTGCGTATAGCCTTTGTTGGACTGGGGAAACGACACCGTCAGCGCATATCCCTTCTGTTCCTGGCCTTTGCCATCGTAGTAAATGCTCTCTCCAAAGTCTACCTGCCCATTCCCGGCCGGCTGTGCCAAGGGCAGGTACCCCTCCGCCGCCAGCTTCATCACCAGCTTCTTCTTCCGCACATACCGCTTCACGCTGGAGTAGCTGCCTGGGTACCCCTTTTCATCCCGCAGCCGGGCATAGATCCGCACCGCTGTATGCCGCTGTTTCCGTGGAATCTTTCGGTCTGCCTCCATCCACTCGTCTATCACTGGGATATACGCCTCCAGTACCGGATAGTTCGCCGCTTCCAGATTGGGCAGTTCTTCCTCATTCCAGTCTTCCTTGTAGGCATATTTCTGCACGGTCTGGAAACTCAATTTCGTCCGCCGGGCAATTTCACGCAAACTTACTTCTTCATTTTCATATAGATCTTTGATATACTCCTGGAGAGTCTGGATCTTCTGATGCACAAACAGGTCCAGGTCACTGTCGCTGATCCGGTGGGATAGGAGGAAGGAGAACAAGGCGTTATAGCTGGTAAAGATGGCAGACTGCTGGAGCTAGATGCCCAGCTCCAGTGCGCTCTGGGCCTGCTGGTAATAGTCCAGCAGGCGATCTAGGCTCTCAATCCGGCGGCTTACCCCGGCCTGCAGCTCCCACTTCTCCGTCAGCTGGTTCAGTTTCGGGGCCTGTTCCACCCAGATCTCAATGGAGACGTCGGCTCCATTGAGGCAGATCAGTGCGGAGTTATAGAAAAACACCCGGTGGCGCTGTGCCCGGAAGTCGTCCAAGATCCGCTTCGTGGAGGGATCCAACTGGTTTTCCTCCCGTCCCTTTTCCTCCGTCCCGGACTTCACGCAGATGGCGATCAGGTAGGTATCGGTGATAAAGAGCGGGTTGCCGGTGATCTGGTACGTTAGGTCATAGATTTCCTGCAGACTCTCGGCATGGGCCATTTGGTATAGCGATTCCAGTCCTGTGTTCACAGAGCCCCTTCCTTCCGGCTACGCAAGTGCGCATAAGTTCCGTGAAAACAGATCAAACATAAAACTGCGGCCCGTCCGGGATCACCGGGCAGACTCCGCCGCAGCGGTGCCGGCAATGAAGCCGGAGGACAGTGCCCAGGACATGTCATTGAGCACCTGCTTCTTCACACCATCCATGACGATGTGGCGGCCGTTGGCAAAGTCACCCGTGACATACAGCCCCTCCACCCGGGAGCCGTCGGGCCGCAGGGCCTGCATGTTCTCATCCACGGTGACGCCGCCGAAGGCGCCGTCGGTGGACAGCTTGCAGCCCACCGCGTAGAAGGGCCCATCGGTCAGTGCCAGCAGATGGCCCGGCTCCTTGTAGAAATTCCAGTCCACCCCCTCGGCGCAGGAGGCGTTGTACTCCGCCACGGAGGCCTGCAGCTGCTCGGGATCCAGGCCGATCTGCTTGGCCAACTCTGCCAGCGTGTCAGCCTTGCCCACCTCATGGCTGCCCTGGGCCAGCTTCTCGGTGAACCAGCCGTCCACCACCTCAAGGTCGGGCAACTCCGGAACCCCAAAGGGGTTGGGGCCGCTGATCTGGGCCGTGCCTTTGGTATCGGCGATGGCCTGCTCCAGCGTGTTTTTCGAATAGAGGAAGAAGCTGCGACCCTTGGGTTGCTGCAGCAGCACATGGCCGGTGTCAAAGGGGTCCATCCGGGGAGCCAACGGCTCCGCTGCAAACCGCTGGGCGTTTAAGTTGACCAGTATGCCATAGTTGGTGTGGGTCAACGCATCGAAGGGAGAGGTCTCGGTAAAGCTGCAAATCGGGCCCATCACACGCAGGCAGAACTTGCTCCAGTCGATCCAAGCCCCGGCCTTTTCTGCGATGGTCAGTCCGTCCCCCCGGTAATTGGGGTTTTGGTGGGCGTTGGGCAGCACCTCCGCCTCCGCGAAGGCAGGGGAGACCTTCCTGACCACCTGTTCATTTTTGATCCAACTGCTACAGGCCAGAATGCAGGTCTGGCAGGCAAAGCACTCCATGCCCTCCGGGGTCTCGGCCAGAATGGCGGTGATTTTTCCGTCTTCCACCTGGGCGTCCACCGCCCGGTGGTTCAGCAGAATATCGATGCCCTGCTCCTGGCACTGGCGAACCATGGTGTTGACGATGTATTTGCCGGAGCCGTTGTGGAAGCCGTCGATTTGGGGGCCGGGCTGGCCCTGGACCGGGATGTCAAAGACATAGGGCCGGGCCTCGTATTTGGCCTGAATCTCCGGCAACTCCTTTTCGTAGTACCAGTCGAAGAAGGCCCCGGTGCTCAGCACCGCCCGGGTCACCAGCTTGGGGTTCAGCTTCCAGAGGGTCAAATCCATCCCCTTGCGGATGAAGTCGTTGGCCTGGTCGGGGATGTTGCGCTCCTGTTGCCACCGGCTGTGGAAGGTGCGCATGGTGGAGGCGAACATCATGCCGCCGCCGGGCATTTTGCCGCTCTCCAGCACCATGACCTTCTTGCCGCTGAGCTCCCGGGCCCGGACCGCCGCCACCAGGCCGCTGCCGCCGCCGCCGATCACCAGAATATCGCAGTTGTGTTCCTTCATGCTGTCCGTCTCCTTTCCGGTTTTCCTTATGAGGCCATATAGCTCTTGATGACTTCGTGAATGTCCTGCTGCCGGGCGGTGTACACGGTGCCGTGGGTGCCGCCGCCGGAGATCTCCTGCTTTTCGCCGGAGTAGACCTCCACCACATCCTCCGTCCACTGGGGCAGGATATAGTCGTCCTCCAGGGAGGTCAGGAACAGCACCGGGGTGGTGCAGTCCGCCCCCTCCAGGGCCTGGCGCAGGTTGGTGTCGGAGACCTGATAGCCGGCGTCGCCGTGGTTCAGTTTCCACTCGATGGTGTAGAGGAAGGGGAAGGCCGGGACGGTAAACCAGTGGAAGATGTTCCGGGCGGCCAGTTGGTGCAGGGAGCCGTAGGGGCTCTCCGCCACAATCAGGTCCACCCGGCCCGCAAGCAGGCCGCTGGCCTCGGCAAACAGGGCGGTGTTGGCCCCGGTGCCCTCCCCCCAGATCAGCACATGCTGGCTGCCCAGGGTGCGCTCCGTCCAATCCAGCCAGTCTGCCAGATCCTGCTGCTCAAAATAGCCGTAGCTGAACACCTCGCCGCCGCTCTCGCCGTGGGTGCGCTGATCCAGCAGCAGCAGGTTATAGCCCTGCTCCCCGGCCAACCACGTCCCAGGCAGAAAGTCGGAGGTGCCGTCCTGGGCAAAACGGGGGATATAGATGACGGTGGTGTCGCTGCCCTCGTCATAGAGATAGCCGTGGAGGTTGACTCCGTCCTGTGCGGTGATGTTGATCTCGTTGCACAGCCGGGAAGAGATGTAGAGATCCCACTGCTTTTCCAGCTCCAGCAGGGAGGCCGCCTCTCCCTCCGAGGGGGTGAGCCCCTCCATATTGGCGGTGGCGGAGGAGAGGGCGTCGCCGTGGTTGACAAAGGTGTCGTAGTAGCCGTTGGTGATGGCGAAGACCCAGCGGCCGGCGAAAATCACCAGCAGGGCCACCGCCGTGAAGATAAAGATGATGGTGGAGTGCTTGGCCACATTTTTCCGCTGCTTTTTGGTGGCCTCGGGCACCTCCGCCGGCTTGGGGGGCGTGATGGGGGCCCCGGTCTTATGGGAGGTCACCTGCTGGGGGGCCTTCTTCTTTTTGTTGTTGCTCATGCTTCAAACTCCTCCCCTCAGCCGGTGGCCAGTAACATGCCGATGGCGTTGTAACTCACCTGGTAATCCGTGGACGCCGCCGCCCACTGTTCCTCCAGGGCGGCGGTATTCAGCTCTGTCCTGGCATCCTCCTCTGCGCCGGCAGAGCCAAAGCCCTCCAGCACGGCAAAGTAGGCGATGCCGACCTCCTGATCCACGACGGAATAGGTCTCCCCCTCGGTCAGGTCATCCTGATCCGTCAGGCACCAGTCCGCCAGCACTCCGGGCAGGGTGGTGTAGGTGCCGTTGGTCACCGTTCCCTGGCCGTCGCCCAGGGCTAAGGTGGAAAAGGCGGCCTGAAGCTCCGCAAAGGAGCTGCCATCCTCGTACCGCTCCACCAGCTGCTCCAGCTTCTGGGAGAGGGCCTGGAGCTGAGGCTGGCCCACTTCGCCGGTCTCCCGATCGGGCAGGGCCTCCAGGGTGATGACCGCCAGGTTGACCGAACGATATTCCGTATCGAACCGACCGGCCAAATACGCCTCCAACTCCGCCGCGTCCGGCTCCATGGAGGCAATCAGGTGGGCCTTGTAGGCCTGGGCTTTCACCTGATCGGTCAGGTGCTCGGTATAGATCTCCTCGGTCATGCCGGAGCCGTAGAAGGAGATGTAATAATTCTTGGCGCTCAGGTTATATTCCGCACAATAGGCCTCGTTCTCCGCCAGCTGCTCCGCCACCGGTTCCAGCTCCTCCTCGGAGAACTCATAGCCTGCGGCCTCCGCTAGGGCGCAATAATATTGGGTTTCCGTCAGATTGGCCTCGGCCTGGGCCTGAAAATATTCCTTCCAGGTGGTCTCGGCGTCGTAATTCTGCTCGTTATCCGCCCGGTTTGGATCGTAGCCCAGCTCCTCCAGCCAGGATTCGTTCTCCTCTAGGAAGCGGTTGTAGTAGTCGAAATAGTAGTAGTTGTAATCCACCACCCTGTAGCGCTCGCCGAGAACGGTGGCCGCTGTCAGCCACCGCTGCAGATAGCCGGAGTTGAGCAAAATGATCAACAGCACGATGGGTACCAGGACGATGTAGACGGCTCGCAGAGCCGGAGGCGTGTTTTTCACAGGCCTGCCCTCCTAAAATTGAAAACTAAGTATAGTTTAGCACAGACAAAGGGGAAATTGCAGTGGTTTCTCAGAAAGAAAGAGGAAGGGGCTGCCTGCGCGCAGGCAGCCCCTCCGCTGGTGTTGGGGGAGTGATATTGGGTGGATCCGTTTACACGCCGTAGAAGATAATGCAGCAGATGCAGCAGAACACGGAGAAGATGCAGGGGAAGATAACCGTGGTGACAAACAATTCTTTGTACGCCTGCTTATGGGTCAGGCCGAACACGCCCAGGGTGTTGGCGACGGACTGCGCATGGGGCAGAGAGTCGAAGGTTTGGGAGGTGCACAGCAACAGGCGGCGCAGGGCGCCGGCGTTGACGCCAATATCCAGATAGGACTGGCCGAACAGGGGCATCCAGACCATCATGGCGCTGATGCCGTCGGTGCACAGACCGGCGATGACGGCTACGGAGATCATGGCGGTGATGTAGGGGTTCAGGTTCAGGGTCAGGATGGCGTCCTGGATGGGGGTGATGCAGGCGGCGGAGGTGATGACCTGACCGAAGCCGTACACGCAGCCGGCCAGCAGCAGGAAACCCCACATGCCGGTGCAGCCCTGAGACAGGATATTGACAAAGCCAATCTTTTTGCAGCGCTTGAAGTGCAGGATGACCAGCAGCACGCAGCCGGCCAGCTGAGCCAGCGCCACCAGCTGGGTGGACCAGGTGGTGTAGGCGTTGTTCATATAGCTGATGTTGCTGAAGACAATGGCGGAAATCACCACAGCCGCCAGGGGCAACACGGAGGTGAAGAAGCTGGGCAGTTCGGCATCCGACAGATCCAGTTCGTCCACGGCCTCTCCGTCATAGCCCTCGCCGTTGGCCCGAGCCTTCTTGACCAGGTGGATCTGATAGAACAGGAACAGAAGGATGCCCACGCAGCCAGTGGCGATGGACAGGATGGGGGCGTCATAGAGACTGGTGCCCAGGTACGCATTGGGGATGGAGCCGGGGACGTTGGGCACCGGCATGCAGAAGTTGATGGCGGGCGCGATGCCTTGGGCGGCGATCATGCCCACCTTGCGGGGCAGGTTGGCGGACTGCATCAGCGGGGCGGCGACCACCACCACCACGAAGATGAAGGTGCCCACGCCGGCCAGCATCAGGATGATGGAGGTGGCGGAAATTGCCATCCAGGCCCGGTCCTTGCCCAACAGCTTGATCATCTTGTTCCCCACGGCCCGGGAGCACCCGGTCTCGTTCATCAGGTATCCCAGCAGGCCGGAGATGGTGAACACGAAGAACATCAACTCAACCAGAGAGGCAACTCCGGAGGGGAAGACCTCAAAAACAGAAGTATAGAAGGAATTGGTGGAGCCCAGCGCCGCAATGAGCGCAGAGATCAAGGCGGCGATACCGGTGTGAACATTCTTGTAGCACAGGATGATAAACACTGCGATTGCAAGAAGAACAAACAATCCGGACAGCCATACGTTGGTAATCAAATACATGACCTCCTTATTTCTTAATTCTCGTAACCTTTCCCGCGCCGTGGACGGCTCCCCCGATCCAACGCCACAGCAGAATGCATAAAATACATCCACGTGAAAGATCAAATTGCAGCATAATTATATCATTTGTGGACTATTTGTCAACGCCAACTTGAAATTAT
>CAZAIF010000095.1:0-7083 GCA_964485125.1 uncultured Oscillospiraceae bacterium | reverse complement strand
CTAGCCCAAGGGCCTGTGCCTGTTCCGGCGCAGCCCCTCCGGGCGGCGTCCCAGGAATGTGAGATCTGAGAAAGGAGGCACCGCATGAAGGATAATGCAGGTGCTGTGGGTATTGGCGGAAAAGTCAAACGTGGCATTTCCTCCTTCTTCGCCTCCATCGGCAGCTTCTTCGCCGAATTCGGCCGGGCTGTGGTCAAGGGCGACGCCTTTGTCAAGCTGAGCCTGATCTGGTGGGGCGCGGGCTATGTCCGGCGCAAGCAGTTTATCAAGGCGCTGATTATGACCCTGCTGGAAGTGGGGCTGATCCTCTTTTCCGTCTTCTTTGCCGGCCAGTATGTGCCCAAGTTCGGCACCCTGGGCACGGTGCAGGCCGAGCAGAACTTTAACATCGCTACCATGCAAATGGAGTGGAACGACTATGACCACTCCTTTATGATTCTGCTGTTCTCCCTGTTCAGCTTTGTGGTCTGGTTTGTGGCATTTGTGGTTCTGATCAAGAACACGGTGAACGTCTACCACCTCCAGCAGGCTGCGGAGCGGGGGGAGCACATCAACAACTTCCGGGAGGACGTGCGCAGCTATCTGGACGAAAAGTTCCACATCACGCTGCTCTCCCTGCCGGTGTTGGGCATCGTGGTATTCACCGTGATCCCCATCCTGCTGCTGATCTTTGTGGCTTTCACCAACTATGACCAGCAGCACATGCCCCCCACCAACCTGTTTACCTGGGTGGGCTTTACCAACTTCGCCAATCTGGTGGGCGGCGGCGGCATCACCGTCACCTTCGGCTACGCCTTTGTGCGAGTGCTGGGCTGGACCCTGGTGTGGGCCTTCTTCTCCACCCTGACCACCTATTTCGGCGGCATCCTGCTCTCGCTGCTGCTCAACAGCAAGCTGACCCGGGGCGGAAAGCTCTGGCGGCTGATGTTTGTCATCACCATCGGCGTGCCCCAGTTCGTCTCCCTGCTGCTGATGGGAAATATGTTCTCCAACAACGGCATCGTCAACACCCTGTGCGCCAACATCGGACTGACAGGGTTTTTGCAGAACGCCGGCTTGATCTCCTCCAACTACATCCCGTTCCTGTCAGCGCCGGGCTGGGCCCATGTGATGATCATCCTGATCAATATCTGGGTCGGTGTGCCCTACCAGATGCTGATCGCTACCGGCGTGCTGATGAACCTGCCCTCCGACCAGCTGGAGAGCGCCCGTATCGACGGCGCCAGCAAGTTCCAGACCTTCCGGTACATCACCATGCCCTACCTGTTCCTGGTGACCGCCCCCACCCTGGTGACGGACTTCGTCAAGAACATCAATAACTTCAACGTCATCTATCTGCTCACCGACCGGTTCTATGTCACCACCAACCAGGCCCTGGCCAACTCCCAGGCCCGAGAGGTAGACCTGCTGGTGACCTGGCTGTTCCGGCTGACCCAGGACTACTATAACTACAAGATGGCCGCAGTTATCGGCATCATGGTGTTCATTGTGTGCGCTATCTTTACCCTCATCGCCTTTAACTTCATCATCCGCGGCGACAAGGAAGGGGTGTATCAATGATGAAGCAAGCCAACGTGACGGCCGGCGCCTCCAATCAGGACGTGAGCAGGGCCCTGACCCGGATGCGCGCCAAGCGGGGTGTCCGGATCGTAGGGCACAACGTCATCATCGGCGTGCTGGCGGTGATCTGGCTGATCCCCATCATCTGGCTGATCTGCACCGCCTTCAGCGCCGCGGACGGCATGAACACCAGCACCTTCTTCCCGAGAGAGTGGAGCGTGGAACACTTCATCCGGCTCTTCCAGCCCGATACGGTGAACCAGTTCCCGATGTGGTTTATGAACACGCTGAAGATCGCCATCTTCACCTGTATCATCTCCACCTGCTTCGTGCTGATGGTGGCCTACGCCACCTCCTTCGGCAAGTTCAAGTCCCGGAAGGCGCTGATGAATGTGGGCGTCATCCTGAACCTGTTCCCCGGCGTGCTGACCATGATCGCGGTATACTTCGTGCTGCGCACCTTCGGGCTGACCAACAGCCACGTGGGCCTGATCCTGGTGTACTCGGCCTCCTCCGGCTTGGGGTATCTGATCTGCAAGGGCTTCTTTGATACGGTGCCCCGGGCGCTGTGCGAGGCGGCCCGGCTGGACGGCTGCAATGAGGCGCGGATCTTCTTCCAGATCATCATCCCTACCAGCAAGCCCATCATTGTCTACACCGTCATCAGCAGCTTCCTGACCCCGTGGACGGACTTCGTCTATGCCAAGATGATCCTGAACGCGGGCATCTCCCAGTACTATACCGTGGCCATCGGCCTGTACAACATGCTGGAGAAGAGCCTGCAAAACAGCTACTTCACCATCTTTTGCTGCGGCGGCGTCCTGGTGTCCGTTCCCATCGCCATTCTGTTCTTTATCATGCAGAAGTTCTATGTGGAGGGCATCACGGCCGGCTCAGTCAAAGGCTGATCCCTATCAAAATCCGGCAGGCGGGTCTGCTGTGTGCTGCCCGCCTGCCGCTTTACTGCCCTGGAAAGGAATGCATCTATGGATCAATTTATTGTCAACATCATTCACCGCCCTGAGATGGTGCCCGAGTATGCGGAGAAGATCACCGGTCAGGGCAAGGCGGAGGACCTGGGCCGCAAGGCCCTGCTGACCGAGAGCCTGGACATCTTCCGCCTCCAGCAGGAGTGCGCCCACAAGAACGGGCTCAAGACCACCATTCAGATGACCTACGCCAGCCTGTTCAACGACGAGGCGGTGGTCATCGCCAAGGAGCACCACGCCACCTACGGCGACGAGATCGCCCTGAGCCTGCTGGGCCTGCCCTGCGAGCAGTTCCGGGAGAAGTACAAGACAAAGGACTTCTGCATCTGGATGTTCTCCATGGAGGACAAGAAGGCCATCGTCCGGGATGTGTTTGGCAAGTTCTATGAGCGCTTCGGCTTCTATCCCGAGTCCACCGGCTCCTACTACATGGACGCGGACCTGATCAACTTCATCAAGGAAGAGTACCCCATGGTGAAGTGCGCCGTGGCTACCTGCTGGGAGGAGGGCCCCAAGGCCTACCACACCTGCAACAACAGCTGGTACACCTTTATGGACGGCGGCCCCTGGGCCCCCTGGATCCCCTCCAAGCAGAACACCCACGCCCCCGCCGCCAATGAGGCGGAGGACAGCGGCATCGTGGCCATCCCCCACCTGTCCCGGGACCTGCTGGCCTGCTACGACGGCAACGGCTCCAACTTCGGCACCCATCCCCAGAACGTGCTCCGGGGCATGATCTATGACACCAAGACCTGGGAGTACCCCTACCTGTACAACCTGATCGACCAGTACCGGGCCCTGGCCAAGTACAACAACGGCTACGCCTACAACATGATGTTCGTGGGCCCCGGCTGGATGAACAAGATGGGCCGGTGGGAGGCCCCCTATGAGCTGCTGAAGAAGTCCTACGAGGACGGCTGCGCCTACTACGGCAAGCTCAAGCAGGAGGGCAAGCTCATCGACATGACCATGAGCGAGTTCGCCGGCTACTACCGCCAGAAGAAGCACTATACCGAGCCCGAGTGCGCCCTGTGGCGGGACATCCTCTACGGCAGCCAGAAGCAGCTGTTCTGGTACTGCGACCCCTATCTCCGGGCCTGCGTCAACATGGACCAGGGCGGCGCCATCGTGGACCTGCGGCCCTATGTGGCCAAGCTGGAGTGGCCGGTGGGCATCGGCACCAAGCACATCCAGGATGCCAGCTATCCCTTCCTGATCCAGGAGAAGTACCGGGCGGGCTATTTCACCCATTATGCCGGCGAGGGCACCGTGCGCAGCGCCAAGGTGTGCCGCAACGGGGAAGAGGTGGATCTGTGCCTGTGCCGCACCCACGCCCATTTCTCCCAGGAGGGGGGCGACCGGGTGCTCACCCTGGACCCGGTGGAGATCGAGTTCGCCGACCTGACCGTCAAGATCCAGACCGTCATCACCTTCGCCGAGGGGAGCAGCAGCATCCGCATCGACCGCAAGGTGCTGGAGATGAGCGACCCGGAGGCCGACGTGACCATCAACGAGTACATGGTGGGCTGCTACGGCACCACCGAGTACACCGAGGATATGTCCAGCCTGACCCTGAAGGTGGAGGCCGGCGGGGACAGCGTGGAGCTGCCCTATGGGTACAAGTGCCGGGAGGCCTCTGCCCCGGGCGCCGAGCGTGTCTGGTGCAAGCTGCCCCCCATCGAGACCCTGGTCTCCCTGACCTGCGAGGGCCGGGACAAGGCGGGCTACATCAAGGAGGGCTACGCCTTCAGCCCCATGTTTACCCTGGGCTACACCGGCAAACTGCGTGATAAGGAGGTATTTACTACATGGCTCAATCTGGAAAAGGCAAACTGAATTACCGCTGCCCCTCCTGTTTCATGCGGGATCTGGACATCGATATGTTTTACGACAAGGACAGGAAGGAATACTACTGCATCCGCTGCCAGTACACCGGCACCGAGGAGGATGTGCTGGCCAAGAACGAGATGGTGCGCTTCCGCTATCGCGCCATGGCCCGGCGCTTCACCGACTTCGAGGATTTTTCCCAGGGCTGAGGCGCGCAAACTGAGCAAAGACAAAGGAGAACACAGCGGATGACACCCCTGATCAAAGGAATGGACCTCTCCTCCCTGCTGGAGGTGGAGGAGTGCGGCGGACGCTTCAGCGACCACGGCGTCCCCGGCGGCGCCATGGAGATCCTGAAGGACTACGGGATGAACCTGGTCCGGCTCCGCCTCTGGAACGACCCCCGCTCCCCGGAAGGGGAGAGCTATGGGGCCGGCGAAAACGACCTGCCCCACACCATCGCCCTGGCCCGCCGGGCCAGGGCGATGGGGCTGGAGTGGATGCTGGACTTCCACTACAGCGACTTTTGGGCCGACCCGGGCAAGCAGTATCCGCCCAAGGCCTGGCAGGGGCTGGACGCGGCGGGGGTGGAGGGGGCGGTCTATGACTTCACCCGGGCCACGCTGGAGCGGCTGAAGGAGGAGGACCTGCTGCCGGCCATTGTGGCGGTGGGCAACGAGCTGTCCAACGGATTGCTCTGGCCCCTGGGCCGCACCCCCAACTACGGCAACATTGCCCGCTTCGTCAACGCCGGCATCCGGGCGGCCCGGGAGACCGCCCCCGGCGCGGCGGTGATGATCCACTTGGACAACGGCGGCAACAACCAGCTCTACCGCACCTGGTTTGACAGCTATTTCGCCGCCGGCGGGGCCGACTTCGAGTACATCGGCCTGAGCTACTACCCCTTCTGGCACGGCGCCATGGAGGATCTGCGGCGCAATATGGACGACATCGCCCTGCGCTATCACAAGGATCTGATCGTGGCCGAGGTGTCCACTGGCTTCACCCTGGAGGACTACCAGGCCTGGGAGAAGCTCCCCGACGGGGCGCGCAAGGGAATGGCGGCCAACGCCCGGCTGGCGGCGGGGGTGGAGTATCCCATGACCCCCCAGGGCCAGTGCGACTTCTTCCGGGACCTGGGGGCGGTGATCCGCCAGGTGCCCGAGGAGCGGGGGAAGGGCTTTGTATGCTGGGAGCCGGCCTGGCTCCCGGTGCCCGGCAGCCAGTGGGCCACCCCGCCCGCCCTCTCCTATATCCGGGAGCAGGGCCCCGGCGGCAATGAGTGGGCCAACCAGGCTCTGTTCGACTACGACGGCCGGGCGCTCCCGGCCCTGGAAACCATCCGGGAACTCTGAGGTGACGGACAATGGATAGAGGAAATACCGGAGGATCTCCCCTGAGGCGCAGGCGGATCTCCATTCAGATGAATGGGACCAACCTGAAAATCTACGCCTGTATCGCCATGCTGTTTTATACGGCCAGCATGTCGATTTTCCAGAACGGGCTGATCCACGTCAACCAGTACACCGCCGACGAGCTCTCTCAGGCCCTGGCCGCCGACCCGGATCTGATGGTCCTCTCAGGCTGGGCCTCGGTATTCCAGCTCATCGGCGGGCTGGCGGTGCCGGTGTTTGCCTTTCTGCTGGTGGAGGGCTTCCTGCACACCTCCAGCTTCCGGCGCTATCTGCTGACCATGCTGGGCTTTGCTGTGGTGAGCGAGGTGCCCTATGACCTGGCTATGAGCGGCGTCCTCTGGGATCTGTCCGGCCAGAACCCGCTGTTCACCCTGGCCGTCTGCCTGGTCATGCTCTACGCCCTGCGGCTGTTTTCCGGCCGCAAGGGAGCGGCCTGCCGGCTGGCCCAGGGGTTTATTATCCTGGCGGCTATCCTCTGGTGCAGCATGCTGCGGTTCAATTTTGGGCTGTGCACGGTGCTGCTGGCGGCCATCTACTACCTGGCCTACGACAAGAAGGGGATCCGCATCCTGCTGGGCTGCGCCGTCAGCACCATGTATGTCACCGGCGTTTTCTCCGGCTATGCCCTGTGGAGCTACAACGGCGAGCGGGGCTGGCTGAGCAACAAATACCTGTTCTATGTTCTCTACCCACTGCACCTGCTGGTGTTCGGCCTGATCGGGCGGATGCTGGCCGGGCTCTGAGCCCTGTCCTCCAATGGCATCCTGGCGGGACGCCCTGTCTCAACCGGAAAAAACGGAGGAGTTCCCATGAAGATCTTAGCTGTATCCGACGTAGTGGCCCGGGAGTACTAAGACCACTACCGGCCCGGCGGCGGATCGCCCTCCAGGGCAAGGGGGTTGCGCCGGAGCGCATTTACCTGGACAAGCAGTCCGGGAAGGATTTCAACCGCCCCCAGTACAAGATGCTGTAAAAATTAAAGCCGGGCGATTTGCTCTATGTACTGAGCATCGACCGTCGCAGAGGCTATCGCCGCAGCAAAGGCAAAGGGCGTCCGGTTTGGGAGACCGCCCAGACCTCTGCCTGAGGCGTTTCACGGGGCCTATCAGCGCTGGAAGGCGGGCAAGCTCACGGCCACAGCGGCGGCCCAGGAGTGCGGCATGCCATTTGCCGCCTTCCGCTACCGGGCGGAGATCTACGAAGAAGCCATATTATTGCAATAGGGGCGCATTTACAGAAAGGTGTACTTTCCTGTAAATGCGCCCCTATTTATCAATCTTTAAAAGAATAGC
>CAZAIF010000094.1:0-7084 GCA_964485125.1 uncultured Oscillospiraceae bacterium | reverse complement strand
CCTGCGCTGTGCCCTGATGGTGGGCTACGCCCAGGGGGAGCGCTACCCCAACCTGCCCCCCAGACCCAGGGCGGAGATCTGCTGGCGGGGCTGAGCGTGCCCCTTCCCTGCCGCCCGGCCCACGGGGGCTGCTGCGCATGCTGCGGCAGCCCCCGCTTTTTGTCATCCTGTGCGCCGGCGAAGAATCTTTTCCCGGCATTTCTCTCTGCGGAAAAAAATGTTTCGCCCCGTTGGGAATCAGCATGACACGGTCGCTTTGTCTTGCAGCAGGCCCGGCGCCACCGGCATCGTCATCGATGAGGTGATCCACCCGGACTTTATCATCACCGACCTCCCCGCCCCCACCCTGGGGACGGCGACAATGCTGGCCGCCCACTCGCTGCACTGGAGCATTTCGGCGCTGATGGTATCCGCCAACGAGGGCGCCACACTGACCTTTGAGGTCCGGCACACCGGCCCATCCTCCGGGGAAACCAAGATCAACCAGTCCATCGGCTATTCCGACAACGGGGGACCGCGGAGGTCTTCCCCGCCCCCTCCGTCGACGAGGAGTGCGGCACCATGGTCACCCCGGAGCCCTGCCCGGTGCCGGTGGATGTCACCATGGAGGGCTGTCGGGACTCGCTGCGGTCGACCCGGGGAACGCCTATCTGGAGTCCCTGGGGCGGATCTTACAGTCTGGATGTATCCGGCAGCAGCCACAACGCCATGCGCAATGCCAGAAAAATCAAGGCCAGAGTGATCGCCCGCAACATCGACACCGACTATCGCTGCTGTAAGGCCGTGACCGGCGCCCCGTACCCCCCGGCAAAGGGAAACCGGCCGCTGGCGACTGCCAGCGGCCGGCTGATGCTGCCCCGCTCAATTTGTCTCTTGTCTGGCCCGGACCAGCTCCTTGGCCTCTTTCCCGGAGCAGTGCTCCACCGTCAGCTCCAGCAGGCACAGCGTCTCCCAGAACCTCTCGATCTCCGCGCACCGGTGATCCGGGCTGTCCTCCGGGGCGTACTTCAGGGCCAGGCGCTCGATGGCCTCCCGCCGCTCCCCCTCGTCCTCCAGAATCCGCATCCTGCCGAAGGCGATGACGCTGCGGAAATAGCTGGTGTACTCCGCCGGCACCACTTGGTCCCGGTCGATGACGCAGAAGGACGCCTTGGGGCTGCGGCGGATGGCATCCAGCTTGTGGCCGCTCCTGGCGCAGTGGAAATAGAGTTTTCCCGTCTGCCGGTCGTAGGCGTAGCTGATGGGGACGGCATAGGGGTAACCGTCGTCCCCGGCCAGGGCCAGCACCCCGGAGGTGCCCCGCTCCAGCACGCCGTCGCTCTCGGCCCGGGTCAGGGCCTGTTTTTCTCTTCGCATCTTGCGAAACATATGCCATTCCTCCCAAAAGAAGCCCAGCCCCGGGCGAATGGGCTCTGGGGGCCGGGATCAGATTTTTTGCGGCAGCGCTTCCCTCAGAGAGCGTCCCTGGTGTAGCGGGCAAAGCCGTCCCCCAGCACCTGGTGGCTGTCCTGGAGGATGATGAAGGCGTTGGGGTCGATCTCCACCACCAGCTCCTTGAGCTCCGCCAGCTGATAGCGCTTCACCGCCGTCAGCACCACCTTGGTGTCCTTGCCGCTGTAGGCGCCCTGGCCGTAGAGATAGGTGGCCCCCCGGTCCAGTTTGACGTCCACCGCACGGGCGATGGCCTCATACTGGCTGGAGATGATCAGGGCCACCTTGGAATAGTCGAAGCTGTACACCACCGCGTCCAGCACCTTGGAACACAGGAACAGGGTGATGCCGCAGTAGAGCAGGCTGGAGAAGTCCTGAAAGACCAGGGCGGTCAGCAGCACCACCACTCCGTCGAACCCCAGCACGATCTTGCCGATGGGGATGTTGCGCCAGCGCATCTTCAGCAGCCGGACGATGATGTCCGAACCGCCGGTGGAGGCCCCGGCCAGAAAGACCAGGCCGGCTCCGGCGCCGCAGATGACGCCGCCGTAGATGGCCCCCAGCAGGGGCTCCGTGGAGACCGGGGGCAGCAGCTCAAACAGCTCCATCCACACCGACAGGGCGATGGCGCCGATCAGGGAGCCCGCAAAAAACTTCCGTCCGATCTTCTTGCCCCCTAGCAGGAACAGAGGCACGTTGGCCAGCAGGGTCACCCAGCCCACGGACCCCCGCCCGATCAGCGCCACCACGATCATGGCCAGGCCGCTCAGGCCGCCGGCGTTGATGTCGTGGGGCAGCAGGAATATGTCAAAGCCCAAGGCAAAGGCCGCGCAGCCGAAAATGATCTCCGCCAGCCACACGGTCATGGAAATAGCTCTCTTCACACTCAATTACGTCCTCTCTCGGGCGGCCGTCCGCCCATGGTCTTCTCCCCGCTCACAGCTCCCCCACCACAAAGGGCAGGAAGTAGCGGAGCTGCTTTTTCCACCAGGGCCAGTCGTGGTTGACGTCCAGCCCCCAGTAGTCCACCCAGGCGCGGATGCCCTTGCTCCTGAGCACCCCCTCCAGCCGGCGGGTGCCCTCCAGCAGGGGGCCCTCCCAGGCGCCCTGGCCCACGCAGATGATGATCTTCCGCTGGTTGAACAGCGTGAGATAGGGGTGGTCCGCCGGCATATTGGACAGGCTGGCGCAGGGGTCGTTCAGGTAGACCAGCTCGTCCATATAGCCCCCATACATGGCCCCGGTGTCGTAGACCCCGGACAGGGCGATGACGCTGTCGAACAGGTCCGGACGGCGGAAGAAGCAGTTTGCCGCGTGGTAGGCCCCCATGGAAAAGCCGGTGGCCAGGATGTCCTGGCCCGAGGGGTTGATCTGGTGGATGCGGGGCACCAGCTCCTCCACCAGGTACCGGACCCAGGCCTCATGGCGGCGGATCCGCACATAGGGGTCCCCCCGCTGGTTGGAGACGGTCTCGCTGTCGATGGTGTCCGCGCAGAAGAGCTGGATTTTCTCCCGCTCCAGCCAGTCCCCCAGGGTGACCAGCATGCCGAAGCCCTCCCAGTCAAAAAAACGGCCGTTCTGGCAGGGGAACACCAGCACCGGCTTGCCGCCCCGGCCGTAGACCTTAAACTCCATCTCCCGCTCCAGGCTGGGACTGTACTCCTTATGATATTCTTGATACACACCCGCCGCCTCCTTCATTGTCTTGCGCCTATATGTTACCATAAATCCCCCGCCCGGACAAGAGCGGAAAAATACCGCCGGCGAGGCTTTCCTCTTGCAATCCACCCCCGGCGGGATTATAATTTCATACATAAAAGCGTTAAATACCGAGAGAGAGGATGAGCGCTGTGAACTTTGTCTTTATTTCGCCCAACTTTCCCGAGACCTACCGGTGGTTCTGCATCCGCCTGAAGGAGAACGGGGTCAACGTGCTGGGGATCGGGGACGCCCCCTATGATGCCCTGCACCCGGAGCTGAAGGGGGCCCTCACCGAATACTACCGGGTGAACAGCCTGGAGAACTACGACCAGATGATCCGGGCCATAGGCTACTTCACCGGCCGCTACGGCAAGATGGACTGGGTGGAAAGCAACAACGAGTACTGGCTGGAGCTGGATGCCGCCCTGCGCACCGACTTCAACATCGCCACCGGCCTCAAGACCGCGGAGATCGACAGGTACAAGCGCAAGTCGGTCATGAAGGGGTACTATGAACAGGCGGGCATCCCGGCGGCCCGGTGGCTGCTGGTCACGGCGGAGACCACCCCGGAGCAGGCCCTGGACTTCGCCGCCCAGGTGGGCTTCCCGGTGGTGGCCAAGCCGGACAACGGGGTGGGGGCCATGGCCACCTATAAGCTGAAAAACAAGAAGGAGCTGCGGGCCTTCTTCCGGCGCCGTCCGGACTGTGACTATCTGCTGGAGGAGTATGTCACCGGCGAGGTGACCACCTACGACGGGGTGTGCGACTCCCATGGAGAGGTGCTCTTCGCCGCCAGCCACATCACCCGCAACTCCATTATGGACATGGTCAACGAGCACGTGCCCACCTTTTATTATGTGGACAAATCCGTCCCCGCCGACGTGGAACAGGCGGGCAGGGCCACGTTAAAGGCATTCGGGGCCGCCAGCCGGTTCTTCCACCTGGAGTTCTTCCGGCTCACCCGGGGCAAACAGGGGCTGGGCAAAAAGGGAGACATCGTGGCCCTGGAGGTCAACATGCGCCCCGCCGGGGGCTACACCCCGGACATGCTGAATTTCAGCCAGAGCGCCGACGTCTACCAGATCTGGGCGGACATGGTGGCCTTTGACGGGCTGCGCCACCGCTATGACGGCCCTAAAAGCTACTGCGTCTACGCCGGACGCCGGGATGAGGTGGACTACCGGCTCACCCTGCCGGAGCTGGAGAAACAGTGCGGCGAGCACGCCCGGCTGTTCACCCGGATGCCCGACGCCCTGGCCGGGGCCATGGGCAACCAGGTGGCCATCGCCTGCTTCGACACTCTGGAGGGGGTGGAGGACTTCATCCAGGCCGCCTTCGCGCCGGCGGAGGAAGAACCGGCCCAGGCCGGGCCGGACCCGGAGGCCGCAACCCAGGATGGGACCGGATCAGAGGGGGCAGTCCCGGCTCCAGCGGAACCCGCGACAGCACCCGGCCCAGAAGCCGGGGCAGAGGAGCCCGGCTCCGACGCCCCCGCCGCCCCGGCGGACGAGGCATAACTTCAGAGCGCCTGCCCCAGGGCCTGCCGCACGGGATGCGGCAGGCCTTTTTTAAAATTTTTCTCCTCCGGGGCAACACTTGGCCTGGGCCGTTCGTTTTTATAATAGAACAGGCGATGAGGAGGCGATCGGAAATGCGCCGGACACAGAAGACAGTACATCCCTGGACCCAGCGGCCCGAGGAGAAACGCCGGGTGCGCCGTCAGCTTCAGGAGCTGGAGCGGCTGCGCCGGGACCTGGAGACACGGAGATGAGATCGAAATGGAATTTGTAGAAGCCCTCTACCGTGCCCACCGGCCCTGGCTGGTGGGATGGTGCGCCGCCATGACCGGCGACCAGGCCCTGGCGGAGGACATCGCCCAGGACACCTTTTTGAAGGCCCTGGAACACAGCGATGAGCTGGAGGACCGCTCCACCGGGCAGATCCGCGCCTGGCTGCGGACCACCGCCAAGCGCCGTTTCATCGATCTGGTCCGCCGGACCAAAAACCAGCCCGACCCGGAGCTGGAGACCGTCTATCAGGACGACCACAGCCGCCCGCTGGTGGCCGCCCTGTGCGCCCAGCTCCCCGAGGAGGAGCGGACGCTGTTCACCCTGCGCTACTTCGAGGGCTACAACGCCGCCGAGCTGGGGGAGATGTTCGATCTGAACCCTTCCACCGTCCGGGCCAGGCTGGCCAGCGCCCGCCGAAAGCTGAAAGCGCTCTATGAAGCCAATTAAATGGAGGAGGAACTTATGATGCAAGAGAACAACAGACAGGAGAAGGCCCTGGTCATCAACTGCGCCCTCTGCGACGCCACCCGGGCCAAGGCGGAGGCCCTGGAGGGCTATGACCAGGTGGAGATCAACGCCGCTACCATCCTGGTCAGCGAGGAGAGCGCCCACGTGCTCCGGGGGGACAACGTCTCCCTGAACGCCGCCTCGGTGCTCACCGTCCCCAGCGGCTGCCGCCCCGTCACCCACAACGGCAGCTACACCATCTCCGGGGAGAACGTCCCAGAGACGCCCACCGCCCTGGTGGTCAACGGCGCCCTGACCATCCAGACCGGGGCCGGGGAAGCCCTGAAGGGGTACGCCGCCATCCTGGTCAACGGCTCGGTGACCTGCCCTGAGAGCCTCTCCGGCCTGCTGGACCGGGTCCAGGTCAACGGCAGCACCACCCTCTACCCCGACGGGGCCGTGCTGCTCAAGCGCACCTTTGTAGTGGACAAGGTCTTTGTGCTCCGGGCCCGCCGGGCGGACTACTTCGTCCAGCGCCGGGTGGTGCTCACCGACTGCGCCCTGGACGTGGCCGCCTTGGCGGAGAAGGGGGTCAAATTCCTGACCCGCCAGGCCATCGTGGCCGAGCCCCTGCTGGAGGCGGCCATCCCCCTCTTCGGGGACGAGGTGGAGATCACCGTGGTGCCCGAGGGCTGCGCCTTCGTCAACGACGATCTGAAGCTGAACGGGGCCGCCCTGCGCAAGTACGGCGACAAGCTCTATATCAACGGCGACCTCACTCTGGACGCCGCCTCGGCGGACGTGCTGGGCCAGGTGAAGTTCCTGCGGGTCAACGGCGACGTGAGGCTGCCCGCCGTCCTGGTGGACGCCTTCCAGGATATCGACGCGAAGTACGACGAATTGAAGGTATGCAAAGGGGTGCTGATCTCCGACCGAATCCACGCCAAGATCGGCCGGGACGCCCTGGAGCAGGGGGACGGGGTGTCCGTGTCCGACTGCGCCACGGTGACGCTGGCGGAGGACATTACCCCCCAGATGATCCGGAAGAAGCTGGAGATCCGGGACTGCGCCCAGGTCTGCTGCACCCCGGAGCAGCGGGATGCGGTGGAGCAGGTGTCCCAGGACGTGGCCGCCATCCAGGACGGCGCCGGGGAGGACGAAACCCAAGCGGGCTCCTCCCTGGGCGGGCTGCTGAAGGACGTGTTCAGCGGGAAGAAAAAGGTGGTCAACGCCGCCACCTATCAGCTGTGACGCGGCTGTCAAAACGGTCAAACTTCCCCTTGAAATCCTCTTTGGGGGCGCGCCGCGGATCGCGGCGCGCCCCCGCCCTGTCTGCCGGTGGGCAAGCCCTGGCCGGTATCATGCTAAAATATCAATAACAGCAGATTTTGTTATAAGGCAACACCGCAGAACACGCAAAAGAAAAGGCTCTGAGGGACGATTACATCCGGCAGTGCATAATACGCGATTCCATCAGCGCTTCAGGCGCACTGATTTAAGCCGTCAGGCAGGACCGCCTGTCAGCCAGAATCAGATTCGCCAGCGCGAACAGGATATTCAGTTTAGCAATCTGTTTTCGCAGACCTCGGTACCTTGTTTTCCGGTATCGAAGCTGGCCTTTTACCACGGCAAAGACATGCTCTACCTTGGCCCGTACGGAGGATTTCTCCCGTTCGCGGCGTTTGATTTGTGTGCGGGAACGATTGTCTGCGGGC
>CAZAIF010000093.1:0-7088 GCA_964485125.1 uncultured Oscillospiraceae bacterium | reverse complement strand
GGCTCCGGCGGCGCCGGTCATTCCAACCGGGCATGACAACGGTAAAAAAAACATGCAAATTTCAACGAAAAGATGTGGCGTTACCACAACGAATGCTGTATAATATATTCGCAAATGCCGGGTCAGATCTCATTTGTCCCGTGTTCGACGGCCGGGAGCCGCCGCTTCCGGCCGAAACAACAGAAACAAAATTATTGTAATTGAGAGGTAGATACGACCGTGGGAAAGGTAACACTTTGGATCGATAACGTCCAGGTCGAGGCGGAGGAGGGCATCAGCGTCCTCAACGCCGCGCTGGATGCGGGGATCTACGTCCCCCATATCTGTTCCCATCCCGACTTGAAGCCCCAGGGGGGCTGCAAGCTCTGCGTGGTGGAGATCGACGGCCAGGAGCCGGTGACCAGCTGCACCACCACCGTGGCGGAGGGAATGCACGTCAAGACGAGGTCCGACCAGCTGGACCGGCTGCGCCGGGCCTCCATGAACTTCATCTTCGCCGGCCATCCCGGTGACTGCACCGGCTGCCGCAGCTTCGGCAACTGTGAGCTGCAGGCTCTGTTCCAGTACCTGAACGCCAGCGTCAACCCCAGCATGCGCCATGTTACCAAGAAGACCACCAAGATCAACACCGTCAACCCCTTGATCGACCGGGAGATGGAGCGGTGCATCCAGTGCGGCCGCTGCGTGCGGGTGTGCGCCGACGTCCGGGGGGTCAAGGTGCTGGACTACCAGAAGAAGGACGGCGAGACCTATATCGGCACTCTGAACGACCTGCCCCTGGACGCCTCCGGCTGCCGGTTCTGCGGCGCCTGCGTGGAGGTGTGTCCCACCGGCGCGCTCCAGGACCGGGAGGGCGTGTTCCGCAAGGACCTGATCCGGGACGAGGCTCTGATCCCCTGCTCCGCCGAATGTCCCGCCCACATCAACATCCCCCAGTATATCCGCATGATCGCCGAGGGCAACTATGACGCCGCCGTGGCCACCATCCGGGAGAAGGTGCCCTTCCCCATGTCCCTGGGCTATGTGTGCACCAGCTACTGCCAGAAGAAGTGCAAGCGCAGCGGCCTGAACGGCGCCGTGGACATCAAGGGGCTCAAGCTCTTTGCCGCCAAGCACGACACCACCCAGTCCTGGAAGGACCAGTACGTCAAGGCCGCCCCGGCCACCGGCAAGAAGGTGGCGGTGGTGGGCGGCGGCCCCTGCGGCCTGACCGCGGCCTACTATCTGGCCAAGAAGGGGCATGAGGTCACCCTGTACGAGCGCAACCCCACCTGCGGCGGAATGCTCAGCTACGGCATCCCCGCCTATCGTATGCCCCGGGACGAGGTCCAGAAGGAAGTAGACCTGATCGCCGAGACCGGCGTCAAGATCGTCACCGGCCAGACCGTCACCGACGTGAAGGCCCTGAAGGCCGGCTGCGATGCGGTGCTGGTGGCCGTGGGCGCCTCCTCCGGCAAGATCATTCCCGTGGCCAACAACAACCCCGCCCAGGAGGCCACCGCCCTGGACGTGCTCCGGGACATCTCCATGGGCAGCCCCACCACTCCGGCCATCGGCCCCGGCGTGAAGGTGCTGGTTTACGGCGGCGGCAACGTGGCCTATGACGTGGCCCGCTCCTCTGTTCGCCTGGGCGCCGAGGTCACCGTGGTCTGCCTGGAGAACCGGGAGAAGGGTCAGATGACCGCCGACGACGAGGAGATCGAGCAGGCCGCCGAGGAGGGCGTGAAGCTCTACTCCGGCTACTCCAACTCCGGCTTCACCCGGGACGAGGACGGCCGGGTCACCGGCCTGAACTGCTTCGCCATCTCCGACTTCCGCTTTGGCCCCAACGGCCTGGAGGTGGACGCCATCCCCGGCACCGAGGTGTTCGTGCCCTGCGACGTGGTGGTCTACGCCTCCGGTCAGAAGACCAACCTGGACGCCGCCTTCGGCCTGGAGCTCAACCGGCCCGGCTATCCCGTGGATCCGGAGACCGGCAAGTCCGGCCTCAAGACCAGCGTGGAGGGGGTCTACACCGCCGGCGACGTGGTCACCGGCACCAAGAGCGTCATCAGCGCCATCGCCGCCGGCCGGGACGCCGCCTCGGAGATTGACCGCGTCCTGGGGGGCGACGGGGACATCGAGGAGAAGCTGGCCGACGTGCCCGCCCCCGATCCCTACATCGGCCGCATCGAGGACTATGCCCAGCTGCCCCGCCAGCACGCCGACATCACGCCCTGCGAGGAGCGTAAGTGCTCCTTCGTCAAGGTGGACAACAACTTCACCGAGGAGCAGGCCAAGGCGGAGGCCGCCCGCTGCCTGAAGTGCCCGCTGCGGCTGCAGCTCCACCGCACCAAGCTGTGGACGGAATATTGATTGGGGGGTAGTTCAAAATGAAGAGAATTTGTGAGATCACCGCCGAGGGACTGCCCGCCATCGAGGAAGTGACCCAGCTGGCCGAGGGCACCTGCCCGGTGTGCCAGGCCGCCCGGATCGCCCGCCAGGCCCACCAGAGCGTCTGCGGCCACGGCACCTTCTGCCGGGACGGCCTGTATCAGCTCTACCTGATCCCGGAGGACATCTCCAATGGCCGGGGCAGCGTGGAGGACCTGGACCTGCTGAAGGACTGCTGCGAACTGATTATCACCGCCAACGAGTGCGAGCTGAGCGTCCGCACCGCTGAGCTGGTGAAGGCCTCCCTGGAGAGCCATTACGACGAGTGGTATGACCACCTGACCCGGAAGCGCTGCAAGGCCATGGAGTGCCCGGCCTGCTACAGCCTGTACATCGATCCCTCCCTGTGCAACGGCTGCGGCAAGTGCGTGTCCGCCGCCCCGGAGGGGGCCGTGGCCGGCGGCGAGGGCATGATCCACGTCATCAAGAAGGACCTGCTGGAGCTGAAGGCATCGGACTTCGCCTCGGTGTGTCCGGTGGGGGCCATCAAGAAGGCCGGGCTGGTCAAGCCCCCCATCCCCACCGACCCCGTCCCGGTGGGCAGCTTTGGCAATGCCGCTGCCGGCGGCGGACGCCGCCGCCGCCGGGGCTGAGCGCAGTTTTGAATCCGCACCCGTGCGGTTCAAATGGGATATGAGAAAGTATATCCAGGATTGAAAAAGTATAGGAGGAAACAGTTATGAGACAGATGGAAGCAGATGTCGTCGTCATTGCCTGTGGTATGTCCGGCCTGGCCGCCGCCACCCAGGCCCAGGAGTCCCTGAATGCCACCGGAGGCGGCACAGTCGTCGCCTTTGAGAAGAGCGGCACCGTGGGCGGCGCCGCCAACATGGGCATGGCCTTCTTCGCCGTGGAGTCCCAGCTCCAGAAGGAGACCATGACCAACGACTTCACCAAGGACGATGCCTTCAACTTCTTCATGGAGTACACTCACTGGCGCGCCGACGCCAAGCTGGTGCGCCGCTGGTTCAACATGTCCGCCAGCACCGTGGAGTGGATTCAGAAAATGGGAGTGGAGTTCCTGGGCGTGTTCAAGTACTTCAAGAACTCCCACTGCACCCAGCACATGGTGAAGGCCCCCGGCACCAACAAGCCCACCGAGCGTTGTGCCGCCACCATGATCCAGAAGGTCCATGAGTACGCCAAGGAGATCGGCGTGGACATCCAGCTGCACACCTCCGTCAAGGAGATCCTGACCGGCTCCAAGGGCCAGGTCCGGGGCGTGCGGGCGGTCACCGATGACGGCGAGGAGATCGAGTGCCTGTGCAACTGCGTCATTGTGGCCACTGGCGGCATCGGCAACAACGTGGATATGATCGAGAAGTATATGGGCTGGAAGTGGGGCGTTGATATGTACACCTTCCGCATCCCCGGCCTGGACGGCGACGGCATGAACATGGTCTGGTCCATCGGCGGCAAGAAAGCCCCGGTGAACATGGAGGTTACCTACAACACCCCGGGTACCACCGACGTGTTCAAGACGCTCTCCGAGGTCATGCGCCAGCCCAACCTGATGGTCAATCTGGACGGCAAGCGCTTCTTCAATGAGGCGCTGATGGACAACACCACCTACACCGGCAACTCCCTGCTGCTGCAGAAGAAGCACTGCGGCTTCTCCATCATCGACTCCAAGATCGTGGAATACTATAAGGAGCACGGCCTGGACTATGTTACCTACCACCATGACATCAAGACGATGGATAAGTGGGAGTATGAGAAGGAGCTGTACTTCTCCGGCGCCAAGTCCGCCGCCGAGAACAGCGTCTTTGCCAGCGATGATAAGGAAGTCTCTTACGGCGAGGACATCCAGCAGAATTTCTTCGAGTGCCAGTCCCTGGAGGAGGTGGCCCAGGTCACCGGCATCAACCTGGCCAACCTGAAGAAGACCGTCGAGGAGTACAACGCCATGTGCAACGGCTTCGCCAACGGCTATGACTGGCAGTTCACCAAGGATCACCGGTTCCTGAAGCCCATCACCACTGCCCCTTTCTATGTGGCCCGTCACTTCCCCTCCGGCTACGGCTCCCTGGGCGGCATCCAGGTCAACGAGAACATGGAGGTTCTGAACAACGATCTGGATCCCATTCCCGGCCTGTACGCCTGCGGTACCGATGCCGCCACAGTCTTCGCGGATTCCTACTGCTTCTACAACCCCGGCTCCACTATGTCTTTCGCACTGAACTCCGGCCGTATCGCCGGCATGGAGTGCGTCAAGTACATGGACTCCGACGAGTTCATCGATCCGGAGGAGTAAGCACTTTTTTGGGCGTTTGCTCTGGCTCGGCGATTTTGACAGGGGCCCGCCGCTTTTGCGGCGGCCCCTTTGTCGGCGATGCAAGCGCCAGAACAGAAAAGCTGCGCATTGCTGACTTGATCGGGCTGTGACAGCCTGTCAAATAAACAAAAACGAAGAAGTCTGCATAACCATTAACATGAGAGGAAAAGTGCTGATCTGCTACTTTGATGCTCGGAAGACGGGCGTTGACTGAGAGAGGGGAGGAAAGCTCCTTCCTGTTTTGCGGCTGGCGGTTGTCTGAGGGAAGCGGCAGCGGGAAGGGAGCGGCGTAGCGATGAAGGCTATAACTTATTTTTGGAATCATCCGTATCCTGAATCGATTTTGTGGCCGGTTGTGAGAGGGTTTGACCATCTGTCCCGACTCATGGAGCAGAAGCGGCTTTCAAAAATGAGATATAATATCCAATGCGTTGTCATCTCCCTGCTGGCATTCGCACTATTGTTTTTCCTGGCCGGGATCGGCAACCCTCTGGAATTTTTTGTTGATATACCGGTTTACAGCATGGAGGAGTTTTACGCGCAGGTGGATAGGAACTATAGTGCGCTTCTCACCTATATTATTCTGAATGCGGTAGCCGTTGCGGTCGTCTTGTATCTGATCAAGCTGTTTCTGTTCCGCTCGGAGGAATACAGTTTTTTCAGCGGCAGCGGCCTCCTGTTTTTTGTAATGAGCGTCTTTGTCTCCGCCCTGATCGACATCCCCGTGCAGGAGGCGGTATCTTCCCTTGCGCGGGGACCTTTGCGGCAGATGGAAGAGGGCGGCTTTGGTGTGTCCATTGCCATTTTGATACTTGCCTTGAATTTCGCGGCGTATTTCGTGCTTCAGGATACTTGCTCCATGATCTTTTCGATGTATGTCAGCGTCGGAGTGATCACCGCTTTTCAGGGCTGGTTTACGCAGCCCATTGAGCATGAATTTGTTTTCTTACTGTTGCTATCAGCGCTCATATGCATCCTGCTTGAAGGGCTCAATCGCCTTAATGTCTGGCGGCCGATTGTCAATTTTATTGACAAATGGTTTTATACGCCCAAATACATCCTCAAGGTTACGCTATTCGTTGGGTTTTTCTATATTGCAATTCCGTTGGCGCTGAGCAAACGGCGCAGGAATACGGGATGGAAGTGAACGGAGGCGCCATGGACGGCGTACCGCAGCGCCACGTGCTGAACGCATTCCGCAAAAGACTCCCCCGCTATGGCCGCGCTGGATCAAAGAGAGCTCGCAGCTGGGGCTGCGCCAGAACTGAGTTCCATGCGTTTTTATTCTGAAGATCGTAGTTTCGGGGACAAAAAAGAGGAGCTGCATATGTATTTTGACAGGACTGCACTGAAAAAACGCGCCAAGAGCCTGGTTACCCAGGGGACGCCCCCCGCCTGGCAGGTGACCCTGATCTTCCTGCTGGCCACCACCGCTATATCAACGGTGGTGAATTTTGTGCTGCCCAACCCGGTGGATCAGATCTACAGCGTCTACAACAACTGGCTTAACGACCTGACTGTGGTCATCGGCAGCGGCGGCCAGGTGAGCCAGGGCGTGGTGGACGTGCTGTACCAGCAGATATGGAGCCTGTTCCAGGGCACCATGGCCTCCGTGGGCCTGCTGGTGGGGCTGATAATCAGCTTCTACTCCATGGTGGTCAACCTGGGTTACTACGGTTACGCCCTGCAGGTGATGCGGGGCCAGGAGGGCGGGGGCTTTGGCACCTTGTTCTCCAAGTTCTACATGGCCGGCAAGATTATCCTGATGAACATCCTGCAGACAGTCTTTATCACCCTCTGGTCCATGCTCTTTGTCATCCCTGGCATCGTGGCCGCCTACCGCTACCGGATGGCGGGCTACGCCCTGCTGGACGACCCGGACATCTCCGCCCTGGAGGCCATCCGCCGCAGCAAGCGGCTGATGCAGGGCCGCAAGGGTAGCCTGTTCGTGCTGGACCTGTCCTTCCTGGGCTGGATGATCCTGGCCGCTCTGGTGGTGCTCATTGCCAATGAGCTGACGGCCATGCTCCAGATCCAGCTGATTATGATAGGGATGACGGGCGTGGCCAATGTGATATCGGTGCTGGTCTCCCTGGCGGCCACCCTGGCCACCAATATGTTCCTGACCTGCTATATCACCCTGGCGGACGCCGGCTTCTACCTCTTTGTGCTGGGCAACCAGGCCCCGCCGGTGGGCGAGGGCGGCTATGGCCCGGGCGGCGGCTGGAATCAGGGCGGCCCCGGCACCTGGGATCAGAGCGGCCCCAATGACGCCAACACCTGGGGCAATCAGCCCCCCTTTGACGACAACGAGGGCTGGAACCAGTAAACGGAACCAAGTACGGAGGAGCGCCCGTTGGGCGCTCCTTGGTGTTTTGCC
>CAZAIF010000092.1:0-7174 GCA_964485125.1 uncultured Oscillospiraceae bacterium | reverse complement strand
GCCTAAAGGCGTTCCTCCACCCCAGGCCCCACCGGAAAGTCCCGGAAAGACCTGCTGCTGCCTCTCTCTATCCTGGCGGCCGTAATCCTCATCGCCTGCTGCCTGTGCGTCATCCTCTTCTCCATGTGGTACCGGGTCCATTTTCGCGGCTTTACAGCCGCCCTCTCCGAGAGCGCCTACCAGGCCTATCAGCCTGCGTCTTTACGATTTTGTCACTTCTGGGTGTCCTCGGGGTTGGGAGGCGGCATCTCCGCCCTCCGGCGGCGCCGGAGCCTGCGGACCAGCAGGATGGCCACCACCGCCGCCACCGCCAGGAAGATCACCACGCCGACCAGATTGCTGACGATCCAGACCAGGAAGTCGGCGCAGCCGTCGGCAAAGTTTCGCATGCCCCTGGAGAAGCCCTGGGAGAGCCGCTGGCCCAGGGTGGGGTCCACGCCCTCGCTCAGCGTGTTGACCTGCTGGAGGTCAATATAGACGGTGGAGTAGTCGATCAGGCTGTCATAGCGGGTCTTCTGGCCGCTCAGGCTCTCGATCTCCGACTCCACCTCGGAGATGGCGCTCTCCACGGTGATGATGTCCTCCATGGTCTCCGCCTGGGTGAGCAGGTTCTGGAGCCGGTCCAGCTTGATGGAGAGGGTCTCCAGCCGGTTTTCGATGTCGGCGTAGGCCTCCCCCACATCCTCTACGGCGGTATTCTGGTAGGTGACGGTGCAGCCCTCCCAGCCGGTCACCGCGCTCAGGAAGGCCTCATACTGGTCACTGGGCACCCGGACGGTGTAGTAGGCCCGCTGCCAGCTGCTCTCATGGTAGACCTCCTGGCCCTCCAGATAGCCGCCGTGCTGGGCCACCAGGCCGTCCAGGCCATCCATGGCCGCATCCAGGTCGGTGCACTCCAGGGTCAGGTTGCCGGTGTAGATCAGCTTGGCGTCCGCCGGGCGCTGGGCAGCGGAGGCGGAGTCCTCCGTGGCAGACTCGGCGCCGGACTCCCCGGTAAAGCCGAAGTCTCCATCGCCGGGGGCGGCCTGGGTAACACTGTCGGTGGCAGCGCCGTTGCTGCCGGCGGAGTCTCCCATGGTGCTGCCGCTGCCGCAGCCGGTCAGCAGGACTGCCGCCAGGGCAAGGACAAGCAGGAGGGGGAACAGGCGAATCTTTTTCCTCTTCATATCATCGGTCCCCTTTCTCTTTTGGATTCTAATCCTTGGACGGACGGGAATCGAAAAAGTTCCCTCCCAGCGCATATATTTTTCGCGGGATGGGGAAACTGGGGAGCGAGGTGGAAATGCTATGAAACAGGAATATCAAGATCTGAGCGAACTGCTCCAGTACAGCATCCCGGCGGAGGCCTTCTGGGCCCAGCTGCCGGAGCGCACCCAGCAGATGGCCATGGCCCGCCGGGAGGAGATCCGCACCCTGCGCCAGCTGCGCGCCTTTGCCCAGAACTGCAGTGGGGAGCGCTGACCATGGCGAAGCGGAAGAGGCGCGCCGGGCCCAAAAAGCTGCCCATCGACTATATGCCCAATATCTCCAACGTGGTCTCCTCCTCGGAATGCACCGGGGCGGTGCCCACCCAGCCCCAAAACCAGGACGAGCTGGAGAACTACCTGTCCCTGACCTCCAGCTCCCTGCCCCCGGTCTGGGACGAGGACGACTTCTGAGCGGGACAAGGGCGGAAAAAGCGCGGACGGGCTGTGCCGAATCGGCACAGCCCGTCTTTGTCAGGCCCGTTCAGAGGGGCCGCTCCATCAGGCACAGGGGCACCGGGGAATCGGTGGCCATGCCGATCTGCCCGAAGCCCTGGCGGCGGTAGAAGCGCAGGGCGGTCTCATTCTCCGGGGCACAGCGCAGCCGGAGGCAGTGCCGTCCCATCGCCCGGTAGACGGACACGGCCTGGCCCAGCAGCTGGACGCCGCAGCCATGTCTGCGGTGGGCCGGATCTACATAGTAGAAGGCGATGGCCCCCACTCCCTCCCCGGCGCCCTTTTCGTAGTCCAGCTCCAGAATACCGGCAGGCTCCTCACAGGACATGACCACCTGGACGGCGGCGGAGTCAAAGCGGCTGTGGGCCCGGGCGGCGGCCAGGAAGGCGGGGCCGTCGTAGTGCTCCATCGTTCCGTGGCTGCTCATCCAGCCCTCACTGCGGCAGGCCAGGTAATACTCCGTCCCGACCTCCGGGTCCCAGGGGCGGAACCAGAACAGCTCCGGGAACCCCTGGGTATGCTCCCGCTGGCCCCTGCCCTGGTCTGGCTTGACGGCCGCGGCCAGGATGTCCGGCGTCAGGTGGGAGGCGTCGTTGTACCACTTGACCTGGATCATCTCTCCCTCCGCCTCCAGGCAGGAGACCGCGGTGTTCCCCCCCTCGGGCAGATAGCCCTCCGGGGTGTCCGCCCGGTGGAGCAGCCGGGTCAGCAGGTTGCGGATGGCGGTGCCGTGGCTGACCAGGGCGACGGTCTGGCCTGGATGGGCCGCGATGATGCGGCCCATCGCCTCCTCCATCCGGTCCCGCACCTGGCCGATGGTCTCCCCGCCCGGGGCCGACCAGGTGGGGATGCCCTCCTGAAAGCGGATCATCTCCTCCATCTGGGTGCGCATCACCGCCCCGAAGGGCTGGTCCTCCCACTCCCCCAAATAGATCTCCCGGAGGAGGGGCTCCCTGTGCAGGGGGAGCCCCTTGGACCGGCAAATCGCCTCGGCGGTCTGACAGGTGCGCCTCAGGTCGCTGGTATACACCGCATCCACAGGGATGTCCGCAAAGCGCCGCTCCAGGCAGGCGATCTGCCGGCGGCCCAAAGTGGTGACCGGGCTGTCATACTGACCGTGAATGCGTTTGAAATAATTGCCCTCCGCCTCGGCGTGGCGGATCAGGTAAACGGTTGTCATGGGTGGTTCTCTCTCTTTTCCAATGGGATGCTTTACCAGGGCTTCACCTGGCCGGTGAGCTGGGACACCTGGTCCAGCCCCTGTTCGGCGGCAATGGCGGCCAGCTCATCCCGCACCTTCAGCGGGGCGTAGGGATCGGCGAAGCAGGCGGTGCCCACCGCCACGGCGGTGGCCCCCGCCAGCATCAGCTGGGCCGCATCCTCGCCCTTGGCCACGCCGCCCATGCCCAGCACGGGAATTTTCACGGCATTGGCCACCTCCCAGACCATCCGCACCGCCACCGGCAGCACCGCCGGGCCGGACAGGCCGCCGGTGTTCATATGCAGGATAGGCCGGTGGGTCTTAACGTCGATGCGCATCCCCCGCAGGGTGTTGATCAGGGAGACCGCATCCGCCCCCGCGTCCTCCACCGCCCGGGCAATCTCGGTGATGTCGGTGACGTTGGGGGACAGCTTCACCATCACCGGGACGGTGGAGTGTTTCTTGGCCTCGGCGGTCACCTCGGCGGCCATGGCGGGCACCACCCCGTACTGCAGGCCGCCGGCCTTCACATTGGGGCAGGAGATGTTGACCTCGATCATGTCCACCCCGGCCTCGGAGAGCTTGGCGCACATGATGCCGTACTCCTCCGGGGTGTTGCCGGAGATATTGGCGATGACCCGCAGATCGTGCTTTCTCAGCTCGGGCAGCTCCTGGGCGATGAAGCCGTCCACCCCGGGGTTCTGCAATCCCACGGAGTTCAGGATGCCCATGGGGGTCTCGGCGATCCGGGGGGGCGGATTGCCCTCCCGGCGGTGGAGCGTGAGGCCCTTGACGCAAATGCCCCCCAGCTCGTCGATGGGGTAGAACTGGCCGTACTCCCGGCCGAAGCCAAAGGTGCCGGAGGCCACTACCACCGGGTTTTTCATGGTCATCCCGGCCAGGGTGACCGACAGATCCACACTTTTACTCATCCCAGCTCACCTCCCGGGCGTCAAAGACGGGGCCGTCCTTGCAGACGTGGCGGTAGGCCCCGTCGGAGGTCTTGCAGGCGCAGACCAGGCAGGCCCCGATGCCGCAGCCCATCCGCTCCTCCATGCTGACCTGACAGGGCACGCCGTGGCGCCGGGCGGCGGCGTACACCGTCTTCAGCATGATTTTGGGCCCGCAGGCCAGCACCGCCTGGATGTCCGGGTGCTCCTCCAGGGCCCGGTCCACCACGTCGGCCACATAGCCGTGATGGCCCAGGGTGCCGTCGTCGCTGGCCAGATAGACCTGCTCACAGCTCTCCTGGAACTCCTCCACCAGCATGGCCTTGTCCGCCCCCCGGAAGCCCAGGCAGGCGATGGCCCCGGCGGGGGCCTTCTGGGCGGTGTTCAGCATGGGGGGCACCCCGATGCCGCCCCCGGCCACCAGCACCTTGCCCTGGGGCAGGGAAAAGCCGTGGCCCAGGGGACCCATCACGTCCAGCTCCTCCCCGGCCCTGCGTCCGGCCAGCCAGGCGGTGCCCTCGCCCCGGACCTCAAAGACCACGTTGAGCTTGCCGTCCCCAGCCCGGCAGATGGAGATGGGGCGGCGCAGCAGCAGCCCCTCCCCGCATTTGATGTTGACAAACTGTCCCACCTGGGCCTGGTCCGCCATGGCTCCGGCCTGGAGCCAAAGGGAGACAGCGTCGGCGTTCAGATGTTCCACAGAAAGGATCTTACACAGCGTTTGGATGGGCACAGAGGCTCCCTCCCTTTTCTTTTTATCGGATGGTGACAAAGCGGCAGATGTCCTCCCGCATGGCGACCGCTGCGTCCCGGGCGGCCTGCTGGTAGTCCAGGCCGTTTTGGCCGGTCTTCTGCCAGGCGCACATGATGCCCCGGGAGGAGTTGACAATGGCCCCGTGGCCGTATGCGTTGAAGGCGTATCGGACGTCCTCGGCGGTGCCCCCCTGGGCGCCGTAGCCGGGCACCAGGAAGAAGGTGTGGGGCAGCTGGGCGCGCAGCAGCTTGATCTGCTCGGGATAGGTGGCGCCGGTGACCGCCCCCACCCGGTTAAAGCCGTATTTTCCCAGGAAATTCCCAGCCCACTGCTCGGTCAGGCTGCCCATGACCTCATAGATGTGCTTGTCGCCGCACATCTGGTCCTGGAGGTCCACGGCGGACTTGTTGGAGGTGCGCACCAGGGCAAAGACGCACTTGTCGTATTTCTCGCAGTCCTTCAGGAAGGGGGTGATGGCGTCGCTGCCCATATAGCCGTTCAGGGTGACGCAGTCGGCGTCAAAGACGGGCAGGCTGCTGCCTCCCACGGTGGAGCGGCCCAGCCAGCCCTCGCTGTAGGCGGTGGCGGTGGCCCCGATGTCCCCCCGCTTGATGTCGGCCACCACATAGAGGCCCTTCTCCCGGGCGTAGCGGATGGTGCGCTCCAGCATCTCCATTCCCCGCCAGCCCAGGTTTTCGTAGTAGGCGGACTGGGGCTTGACGGCGGGCACCACCTCCCACAGGGCGTCGATCAGGCCGCAGTTGAACTCATAGATGGCCTCCGCCGCAGCCTGGAGGGTCTCCCCGTACCGGGCGATGTACTTGTCCCGGATGTGCGGGGGCACATACTCCACCCGGGCGTCCAGGCCCGCGATGGTGGGGTTCTGCTTTTCGATGATCTTCTGCTGCAATACGTCAAAGGACATCTGTCTCTCCTCCATCCTGATAGATGATCTTGCCGTCCACAATGGTGTATTTGACCTTTCCCTTCAGTTTCCAGCCCTGGAAGGGGGTGTTCCTGCCCTTGGAGGCGAAGCGGGAGGCGTCCACCACCCACTCCTCGTCGGGGTCGAAGATGGTCAGGTCGGCGCCGCAGCCCACCCCCAGCCGGGACTTGTCCAATCCCAGAATCCGGGCGGGGTTCACCGTCATCTTGGCGATGATCTCCGGCAGGGTCATCTCCCCGGTGTGGTAGAGCTGGGTCAGGGTGACCGCCAGAGAGGTCTCCAGGCCCACCATGCCGCTGGGTGCCTGCTCCAGCCCCCGGGCCTTCTCCTCCGCGGAGTGGGGGGCGTGGTCGGTGACGATGCAGTCGATGGTGCCGTCCTTCAGGCCGGCCAGCACCGCCGCCACGTCCCTGGTGGTGCGCAGAGGCGGGTTGACCCGGGCCATGGCCCCCTGCCTGAGGATCTCGCTCTGGTTCAGCGTGAAGTACTGGGGGCAGGTCTCACAGGTGATCTTCACGCCCTTTTTCTTGTATCTGCGGACGATGTCCACCGCCCGGCCGGTGGAGATATGGCAGATGTGGACGGCGGTCTGGGTCTCCTCGGCCAGCATGGCGTCCCGCATGACCATGATCTCCTCGGCGATGGCGGGGCGGCCCGGGATGCCCAGCTGGCGGGAGATGCGCCCCTCGTTGACGGCGTAGTTCTTCACCATGTCCCTGTCCTCACAGTGGGAGAGCACCACCAGCCCCTGCCGGTGGGCGCAGATCAGGGCGTCCCGCATCAGGTTGGCGTTCTGCACCGGCACCCCGTCGTCGGAGAGGGCCACCGCCCCGGCCCGCTTCAGCGCCTTGGCGTCGGTGAGCTCCTCCCCCTGCTCCCCCCGGGAGACGGCGGCGATGGGCAGCACATGGACGCCGCAGCCCTGGGCGGCGCGCTGGTAGACATAGGAGACCATCTCCGGGCAGTCCACAGCGGGCTTGGTGTTGGGCATACAGGCCACGGCGGTGAAGCCGCCCCGGGCCGCCGCCGCCGCACCGGTGAGGATGTCCTCTTTATAGGTGAAGCCCGGGTCCCGGAAATGGACATGCATATCCACCAGCCCGGTGGTCACCGCCAGCCCGGCGGCGTCCAGCACCTGGGCCCCGGCCTCCTCCAGCGCCTCCCCAATCGCGGCGACCTGACCGTCCTCGATCAAAATATCCATAACCTGTTCGGACTTGAGCACCGGGTCGATGAGTCTGCCGTGCTTGATCAGTAATTTCATTGCTGCGTTACCACTCCTCACGTTGCATATTTTCACGGTCTCATTATAAAGCAAAGCCGGTGCGGAAGCAACAAATTAAATGCGCCCGCCCCCATGTTTTGCGCCAAAGCGGGCAAGCTATGGTCAGTCTCAGGCAAAGGAGGAAAAAGGCTATGAACACCCACCAATTCCTGCGGGGCATGGGGCTGGGCATCGCCGTGGGCACTGCCATCGGCGTGGCCTGCATGCCCAAAAAGCGCCACCCCATGAAGAAGAAGGCCCAGCACGCCATGAAGCTGGTGGCCAACTGCGTGGAGGACCTGTCCGCCGCCATGGGGATGTGACGGACAACAGGGGCGTGCTGCATGCAGCACGCCCCT
>CAZAIF010000091.1:0-7247 GCA_964485125.1 uncultured Oscillospiraceae bacterium | reverse complement strand
TAAGTCTAGCATATTCGTCTATGTAACTCTATACGCCGCTACGCTTGACGGTTACGGTGCACTGCCCTGTGGGCGGCTTTTTCACTGAGGCAAAACGATCGATTTTAACCGTCCCTCCCAAAAAAGATGATCCCGAAACCACCAGGGTCCGGGATCTTTCTTTGTATTCTAACGGTTTGCGGCATTTTACCTGTTCTGCTTTTTACCGTTGATTTTACGCAAATTGCACACAGATTGCACACGAAGCTTCGTTCACACCTGATCCCGGCCAAACCATTTCCGCTTTCTTGCTTAAAAACGGAAGGTATTGGCCAGCGTGTCCCACTTCTGGTCCTTATCGGACAGGTTCAGCGGGGTGCCGTCGGCGAGGGTGTAACCCTCGGCGGAGCAGCTGCCCCGGTACTCACCTACCAGCTGGGGCCACTGGATGCCGATGGCCGGATCGTTCCAGGCCAGGCCGCCCTCATCCCCGGGGTGGTAGAAGTCGGTGACCTTGTAGCAGAATTCCGCCTCGTCGCTGAGGACCAGGAAGCCGTGGGCGAAGCCCTCGCTGATATAGAACTGCTTTTTGTTCTCCGCCGTCAGCTCCACGCCGTACCACTGGCCATAGGTCCTGCTGTCAGCGCGCAGATCCACGGCCACGTCGAACACGCTGCCCCGGATCACCCGAACCAGCTTGCCCTGGGGATACTGCTTCTGGAAGTGGAGCCCCCGGAGCACGCCCTTGGTGGACATGCTCTGGTTGTCCTGGACAAAGACCATATCCAGTCCGAACTCGTGCATGTCGTTCTGGTTGTAGGTCTCCATGAAATAGCCCCGGCTGTCCCCGTGGACGGCGGGCTCGATCACATACAGGCCCTCAATGGGGGCGGGCGTCACTTTGATCTGTGCCATGTCACTGCTTCACTCCTAACTCGGCGAGGTATCGGCTCAGGGCATCCTGCCAGGTGGGCAGGGGCTCAAAGCCGTTTTGGGTCAGCTTGCGCTTATCCAGCCGGCTGTTGAAGGGACGGGCCGCCTTGGACAGGCCGTACTCCTCCGTGGTGACCGGGCTCACCCGGGTGGAACGGCCCGCCTGGCGGAATATCTCACAGGTGAAATCATACCAGGAGATATAGCCGCCCTCATTGGTGGCGTGATAATAGCCGTACTTATCCGTCTCGATCATATCCACCAGCAGCCGGGCCAGGTCAAAGGTGTAGGTGGGGGTGCCCACCTGGTCGTTGACCACCCGGACGGTGTCGTATTTCTCCGACAGGGACAGCATCGTCTTGATGAAATTCTTGCCGTTCAGGCCGAAGACCCAGGCGATGCGGACGATGAAATACTTCTCCAGCGTGGAGCTGACTGCCAGCTCCCCCTCCAGCTTGGTCCGGCCATAGACATTCAGGGGCTTGTAATCCTTGCAGTCGGGCTCCCAGGGCTGGGTGCCCTGGCCGTCAAAGACGTAATCGGTGGACAGATAGAGCATCTTGCAGTCCAGATCCTTGCAGACCTTGGCGATGTTGGCGGTGCCGCCGGCGTTGATGGCCCGCACCTTGTCCACCTTGTCCGCATCCTCCGCCAGGTCCACCGCCGTCCACGCGGCGCAGTGGACCACCGCGTCGGGCTTGACAGACCGGAGCACCCGGTCCACAGCATCGGCGTCGGTGATGTCCATGGAGACATATGGCATGGCGGTGACGCTGCTGCCGTCCTGAATCCCGCTGTACTCCGGCGCCAGATCGGTGCCGATCCCCTCATGGCCCCGCCGGGCCAGCTCGTTCATGACGTCGTGGCCCAGCTGACCGGCCACGCCGGTGACAAAAACCTTCATCAGCCCTGCTCCTCTGCATGCGCCAGGCGGTCGCCGTACATCTTCTGGAAGTAATTCTGATACTCGCCGGAGATGATGTTCTCCCACCAGGGCTTGTTGTCCAGGTACCACCGAATGGTCTTCTGGATGCCGTCCTGGAACATGGTCTCCGGCAGCCAGCCCAGCTCGTTGTGGATGAAGGTGGGGTCGATGGCATAGCGCATATCGTGGCCCTTCCGGTCGGTGACATGGGTGATCAGGCTCTCCGGCTTGCCCAGGGCGGCGCAGATGATCTTCACAATGTCGATGTTCCGCATCTCGTTGTGGCCGCCGATGTTGTAGACCTCCCCCACCCGGCCCTTGCGGATAATCAGGTCGATGGCCTTGCAGTGGTCCTCCACATAGAGCCAGTCCCGGACGTTGAGACCTTCGCCGTAAACGGGCAGGGGCTTGTCGGCCAGGGCGTTGGCGATCATCAGCGGGATCAGCTTCTCCGGGAACTGATAGGGGCCGTAGTTGTTGGAGCACCGGGAGATGGTGGTGGGCAGGCCGTAGGTGCGGTGGTAGGCGTTGACCAGCAGATCTGCCCCCGCCTTGGAGGAGGAATAGGGGCTGGAGGTGTGGAGGGGGGTCTGCTCGGTGAAGAACAGGTCGGGCCGGTCCAGGGGCAGATCGCCGTAAACCTCATCGGTGGAGACCTGGTGATAGCGCTCGATGCCGTGCTTGCGGCAGGCGTCCATCAGCACCTGGGTGCCGATGATGTTGGTCTGCAGAAAGATGCCCGGGTCCTCAATGGAGCGGTCCACATGGCTCTCGGCGGCGAAGTTGACCACGATGTCGGGATGCTCCTCCTCGAAGAGCTGGTCCACCGCCGCCCGGTCACAGATGTCCGCCCTGACAAAGCGGAACTGGGGGTTCTTCATGGCCTCGGCCAGAGTCTCCAGGTTGCCCGCGTAGGTCAGCTTGTCCATGCAGACGATGCGGTCCTCCGGGTGCTCCCGGAGCTGGAGGTAGACAAAGTTGGCGCCGATGAAGCCGGCGCCGCCGGTGACAACGATCGTTTTTCCCATAATATCAATACCGTACCTTTCCGGCAGCCACCCGTTTCAGGTGCTCGCCATAGGGAGATTTTCCGTAGCGCTGGGCGGACTCTATCAGGGTCTCCTTGGTGATCCAGCCGTTCACATAGGCGATCTCCTCCGGGGCAGAGATCTCAATGCCCTGGCGGTTCTGGATGGTGCGCACAAAGTCGGCGGCATCCACCAGAGAGTCCATGGTGCCCGTATCCAGCCAGGCGTAGCCCCGGCCCATGAGCTGGACGTTCAGGGTGCCGTCCTCCAAATACATCCGGTTCAGATCGGTGATCTCCAGCTCGCCCCGGGCGGAGGGCTTCACCCGCTTGGCGTACTCCACCACCCGGTTGTCATAAAAATACAGGCCGGTGATGCAGTAGTTGCTCTTGGGGTGCTTTGGCTTCTCCTCCACCGAGATGGCACGGCCATTTTCGTCGAACTCCACGATGCCGAAGCGCTCCGGGTCATTGACATAATATCCAAAGATGGATGCCTTGCCGTCCTCCGCGTCCCGCACCGCCTGACTCAGCAGCCGGGTGAAGCCGTTGCCGTAGAAGATGTTGTCCCCCAGCACCATGGCGCAGCAGTCCCCGGCGATGAACTCCTCTCCCAGCAGGAATGCCTGGGCCAGGCCGTCGGGAGAGGGCTGCACCTTGTAGCTCAGATGGATACCGAACTGGCTGCCGTCCCCCAGCAGACGCTCAAAGTTGGGGAGATCGGTGGGGGTGGAGATGATCAGGATGTCCTTGATCCCCGCCAGCATCAGGGTGGAGAGGGGATAAAACACCATGGGCTTGTCATAAACAGGCAGCAGCTGTTTGGACGTGACCATGGTCAAGGGATACAGCCGTGTGCCGGACCCGCCGGCCAGAATGATGCCCTTCAATGGAATTCCTCCTTGTGTACATGATGATTCAGTATGATTCAACGGCCCCGCAGCCGGATGCGGCACAGCCGCAGCAGCAGGCAGAGGATCAGCTTGGCCCGGCACCGCAGCACGATGTCCAGGCGGCGGGTGGATGTGGTGATATTGCCTCCATGAAGCCGGTGGAGCAGCAACACCTGGTCCAGATACTCGATCCGGCCGGTGAATTCTGCCAGCACCGCAATCCACTGGTCATAGCCGCGGATCTCCGGCAGGGGCAGCAGGCGCTCCTTCAGGGCCCGGGTGAAAGCCATGCAGCAGCCGCTCATGCGGGGCTTTTTGATGTTCTTCCACTTGCCCGGCCCGATGGGATATATCTCAAAAAAGGTGCGCTCCCGGGGGCGCAGCGCCTCGTCGGTATGCACCGCGTTGTGGATGACAAGATCCGCGCCGGTGCGGTGAAAGGCCGCCAGCACCGCCTCCCGCTTCTCCGGCAGCCACACGTCGTCCTGGTCGGAGAGGAAGATGTAGTCCCCCCGGCAGTTTGCGATGGCCAGGTCAAAGTTGGCGGTGACGCCCGTTTCAGGGTTGGTCAGGATCCGAATTCGGCTGTCCCGGGCCTGATACTCTTTCAGAAGCTCCAGCGACAAGTCAGAAGATTCCTGATAGGCGGCGACGATCTCGTCGTCAGGCCCCAGCTGGGACAGGATGGAGTCCAGCTGCTGGGAGAGATATTGGGCGCCGTTGTAGACTGGAAGCGCCACGGATATGGTTTCACGCATCGCGCCCCCACCTCTGTGTCTCAGAATTGGCTACAGTATTATAACACAATCCTGCGCCGGATTCAACGAATACAGAGGATCTTAATGACTTTTTCAACGAAAGACTTCAAGATCCGCATCATAGATTTCCCGCCGCTCATACTCCACGAAGTCGGGCTGAAACGATGTGCACCGCTCCCGGGCGGTGGAGAGGAGCAATTCCGGGTTGAGCCCCGGATTTTGGGCGGCCAGCACCGCCCGGAGCTCCAGCTCGGTCCCGGAGCACGGCTCCAGCCGGAGGGAGCGGATGAGGGGGATCACATCCAGCTCAGTGTAACCCTTTTTCGCCTTTTTAGAGGGCTTCTGGATCACCAGATGGTCGGCGTCATAGAGGGCGGCAAACTGCTCCGCCGCCCCTTCTGGCACACCCTGGTCGAAGGTGATGCGGCAGAGCCAGTCCACCCAGACAATCCGGCGCACCGGGACCCGGGATTCATAGCAGTCCAGCACCTCGATCCCCTCGGGGAGCACCGCATTGAGCCGGGCGGGCACCTGGGAGAGGGGGACGTCGTCCAGCAGCTCAAACTCCAGCAGCTCGCAGCGGCTGGAGTACCCCAGAGACAGGGGCAGGGCAATGGAGACAAAGGTGTGCTGATTGAAGCCCTCGGTCTGCTTGGCGTTGAGCCCGGCCCGCAGGAAGGCCCGAGGGAAGGTGCGCATCAGGTCCAGATGGGAGAGATAGCGTGCCCGGCCGGTCTTGGCAAAGAGCAGCCGGTGTTTGTGCATATGCGCCATTACGCCTCCCCCCTTTCCCGGCGGGTCAGAGGCTCGTCGCACTTGCCCCGCTCCAGCAGCCGGTCCGCGCCGCAGCCCATGCACTGCACCCGGCAGTCCGGGGTGATGGCGCTCCGGTAGGCCTGTTCGCGCTCCCGCCAGAAGTAGGCAGGCCGGACACCCACGGAGATGTGGCTCCAGGGGAGCACCTCTTCATAGCACCGCTCCCGGCGGGCGTAGAAGTCCGGGTCCACCCCGCAGGTGCAGAAGGCGGCCAGCCAGCGCTCCAGATCAAAATACTCGCTCCAGGCGTCGAACTTGGCCCCGTTGCGCCAGGCCTCCTCGATCACCCGGCCCAGCCGCCGGTCCCCCCGGGCGAAGACCGCCTCCAAATAGGAGGTGTCCGGGTCATGCCAGTTGTAGATAATGGATTTATTGGTGATGGCCCCCCGCAGCAGCTGGACCCGGCGCTGGTACTCCTCCATGGAGATCTGGGCCTCCCACTGGAAGGGGGTGAAGGGCTTGGGGACAAAGAAGCTGGTGGATACGGTGATGCGGATGCCCCGGGCCCGGGTGGCTGCGTACTGCCGCCAGCACAGGTACACCTTGTTGGCCAGGTCCGCGATGCCCAGCACGTCCTCATCGGTCTCGGTGGGCAGGCCCAGCATGAAGTAGAGCTTGACCGCGCTGCAGCCCCCCTCAAAGACGGTGCGGCAGGAGCTCAGCAGGTCCTCCTCGGTGACGTTTTTGTTGATGGCGTCCCGGAGCCGCTGGGTACCCGCCTCGGGGGCGAAGGTGATGCTGCTCTTGCGGGCGCGCTGGAGCTTCTCCATGATGGCCATGGATAAGCCGTCCGCCCGCAGGGAGGGCAGGTTCAGGTTGATGTTCCGGGGGGTGCAGTAGTCCAGCAGCCCGTCGCACAGGCCCTCCAGCTGCCGGTAGTCGCTGGAGGACAGGGAGGACAGGGTCATCTCCTGATAGCCCGAAGCCTGACATGCCTCGATCCCCTGCCGGATCAGCACATCCCGGCTCTTGGGCCGCACGGGCCGGTAGCAGAAGCCCGCCTGACAGAAGCGGCAGCCCCGGATGCAGCCCCGGAACAGCTCCAGCATTACCCGGTCGTGGACGATCTCCGTGGAGGGGACGATAGTGTCCGTGGGAAAATAGGACTCGTCCAGATCCTGGACGATGCGTTTGGTGACGGTGGCCGGGGCCCCCTCCCGGGGCGTAATGGAGGCCGCTGTGCCGTCGCTGTGGTAGTCCACGGTATAGAGGGACGGGACATAGAGCCCGGGGATCTGGGCGGCATGGCGGAGATACTCCGCCTTGCTCCAGCCCTGGCGCTTGCCCTCCCGGTAGAGCTCGATCATCTCCACCGTGACGTCTTCCCCTTCGCCCAGGGAGAAGATGTCGACAAAATCCGCCAGGGGCTCCCCATTGTAGGCGCAGGCGCCGCCGGCCACCACGATGGGGGCGTCCTCGCCCCGGTCCGCCGCCCGGACCGGCAGGCCTGCCAGGTCCAGCATGTTGAGCACGTTGGTATAGGCCATCTCATAGCCCAGGGAGAATCCGATAAAGTCAAACTTGGTGATGGGGTCACCGCTCTCCAGGCCGTAGAGCGGGATGCCGGCCCGGCGCATCTCCTCCTCCATATCGGGCCAGGGAGCAAAGCAGCGCTCACACCACACCCCCTCCATCCGGTTCATCACACCGTAGAGGATCCGCATGCCCAGATTGGACATGCCGATCTCATAGCTGTCGGGAAAACAGAAGGCAAAGCGGGTGTCCACCTCCGCCCTGTCCTTCTGGATCTCACCGTATTCCCCGCCGGTGTACCGGGCGGGCTTTTGCACCCGGAGCAGGATCCGTTTCAGGCGTTCCTCCATTTGGTTCCTCCTGTATCGCTGTTTTGTGGTCAAATCACTGCCCTATTTTACCGTCTTTTACGCCAAAATACAAGAGTTTCATCCATATAGAAC
>CAZAIF010000090.1:5763-7319 GCA_964485125.1 uncultured Oscillospiraceae bacterium | reverse complement strand
ATCCCATGTGGCAGGATCAGTTCGGCACCACCGGCCAGAACGGCCCGCTGCTCACTGGCCACGAGGACCCCAACAACTCCTACACCAGGGACGAGCTGGGCCAGCCCACCGTGCAGCGCACCGTGTACGACCCCTTCTACGGCTGGCAGTACCTCTATCAGGACATGCCCCACCCCTACTACTCCTTCAACCCCAACTACAGCTACGGCCCCGAGGGCTGCATGGGCATGCCCTACTATGAGAGAGAACGGAGGGATATGTGATGAGTTTATCGTTCCAGGAACGCCTGCACAACGCCATGGGCGCCCAGGAGATCGAGCGCAAGAAGGTATACCACGCTTACGTCCACGCCATCGCCTACGAGCGGGAGGAATTCGATAAGATCTGGTTCAAGGGCCAGAACGCCACCTGGGGCCACAACTTCGGCCGGATGGTAGGCTTCCGCCAGATCTACCACAACCACACCATCGACGAGGAATCCCGGGCCGCCGTGGAGACATTTGAGCTGGGTGAAGTGTTCCCCTCCTACATGGGCGGCGACCCCCGGTCCATCGGCGCCTCCGGTGTCCACGCCCTGTCGGAGCTGTGCATTGAGATGGCCAACGACGGCAAATCCGGCCGCTGCTGGGCCATCACCGCCGGCGTCATGATGTCCGCCCTGGGCAATCCCCCCCGGCCCAAACCCGGCGAGGGTCCCGGCCCCGGTGGTCCCGGCGGCCCCGGCGCTCCCAAGCCCCAGCACACCCAAGAGGATTATCAGCACTTCGGCGCCGCCTCCTGGGAGTACTATGGCGCCGACTTCATTTATCACGAGGGCGAGTGGAAGTACATCCACGAGCATGTGGTGCCCGTCTTCGCCCAGCCCTTCGACATGGAGAACTTCGGCCGGGATCTCTACGAGCAGCACGAGAAGAACCCCAACTACACCACTTGGCGGGGCTGCCCCTGCCAGGTCACCGATCCCGGTCCCCTGAGCATGCGCTACGACGTCAACCAGCCGGTGCAGCACCTGATCTGGGAGTGCCCGGAGCCCTACGACACCCTGGACGACGACCACAGCTACTCCATCGGCTACAACGAGTGGATCTGAGCTGCCGCCGCATCTGCCCCAGCCCTGTGTTCCCCCCTTTCGGCCCCGCCCCTCCGTACACCGGAGGGCGGGGCCTTTCCCTGTTTCCGCCCCTTGCGCAAAGGGCCCCGGGCGGGCGGCTGAACGGGGCGGTCACGCACGGCGCGGCCGGCGGGGGAAAATGCGGCGGGGGAACCGCGCCCGAAACGGCATCGCCCCGCCCCCTGCGGGCGGGGAAGGCGGCACCAGGGGACAGCGGCGCACCCGTGGATGGCCCGGAACAGCTCGCCGGAGCGGCTCAAACCTCCCGGCGAAAGGCCGTCCGCCCGCCCGGCGGCGCCGCCGGGGCGGAGGGAGCGGGGGGCTCTTCCACTTCTGCCCCGCCCCAGGTCTGCCGGCCGCCTCAGGCAAAGACCGGCAGGGAAGCCCTGCCGGTCTTGCAAAAGAGAAACGAGGTTCGTCGGGGAATCAGCGCAGCTTACTGCCC
>CAZAIF010000090.1:3419-5663 GCA_964485125.1 uncultured Oscillospiraceae bacterium | reverse complement strand
CGGTCTTGCAAAAGAGAAACGAGGTTCGTCGGGGAATCAGCGCAGCTTACTGCCCGTCGGTCACCCACACATGGGAGAACAGGACGCCCGCGGCCTTGCCGCTGTAGAGGCGGCTGCCGTCAGGGATGCCGGCCACCCGGCTGTTGCAGTACTCGGTAACGGTCTTCAGGCCGGTCAGGTTGATGGTCCAGTGCTGCTCGGCGTAGATCTGGTCGGCCTGGAGGGCCAGATCGACCTGCTCCTCCAGGGTGGTGACGGTCTGCATGCCGTTCAGAATGTCGGCATACTCCTGGTCGCCGTGCCACAGGCCGGCGGCCCAGCCGCCGTCCACGGTCTGGTTGATGGCGGCGGTGATGGAGTTGACCGCACCGGCGCCGGTGGAGGCGGTGCTGCGGGTGTCGCTTTCGTCATTGCCGATGGTCTTGGACTCCATGAAGTTGTCCACGGTCTCGAAGTTGCAGGTCACGCCGATGGCCGCCCAGTACTCTTGGGCCAGGAGCCACAGGTCGTAGTCGTTGTCGGTGCTGCACAGCACCACGGTGAACTCAAAGCCGTCGGGATAGCCCGCCTCGGTCAGCAGCTCTACGGCCCGCTCCGGGTCATAGCTGTACTCGGCGATCAGTTCGTCGCTCCAGCTGTCCACGGTGCTCCACTCGGTGGTGTTGGGGTTCCACAGGGCGGAGAGCTGCACGTCCCCGTCCAGGCCCAGATAGGCAGAGTGAATTTCCTCTAGGTTGATCGCCAGCTGCAGCGCCTGCCGGACCCGGATGTCGTTGAAGGGCTCGGTGTTGCACTTCAGAGCCAGGTACTCGGGCTGGGCCACATCCATATCCAGGGTGTAGTAGCTCACGCCGGAGGCGGCGATCTGGGCGGCCTCGGAATCATTGATCAGGTTGGCCCGATAGCCGAACCAGTCCAGGTTGCCGGAGGTGAACTGGGTGACGATGTTGGTGGAGTCGGCGATGTACTGGAAGGTGATGGTGTCCAGATAGGGCAGCTTGTTCTCGGGATACCGCTCGTCGTAGTCGTAGTAGTTCTCGTTCTTGGTCAGCACCACCCGCTGGCCGGCCTCAAACGCGCTGATCAGATAGGGGCCGGTACCGCAGGCATAGTGCCAGTCAGACTTCTGCTCGTCGGTCAGGGTGTCCCACTCGGGGCCGCCGATCTTGACGAACTGGGTCATGAAGTTCTCCACGGTGACCTCGTCGCCGGAGGTCAGATAGAATACCACGGTCAGGTCGTCGGGGGCCTCCACGCTGACCAGCATGGACAGCAGGCCCGCCCAGTTGGACTCGGTCTCCATGGGAGTGTCATAGCCGGAGCCCAGGCCGCACAGCCGGTCATAGGTCCACTTGACGTCGCTGGCCACCAGCTGGCGGCCGCCGTAATAGTCATACTCCTCGTCCAGGGTTTGGAAATACACGTTATCCTTCAGGGTGACGGTCAGGGTGGCCGCCTCCTCGTCCACCACCCAGGAGTCGGCCAGCTGGCCCTTCAGGGCGGAGGTGGGCAGGTTGTCGCTGTTCATGGCGAAGCCGGAGGTCTCGTCATAGGACCACAGACCCTCCAGGAACAGGTTCCAGCACACGGTGTCGCCGATGGCGGGGTCGAAATAGGCGTCGATGTCGCTGTTGTAGTAGCAGTTCAGGTTGCCGCCGTAGACCGGCTCCCCGCTGTCGGGCTGGGTCTCGTTGGCGGCGTCGTCGGATGTGTCTCCCTCGGTGGAGGACGACGTGGCGGTGTCTCCGCTCGAGCCGGAGCTAGTGCCCGACGACCCGCAGCCCGCCAGGGCGGCTACCATGGCCAGTGCCAGCAGCAGGGCCAGCAGCTTGTGGTACTTTTTCATGTATTCTCCTCCTTTTATGCGGAATGCTGTAAATTCTCGCTTCCTATGCTGACATTTTACGCAAGAATACACAAAAAGTAAAATTGAGTTTCGTTATAAAGTTATGTCTCATCTGTTATGACTTTTTCGAAACATCATATTCCGCTCGTTATCATTCCTCCGGCGGAATTCACTCCTCCTCGGCGAAATAGTCCCTCATGAAGGCAGACAGCTTCTGGCTCAGATTGTTGAAGTAGTCTTTGGCCATCTCGTAGAAGGCCTCGGAGCTGGGGCTGAGCACCTTGTCCGGCCGCCGGGCCAGCCCGGTGACCCAGGCACACCGGGGGGTCTGAAGCCGCACGGCACACAGGTTCCGTCCTTCCCCAGTCCGATCCCGGTGGGCCTCCTCCATCTGCATG
>CAZAIF010000090.1:0-3319 GCA_964485125.1 uncultured Oscillospiraceae bacterium | reverse complement strand
ACACAGGTTCCGTCCTTCCCCAGTCCGATCCCGGTGGGCCTCCTCCATCTGCATGAACCGGTGGGCGGGCACAAAGCTGACCGCCCGGCGCAGCCCGATGGAAAAGCCCATAACGGAGCCGGCGGTGCTCTCCATGACGATGTTTGGGGTGAAGCCCGCCGTCTCACAGCAGGCGTTGATCTTGTCCCGCAGGTCGCCGCTGCTCTCGCACATCATCTCCACCCCCCGCAGCTCGGTGAAGGGGACGACCTTGCGCCCGAAGAAGGGGGAGTCCTCCCCCACCAGCATCAGGATCTCCTCGTCGGCGATGGGCTCCCACTCCACCCCCTTCTCCTGGAGGGGGAAGGTGGTCAGGGCGAAGTCCAGGGCGTTGCGCAGGAAGGCCTCCCGGATCTGGTCGTGGCTCATAACAGAGTAGCGCACCCGCACCTCGGGATGCTTGCTGAAGAAGTCCTCGGCCAGCATGAACAGGATGCTGTCGCAGGAGGAGGCCAGATGGATGTGGTTGCTGTTGCGCTCACTGATGTCCATCACATATTTTCTCCCCTTGTCCAGCAGCTCGAACACCTGGTCCAGGGTCTCCAGGAAGGCGGTGCCGCTGGCGTTCAGGCGGATCTTGCCCTTGACCCGGTCAAAGAGCGGCACCCCGGCGTAGTCCTCCACCCGGGTGATAATCTTGCTCAGGGCGGGCTGGGTGATGTGGAGCACCACCGCCGCGTTGCTGATGTGTTCCATCCGGGCCACTGTGCGAAAGCAGTCCAGCTGATAGAGATCCATAGTTCCTCCTTTTCCGCAAAAATCAGGTCACTGCGTTCCCGCAAGGGGCTGGCGCGCCTCAAAACCGTCGTTTTCAAGGCGCGCGGCCAGGGGATATAAGTTTACGATGACATTTTAGCAGATAAAAGAGGAAAACGCCAACTATTTATTGTCCCGCAGGCCGGGCCCCTCAGTCGTCGTGGACCTTCAGGCCGGAAAAGGGGTTCTCGTCCGGGTCATACTCCCCCATCCGGGTGGCGGGGCCGGAGGGGACGGTGACGGCCCCGGTGGGGTCAGTGCGGCCGGGGGAGTAGGTGTTCTCGTCGTCCAGGGTGGCGTAGGGCACCGGGGGATGGACCGTGTCCTGGACCGGCTGGACGATGGAGTAGTCGGCGTGGAACAGCCCCGGCTCCGTCAGCATGGCCGGGCGGCCGCCCAGCTCGCCGATGTTCAGATCCCGCTGCAGATAGTCCAGATACCGGTCGTGGGCCCAGTTGCCCTTGTCATAGTCTCCTGCGATGTCGGGGCACACCTGCTCGTGGAACCACTGCCACTTCCCGTCCACATAGGCGAACTCCGAACCGTAGCGTTCCCACAGCCAGATGCCGCCCCGGCTCTTGCCGTCCATGCCGATGGGCCCCATCAGGGTGCCCGGGGTCAGGTAGGAGGCCCGGGCGCTCAGACCGTCGTCGGCCACCTCGATCACATCGCTGGCCAGGGCGTGGCAGCCCCCGGCGCAGACCGACCGGAGGTCGTGGCCCTGGAGCTCCGGGTAGTTCTCCATCATGGTCAGCTTGTCGGTGACGATCTGCTTGTCCATGTGGTAGACGCTGTTCCAGTAGACCTCTTCAAAGCCCACCATCCGGCCGAACTGATGGGCCCAGGTGGTGTTGGGGGAGTCCAGCCACATCAGATCCCACTCCTCCCGGGAGTAGCCGGCGCCGTGGAGATAGGCGTGGCGGGCCTTGTACTCCTCCACGGTCTGGCAGGCCTCGGCGTTGTGGATGCGCTGCTCCAGGCTCAAATTTCTGTTCATGGTCTCTCCACTCCTCTCTCAGCGGCGCTCCCGCTCATAATAGGGCTTGCCCAGGTCGCCCCCGGGGCCGTAGCCGGACTTGTCCTCATAGGAGGCGTAGGGCCGGGGCATATCCTGCCAGATGTACTCCCAGCCGAACAGGGGGTTGTACACCGTGCGCGCCACCGTGGGGGTGCCGCAGTCCCGGGAGAGGGGGTCCTCAGCGTCGGGGCGGCGCACCGGCACGTCGGCGTAGGCGGTGCCCACCTCCACGGTGTGGTCGTGCTCCAGCACCAGGTGCCAGATCTTCCAGCTGCCGTCCTCCTTGACCAGATCCGCGTAGATCAGGCCGAACTCCAGATAGCTCTCGGCGGCGCCGTCGGGGCGGCCCACCGACTGATAGCCCAGCTGGTAGCCCTGGTAGCGGGCGGTCCTTCCGTCGTCGGCGATATAGACCAGGGGGGTGGTGGAGGTGTGCATGGCGGAGGCCCCCAGGCCCAGGTTGGCCCGGCAGAGCTCCACCCCCTCCGCCTGCTGGTAGGGCCTGAGCCGCCCATAGAGCTGCTCCTCCCGCTCCGCCACATAGTGCCGGGCGATCTCGTCCATCCCCACATAGAAGCCGTTGTTGTAGCCCAGGGAGGCGGTGGCCTGGTGCTCGGGCCGGCTCACCCAGAGCTCGCTGAGCTCCCGGCGGCGCCAGTCGTTGGAGTAATAGATGCTGTGGCGGTTGATCAGCTGGACGCATTCCTCCCGGTCCCAGATCCGGTCGATGCGCTCTTCGTTGGTGTAGACCATCTTCTGCTGCCTCCTCTCTCAGGCGTCCAGCCCATAGCTGAAGGTGTGGGCAAAGGTGTCATATGGTACGGGCACCTCCGGGGAGGGGGTGAAGGGCCGATGGGCGGAATAGGTCTCCCGCAGCGGCGCGGCCACGTTGGGCGCTGCCTCCCGGATGTCCTCCGCCCCGGCGAACTCGTCCCGGGGCGGGAAGGCGTGCTCCTGGCCCACCCAGGGATAGCCGCAGGGCCGGTCGATCTCCCGCAGATACTGCTGGTGCCAGATCTTCCACTCCCCCGCCTCCCGGACGAAGTCGATGGCCAGCCAGCTCCACTCCCAGTAGGCCACCGGGCCGCCGGCGGTGAGCTTGGAGTAGGAGCCCCGGATCATCCACAGGCCCTTGGCGGTCTGGCCGTCCCCGGCCACCTCGATGACCCCGGTGTCCACCGGCTTGTAGTCGATCATGCCCACGCCGTGGACCTGCTCCGCCGTCTTGTCCCCCAGCTCCTTGGGGAAGGCGGCCTGGATCATGGCGCTCTCGGCGGCGATGCGGGCCTCCTGGCCGGCGTAGTACTCCGCCACGGCGGAGCGGCCGGAGAACCAGCCCTCGTTCACCCCCAGGCAGATGTCCTCCCGGGCGCTCCAGTAGCGGGCCAGCATGCTGCGCTCCTCCTTGAGCACATAGTCGGTGGACATCCTGCCCACCAGGTTTTTGATCTCCCGGGTGTCCTCCCAGCGGGAGAGCTTCTGTTCCGCGGTCAGTACCTGCGGCAT
>CAZAIF010000089.1:0-7360 GCA_964485125.1 uncultured Oscillospiraceae bacterium | reverse complement strand
GGGGCGAAACGGCGCCCCGGACACGGACGGTCTGGGGCGCCGGGAGGTCTGAAAAGAGAATCTGAAAAGATAAAAGGTGTGTTGGGGCCTCAGTTGCTGTTGCCGCCGGTGCGGAGCAGCACGTCGTGGCTGCCCCCCTCCACGATGCTGGTGGAGGAGACCACGGTGAGCTTGGCCTTGGACTGGAGCTCCGGGATGGAGTTGCAGCCGCAGTTGCACATGGTGCTCTTCACCTTGTACAGGGTGGACTGGACCCCGTCGGCCAGGGGGCCGGCATAGGGCACATAGCTGTCCACGCCCTCCTCGAAGGAGAGCTTGGTGTCGCCGCCCAGGTCGTAACGCTGCCAGTTGCGGGCCCGGTTGGAGCCCTCGCCCCAATACTCCTTCATGGTGGTGCCGTTGATGCGCACCTTCATGGAGGGGCTCTCCTCAAAGCGGGCAAAGTAGCGGCCCAGCATCACGAAGTCCGCCCCCATGGCCAGGGCCAGGGTGATGTGGTAGTCGTGGACGATGCCGCCGTCGGAGCAGAGGGGGATATAGACCCCGGTCTCCCGGAAGTACTCGTCCCGGGCCCGGGCCACCTCGATGACGGCGGTGGCCTGTCCCCGGCCGATGCCCTTGGTCTCCCGGGTGATGCAGATGGAGCCGCCGCCGATGCCCACCTTCACGAAGTCGGCCCCGGCCTCGGCCAGGAAGCGGAAGCCGTCCCGGTCCACCACGTTGCCGGCGCCCACCTTCACCGTGTCGCCGTAGCGCTCCCGGATCCACTTCAGGGTGCGGCTCTGCCACTCGGAATAGCCCTCGGAGGAATCGATGACCAGCACGTCCACCCCGGCCTCCACCAGGGCGGGCACCCGCCGCTCATAGTCCCGGGTGTTGATGCCCGCGCCCACCACATAGCTCTTGTTGGCGTCCAGCAGCTCGTGGACGTTCTCCTTATGGCTGTCGTAGTCCTTGCGGAAGACGATATATTTTAGACGGCCCTGGCTGTCCACCAGGGGCAGGGAGTTGATCTTGTTGTCCCAGATGATGTCGTTGGCCTCTTTCAGGGTGGTGGTGTCCGGGGCGGTGACCAGCTTGGCCAGGGGGGTCATGAAGTCCTTCACCTTGACGTCGGTGCTCATGCGGCTGACCCGGTAGTCCCGGCTGGCCACGATGCCCACCAGCACGCCGTTGGCGGTGCCGTCCTCGGTGATGGCCACGGTGGAGTGGCCGGTCTTGGCCTTCAGGGCCAGCACGTCGGCCAGGGTGGCCTCCGGGGAGAGGTTGGAGTCGGAGGTGACGAAGCCCTTCTTGTAGTCCTTGACCCGGGAGATCATGGCCGCCTCGTCCTCAATGCTCTGGGAGCCGAAGATGAAGGAGACGCCGCCCTGCTTGGCCAGGGCGATGGCCAGTTTTTCGCCGGAGACCGCCTGCATCACCGCGCTGACCATGGGGATGTTCATGGACAGGGGGCACTCCTCCTGACCCTTCCGGTATTTCACCAGGGGGGTCTTGAGGCTGACGGCGTCGGGCACATTCTCCGCGGAGGAGTAGCCGGGGACCAGCAGGTACTCGCCAAAGGTGCGGGAGGGTTCCGGGTAATAATAAGCCATAGAAATCTTCTCCTTCTTCCAGTATTTTATGATTCGATGTCCCTTATCATAGCATATTTCGCCGCCCAATACAAACCATTCCCCGCCGGACTTTTTCGCCTTTTTTTGCAGGTTTTCCAGCATTTCCACCAAAGCCGCCCCGGCGCATAACCCCCGCCGGAGCGGGCATACTGACGGAAAAGGGCCGGCCACCCCCGCATGCGGCGTCCGGCCTCAAAGGATGTGAGACGGCATGGAGAAAAAGCTGGGGGCGCACACCTGGCGCCTGCCCTCCTGCCCCGCCCTGCTCTCCTGGGCCAGCGCGGCGGGAAAAAAAGAGGGGGAGGGTCCCCTGGGGCGGGAGTTCGACCTGGTGTTCCAGGACACCCGGATGGGCCAGAATACCTGGGAGCAGGCGGAGTCCGCCTTCCAGGCCGCCGCCATCGGCCGGGCGCTGGAGAAGGCGGGGCTGCAGAAAACCGATCTGGACCTGCTGCTGGCCGGTGACCTGCTCAACCAGTGCATCGGCGCAACCTACGCCGCCCGGGACATCGCCGCCCCCTTCTTCGGGCTCTACGGGGCCTGTTCCACCATGGCCGAGTCCCTGGCATTGGGCGGGATGCTGGTGGACGGGGGCTTCGGGGCGCGGGTGTGCGCGGTGACCTCCTCCCACTTCTGCACCGCCGAGCGCCAGTACCGCACCCCCCTGGAGTACGGCGGCCAGCGCACCCCCACCGCCCAGTGGACGGCCACCGCCTCCGGGGCGGTCCTCCTGGGCCGGGAGGGCGCCGGGCCCTTTCTGACTCACGTCACCGTGGGTCGGATCACCGACTGGGGGATCAAGGACGCCAACAACATGGGGGCCGCCATGGCCCCGGCGGCCTGGGAGACCCTCCGCACCCACCTGGCGGACACCGGCCGTGGGCCGGAGGACTACGACCTGATGGTGACCGGCGACCTGGGGGAGCTGGGGGCACGGCTGGTGCGGGAGCTCTTCCGCCGTGATGGGGTGGAGCTGGGAGCGCGCTACCAGGACTGCGGCGTGCTGCTCTACGACCTGAAGGGCCAGGACGTCCACTGCGGCGCCTCCGGCTGCGGCTGCTCGGCGGCGGTGCTGACCGGGCACATCCTGGACGGGATGCGTTCCGGGCGCTGGAAGCGGGTGCTCTTCTGCGGCACCGGGGCGCTGCACTCCCCGGTGGCCCTGGGCCAGGGGGAGTCCATCCCGGGTATCTGCCACGCGGTGGCCATCTCCACAGAACAGGAGTGAGGTAAATGGAATTGCTGAACGGGGTGCTCCGGGCCTTTCTGTGCGGGGGCATCCTCTGCCTGACCGGCCAGGTGCTGATTGACAAGACCGCCCTGACCCCGGCAAAGATTCTGACGGGCTATGTGGTCGCCGGGGTAATCCTGGGAGCGCTGGGACTCTACGAGCCCATCCTCTGCTGGGGCGGGGCCGGGGCCTCCATCCCCCTGACCGGCTTCGGGGCCAACCTGGCCCGTGGGGTCCGGGAGGCGGTGGCGGAACAGGGGGTGATGGGGGCCTTCACCGGGGGGCTGACCGCCGCCGCCGGCGGGGTGGCCGCCGCCATCTTCTTCGGGGCCCTCGCCGCCCTGTGCGCCCGGTCCCGGGACCGGGCCTAGGGAGCGGCTCAGCCCGCTCCCCCGCCGCCCTCCGGCCCGCCGGAGTGGCCGTAGTGGCGGAAGGTCCCGTATTTCCGCCGGCTGACCTTCCGCCGCCGGGGCCTGGCCGGCTCGGGCCGGTAGCCCTTACCGTAGCGGCGGCGGTGGGAGGAGGGGCGGCTGTGGCGGGGCCCCGCCGCCGGGGCGCCCCCCTTCCGGCGGGCGGGCCGGCCGTGATACCGGGCCTGGTAGACGCCGGGCTGGGTGCGGCCGCGGCGGCCGAACCGGGCGCGCCAAAGGGCCCGGCTGATCAACGCCGCCGCCGCCAGCACCAGGGCCAGGGCGACGCATATGACGGCGATGGCCAGCCGGACGGGGGGGATGGGGAATCCTGGCATGACTGATTGCTCCTCTGTCTCTGTCTGGGCACCCACCCAGGTCACCAGACCGCCTGCTCCGCCTCGAAGTGGGCGTTGATCTGGCGGGTGAACTCCTGGGCGGCGTTGAAGCCAAGCTTCTTCTGGCGGTTGTTCAGGGCGGCCACCTCGATGATGATGGCCAGGTTGCGCCCAGGCTTGACGGGCACCGTCACCGTGGGCACCTGCACGTCCAGAATGGTGGAGTACTGGTCGTCCAGACCGATCCGGTCATAGTTGACCCCGTCCTTCCACTGCTCGATGTTGATGATCATGTCGATGCGGGTGGACTCCTTGACGGCGGACATGCCGAAGAGCTGGCGCACGTCGATGACCCCGATGCCCCGCAGCTCCATATAGTAGCGGATCAGCTCCGGGGCGGTGCCCCGCAGGCTGTGGGAGGAGGTGCGGGTGATGTCCACCGCGTCGTCGGCGATGAGCCGGTGGCCCCGCTTGAGCAGCTCGATGGCGTTCTCGCTCTTGCCCACGCCGCTCTCGCCGATGAGCAGGATGCCCTCGCCGTAGACCTCCACCAGCACCCCGTGGCGGGTGATGTGTGGGGAGAGAAAATTCTTCAGGGTAGCGGTCAGGGTGCTCACGAAGTCGCCGGTGGGCTCCCGGGTGCGCAGGATGGTGCGGTCGTGCTGCTCCGCCATCTCCATGCACTCCGGGTAGGGCTCCAGCCCCCGGGCGTAGATCAGGGAGGGGATCTCATAGCTGAACAGCTGGTCGAACCGCTCCCGGCGCTGGCGGCTGGTCAGGTTGGCCAGATAACCGTACTCCATATTGCCGATCAGCTGGATCCTGTGGTGGTCGAAGTGCTGAAAGTAGCCCACCAGCTGCAGCCCGGGCCGGTCCACGCTGTCCACATAGACCTTGATGTCCTTGTAATCGGTCCCCCCGTGGAGAACCTCCAGGGAAAACTCGTCGATGATGCGTTCCAATTTGACATAGCGTCTGTGTTCCATAGCTGCTCCCTTCCGCCCCGCTGTCGGGGCGCTGCTGCTTACGGCTGAATCCACATTTTTGTCCGATAAGGCTAGTATACCGTTGTTTCCTCCATTTCGCAACCTTTTCCCCGCCGGGGCGGGGAGAACTTTTTTCAAATTTGGAAAAAGATTCTCTTGCATTTTGGGAGAGCATCTGCTAGAATATCATGCGATGCGTAGTTTTACGATATCCTAAAGCGAGGAGGTTTGGCAAATGGCTAAGTGCGAATTTTGTGACAAGGACATCAAGTTCGGCATTCAGGTGTCCCACTCTCATCGCCGCTCCAATCGGACCTGGAAGCCCAACGTGAAGCGGATCAAGGCGATCGTGAATGGCACGCCCACTCATGTTTATGTCTGCACAAGATGCCTCCGTTCCGGCAAGGTCAACCGTGCGGTCTGATGTTCTGAGTCAGAGCGAATACGAACAAATTACCCCGTACCATCGGATGGTACGGGGGTTTTGTTTTGCTCCCAGGCAAAAACTCGGCGCAGGGCGAATTCACTTCGCCCGAGCGTTGCAATGAAAAAGGGTGTAGCCGCCCGACGGGCGGCGGAACCCACAAAAAAGGGCATCCCGGAGGATGTCCTTTTTTGTGGAACATCGCAACACTATAGATGCCACGGCCCTCGCCCATTCGCAATCGTCCGGTATATTATTTTTGCTCCCTGGGAGATAGTTCGCCGCGCTGAGAGACATCGGTGGAGTCACGGATATTCCCTTTCAGATCGGGATGGCTGTCCCGCCTCTGCTTTGCGGTCATACCGAACGGAGCCATATTCAACACATCGGCTTCACCGGCATACACCATGGAAATGTTTCGGCCTGTTTTAAGCAGATGATAAAAGTTGTTTTCCCAAGTCGTAATTCATGAAACACCATATTTTTATCAATTGCGCCCATTATTCTCTTTTGGCGCATAACAAAAGCTCTCCAGACCGCCTGATTGCGGCCAGAGAGCTTTTTCGCCATTCCCGTCCGGGAACCTTCCGGCATTTCATGATTTTTTCCTGCTTCCGGCATCACTTATGGTATTACTTGCTGCATTTTTTACTTCCAGCAAGGAGGAAGCTTGGGATTCTTCACGCGCACCGGCTCCGGATAGGTCTCGCCGAACAGCTCCACCTCTACCCGCTCTATCACCTGGGGCACCACCGGGCGGTTGACCTCCACGCCCTCAATCGGGAAATCCGTCACAGGAACTGTCTCCGCCCGTTCCAGGCGGCGCAGCTCCTCCATGCCTTCCAGCACCCGGCCGAATACCGGGTAGATCCCCTTGTGCTCCGGACAGTCCCGGAGCGGGAAGAAGAATTCACAGCCAGCCAGGCCCGCTTCCCCGTATCCGCCCATGCAGACCGCGCCCGGATGGGAATCCAGCGGCGTAATCTCCGGATGGAGTTCAAATTCATTGGGAATCAGGTACCGGCAGGCTTCCTGGCCGAAAGCCGTATAACTCACATCAATCCAGTCTCCCGGTACGATCCGTTCAATGGCATGATGGTCCATATAGCCGCCCAGGGCTGCGAAAAGGAAGCTGTTCACCGTATTGGGAGCAGCCTCCGGCAGAAGCTCCAGCACGATCTGGGCACCGTTTTCCATATGAAGGGTCACTCTTGGATTCATCCGATCACCTCCAGCTCCCTGGAGTAATGGTTCAGCACCTCACAGCCGTTCTCCGTCACCAGCACCAGGTCCTCCACCCGGACTCCCGTATCTCCGGGAAGATAGATGCCCGGCTCGATGGAAAAGATCATTCCCGGCTCCGCCTTCCACTCGCTGGCCGGAGAGACGTCTCCGTACTCATGCTCTGCCAGGCCGATAAAATGGCCCAGACGGTGGGTAAAGTTCTCCCCATATCCCGCTTCCGTGATCAGATCTCTGGCGGCCGCGTCCAGACTTTTCAGCGGCACGCCCGGACGGATTCCGGAAACCGCCGTCTCGTTGGCCCGGCGGGTAATCTCATAGATTTCCCGGCATTTGCTGCTTACCTCTTTAAAATAGAAGGTTCTGGTCATATCGGAGCAGTAGCCGTCCTTGATGCAGCCCACGTCAAACAGCACACAGTCCCCCGGTTTCACTGCCGTATTGTCTGGAGAGTGATGGGGGTCTGCGGCATTGGCTCCGAATGCTACCAGCGGCTCAAAGGAAAAGCCGTCCGCGCCCAGATCCTGATAAATCTTCAGCATCTGATCCGCAGCTTCCTTCTCTGTCACACCCTCATGGATCAGATTTCTGAACTTCTCCATAGCCAGATCATTGATATGGGAGGCCGTTCTCATCAGCTCCTGTTCCTCCGCGTCCTTGACTCCTCTGGTCCGGTCAATGGCAATGGAGGCGTTGACGAAGCCGGCGGCCGCCTTCTTTTCCATCAGCGGCAGCAGAAAAGAGGCCCGCAGATCCTTGTCTACGCCCAGCACGGATGTGCTGTCCAGGCGCTCCGCCACCAGATCCGCAGCCGGATCTGTGTCAGAATACCACACCTTTTCGATCCCCAGCTCCTGAGGCACATGGAAAAGACGGTTCAGAAAATAGACGTGATGACCGTCCGCTCTCAGATAAAGTCCGTAAAAACGCTCAAAGGGCTCCAGTGCAACGCCCGTCAGATAGTAAATAGACATGGGATCTACGATCAGCATCTGGGAAAGTCCCATCTCCTTCAGGGCCTTCAGAACCCGATCCACTCTGTTCTGTTTCATCATAGATTCTTCCTTCGTTTCCTTTTTCCCGGCCAGGGGCAGGGACGCAAGACAGACTAGA
>CAZAIF010000088.1:0-7420 GCA_964485125.1 uncultured Oscillospiraceae bacterium | reverse complement strand
TCGGGTCAAGATTCTCCTTGACTTTTGTGCAGTTTTATGGGATGATGTGGATAAGATCCTGCCGCGGCGCGGCCGGACATCATCGTTCCGCCGGGTTACTCCATACTCTTAGCCCCGCGGGATTAAACGAAAGGAGTTTTTTCCGCCCAACCGGCGGTGCGGCAGTGTGGAGACCTGCCGTAATGCCCTGGGGGTTCCGCTCTCCCACGGCGAGGAAGGATCTGCGGAGGCTGTCCTTTCACGGTTGTAAAAATGGCAACACTGAGCCTGAGAAACATCGTCAAGACCTACCCCGGGGCCACTGAGCCCACCGTCCACGGCTTCAACCTGGAGATCGCGGACAAGGAATTCATCGTGCTGGTCGGCCCCTCCGGCTGCGGCAAGTCCACCACCCTGCGGATGATCGCCGGCCTGGAGGAGATCACCAACGGCGAGCTGTACATCGGCGACAAGCTGATGAACGACGTGGAGCCCAAGGACCGGGACATCGCCATGGTGTTCCAGAGCTACGCTCTGTATCCCCATATGACGGTGTATGACAACATGGCCTTCGCCCTGAAGCTGCGCAAGCTGCCCAAGGATGAGATCGACAAGCGGGTGCGCTGGGCCGCCGAGGTGCTGGACATCACCCAGTACCTGGAGCGCAAGCCCAAGGCCCTGTCCGGCGGCCAGCGGCAGCGTGTTGCCATCGGCCGCGCCATCGTCCGGGAGCCCAAGGTCTTCCTGATGGACGAACCCCTGTCCAACCTGGACGCCAAGCTGCGCAACCAGATGCGCGCCGAGATCATCAAGCTGCGCCAGAGCGTGGACACCACCTTCATCTACGTCACCCACGACCAGACCGAGGCCATGACCCTGGGCGACCGGATCGTCATCATGCGGGACGGCTGGATCATGCAGATCGGCACTCCCCAGGAGGTCTTTGACCACCCCGCCAATATCTTCGTGGCCGGCTTCATCGGCATGCCCCAGATGAACTTCTTCGACGCCGAGCTGGTCAAGAGCGGCTCCGGCTACGGCATCAAGTGCAACGGCGCGGAGGTCGCCCTATCCCAGCGGATTCAGGACGCCCTGGCCGCCAAGAAGTACGACAGCCGCAAGGTCATCCTGGGCTGCCGCCCTGAGCACATGATCATGAAGGCCGCCGGCAGCGACACCATGGAGGCCTCCGTGGACGTCAGCGAGATGATGGGCAGCGAGATCCACCTGCACCTCTCCTGCCACGGCAAGGACGTGGTGGCCCGTATCCCCACCACCGAGCTGGAGAGCCACCAGCGGGGCGGCCTGCAGTACGGCACCAAGATCAACATTACCTTCCCCGACGACCTGGTCCACCTCTTCGACCCCGAGAGCGAGGAGAACCTGCTGTAATCTCTCACCCAGTACATCCATCAGCTTCAACGGCTCCCGGCGTAGCGCGCCGGGGGCCGTTTGTGCGCTCCTGACGGCCCCTTTCGGCAAAATTCGTCCCCGCTCAGGGCATTTGGGTCGCAAATTTAACGGTTTCTTTCTTTTCTTTGCCAAAAAGTATGCTATGATATAGTATGAGAAATTGTTTTCAGGAGGTTCCTATGGATCGTTTACAGGAGGCTCTGGCCGCCCTGTCCGGTCAGAGCGGCACCCCGCTCTTCAGCGCCCTGAGCCTGATCTGCCGCATTCTGCTGCCGGTGCTGTGCATCTGGCTGGTGGTGCGCTGCGGCAAAAGCCTGCTCCGGGGCCGGATCGAGCGGGAGACCTGGGGCAGGCTCACCCTGCCCGACGGGGATTACGGGGAATTCCACCACTGGGAGAACATCGTGGGCCGCTCCCGCCGCAGCGACGTGGTGCTCCAGTCTCCCACCGTCTCCCGGAGCCATGCCGCCTTTCTCCGGGATGAGAAGGGGATCTGGCGGGTCCACGCCCTGAACCCCAAAAACGGCCTCACCGTCAACGGCCAGGAGGTGCCCCCGAAGGAGCACGCCCCCATCCGGGACGGGGACATCATCGGCCTGGGGGACGTGGAGGTCACCTTCACCGCCAGCACCGCCGCGGAGGAGCTGGAGCAGGCCAGGCGCCGCACCCGGCCCGGCCGGGCGGTGTCCCCGGGGCTCAACCTGTGCATCCTGACCCTGATCCAGCTGGTGCTCTGCGTGGAGCTGCTGATGGCCTATGCCGCCGAGGCGGGGGTGGCCATCATGGTCACCTTCGCCGCCGTGTGCCTGGTGATGTGGGGGGTGTACACGCTCTACCGGGTGCTGCGGCGCACCGGCTTTGAGATCGAGACCCTGGCCTTTTTCCTCACCACCCTGTGCATGACGGTGACCGCCAACAAGGCCCCAGGGGATCTGTACAAGCAGCTGCTGTGCATGGTGATGGGGCTGGTGTTCTTCTTCGCCCTGTCCCTGATCCTGCGCAACCTGACCCTGGCCAGACAGCTGCGCTGGCCGGTGGCCGCCCTGGCGGTGCTGCTGCTGGGGTTCAACCTGCTCTTCGGCGCCCGGCTCTTCGGCGCCCGGAACTGGGTGGAGATCGGCCCCATCTCCTTTCAGCCCTCGGAGATCGTCAAGCTGGCCTTCATCCTGGGGGGCGCCACCACCCTGGACCGGATGTTCTCCCGACGCAACCTGATCTTCACCCTGCTCTTCTCCGCCTTCTGCGTGGGCTGCCTGGGCCTGATGAGCGACTTCGGCACGGCGCTGATCTTCTTCGCCACCTTCCTGGCCATCGCCTTCCTCCGCTCCGGCGACCTGCCCAGCGTGGCCTTCATGGGGGCCGCCGCCGTCTTCGGCGGGTACATCATCATCCACTTCAAGCCCTATATTGCCCGGCGCTTCACCATCTTCCTCCACGCCTGGAGCGACACCGCCGACCTGGGCTATCAGCAGACCCGCACCATGTCCGCCATCGCCGGCGGCGGCCTGTTCGGCCACGGGGTGGGCAACGGCTGGCTCAAAAACGTGGCCGCCGCCAACACCGACCTGGTCTTCGGGGTGGTCAGCGACGAGATGGGGCTGCTGGTGGCCCTGTGTGCGGTGTCGGTCATCGTCATTCTGGCGGTGTTCGCCATTAAATCCGCCGCCACCGCCCGCTCTACCTTCTACGTCATCGCCGCCTGCTCCACCGCCATGCTGCTGGTGGTGCAGACCATGCTCAACGTGTTCGGCTCGGTGGACCTGCTCCCCCTCACCGGTGTCACGTTCCCCTTCGTCTCCATGGGCGGCAGCAGCATGATCTGCTGCTGGGGGCTGCTGGCCTACATCAAGGCGGCGGACACCCGGCAAAACGCCGGGCTGGCCATCCGGCTGCCCAGCCGAAAGGCGGCGCGGGAGGAGTCCCGCCGCCGGACGGAGTGGGAGGACGACAGCGGCGGCTATGACCCCTGCGACACCGGCCGCGGCTACGGCCGCCGGGCGGATACCAGCCCTGGCGGGTCCGCCCGGCTCAGAGGCGGCGGAGACGCCGATGAGATGGAGGGCTACCTCCAGGACGTCTTCGGGGACGAGCGCCCCGGAGCTGAGACCGACCCGGAGACGGAGCGGATGATCCGCCGCACCGTGGACAGCGCCGGGACCGGCCGGGACGGCTTTGACGTGTCGCTGCCCGAGGACGGCGGGACCGAGACATCCGGCTCCGACGCCGACAACTGGCGGGATTACTTCACCTGGGAGGAGGACGAGAGCAAAAAATGAAACAGCTCAAACACCGCACCGTCTTCGTGCTGATTTTCGCCCTGCTGCTGGTTCTGGGCATCCTGATCTTCTGCGTGCTCTATGTGGTCCGGGGCCGGGCGTGGGCCTCCTCCCCGGTCAACCAGGCGGCCTATTCCCAGGGGCGGCTCTCCAGCGGCACCATCCTGGACCGGAACGGGGAGGTGCTCTACGACTGCGCCACCCAGAGCTATGGGGAAAGCGCCCTGCTGCGCCGCTCCACCCTCCACCTGGTGGGGGATCTCCAGGGCAACATCGCCACCGGGGCCCGGCAGCTCTTCTCCTCCCAGCTGGTGAGCTACAACCCCATCACCGGCCTGAACGCCACCGGCAACAACCTCTATCTCTCCATCGACGCCTCCCTGAATGAGACCGCCTACCAGGCCCTGAACGGCCGGGCGGGCACGGTGGCGGTGTACAACTACAACACCGGCGAAATCCTCTGCCTGACCTCCTCCCCCTCCTACGACCCCATTGATGAGGACGAGGTGGCCGCGGTGGCCGCCGGGGACAGCGCCTATGCAGGGGCCTACATCAACCGGTTCCTGTCCTCCAGCTACACCCCGGGCTCCATCTTCAAGATCATCACCGCCGCCGCCGCCCTGGAAAATCTGGACACCGACAGCTTTACCTTCACCTGCACCGGCTCGGTGGACATCGGAGGCGGCCAGGTGACCTGCCCCTCGGTCCACGGCCAGCAGGACTTCGCCTCCGCCCTGGCCAACAGCTGCAACGGCGCCTTCGCCACCCTGGCCCTGGAGCTGGGGGGCGAAACCCTGGAGGAGTACGCCCGGGCGGCGGGGCTGCTGGACAGCGTGACCATCAGCGGCTACGACAGCGCCAGCGGCAGCTTTGATGTGGCCCCGGCCGGCACCCTGGAGCTGGGCTGGTCCGGGGTGGGCCAGTACAATGACCTGGTCAACCCGGCCAGCATGCTCACCCTGATGGGCTGCATCGCCGGGGACGGCTCCGCCGCCACCCCCAGGCTGCTCAGCCGGGTGACCTCCTCCCTGGGCCTCCCCGCCGCCCTGATCAGCCAGCCCAACTCCTCCATCGGCTGGGAGCGCTCCACCTGCGAGGCCCTCCAAGCGCTGATGCGCAACAACGTGCAGCAGACCTACGGCCAGAGCCAGTTCGGCGACCTGGCGGTGTGCGCCAAGTCGGGCACCGCCGAGGTGGGCGGCGGCCAGTCCCCCCACGCCTGGTTCGTGGGGTTCATCGACGACGCCAACTACCCCTACGCCTTTGTGGTACTGGTGGAGAACGGCGGAGGCGGCACCTCCACCGCCGGCAGCATCGCCGCCACCGTCCTCAACCAGCTCTGTCAGGAGGGGTGAGGCATGCGCACCATCTATGACGAGATCCGCGACCCCCGGCGGGAGGGACGCAAAACCTGGCGCTCCCTGCTCCCCCCGGCCATCTGCCTGGCCGCCGGCGGGGGCATCCTGGGGGCCTTCCAGCTGTGCAAGGGCAACCGGGCGCTGATGAACTGGACCATCGACCATATCACCACCCCCTTCAAGCGGGGGGTCTCCTGGCTGTGCGACGGCGTCCCCTTTGCCGTGGCGGAGGTGATCTGGGCCCTGGCCCTCCTGGCCTTCCTGGTCTTTGCCGGGCGCTGGATCTATCTCACCGTCCGCCGCCCCCAGAAGCTGCTGCGGCTGGGCCGCCGGGCGCTGGCCCTGGCCAGCGCCGTGGTGCTGGTCTACTGCGGCTATACGGTGCTCTGGGGCATCAACTACTATGGGGACAACTTCTCCGACAAGAGCGGCATTGAGACCCGGGGGGCCACGGTGGAGGAGCTGAGCACCCTGACCTATTCCTTCGCCCTGGAGCTCAACGACCTGGCCGGACAGGTGGAGCGGGACGGAGACGGGGTGTTCGCCGAGGATCTGGACGCCATCTTTCAGAACACAGAAGGGCTCTACGACGGCATCTGCGCCGAGTTCCCCTTCCTGGCCGGGCCGGAGCGGACGGCCAAGCGGCTGGTGTCCAGCCCCCTGATGAGCCGGATCGACTTCACCGGCTTCTTCTTCCCCTTCACCGGCGAGACCCTGCTCAACGACGACGCCCCGGCCTGCCTGATCCCGGCCACCATCCTCCACGAGTTCGCCCACCAGCGCAACATCGCCCGGGAGGACGAGTGCAACTTCGTGGCCATCCTGGCCGGGCTGCGCTGCGATGACCCGGTGTTCCGCTACTCCTCCGCCCTGTTAGGTTTCATCCACCTGGGCAACGCCCTCTACTCCGTTGACCCGGAAACCTACTGGCAGATCCGAGGGGCGCTGGACGAGCGGGTTGAGGCCGATCTGGCCGCCAACAACGCCTACTGGGCCCAGTTCGACTCCCCCCTGGACCAGGTGGCCGAGTCGGTGTCCACCACGGTGTACGAGGGCTTTCTGAACAGCTACGGCCAGAGCGACGGCAAGCAGAGCTACGGCAAGTGCGTGGACCTGCTGGTGGCCTACTACTTCGACTACCGGGAGCAGTCCTGATTTTCCCAAAACTGAAATGCCCCCCGCCGGGGCGGGCCTCAATGGCCGCCCCGGCGGGGGGCTGTCATTGCTATGTATTGAGCTGACTCACAGCTCCAGCCGGTCGAACTCCCGGCGCTCCGCGATGACCAGCAGGGTGCTGCCCTCGGCCAGGGGTTTGTCCGGCCCCAGGCCCAGGATCACATAAGCACCACGCTGACCAGCACCGACCCGCCCCGGAGGCCGCTCCGGGTCACGGTGGCCGAGGTGAACAGGACGTCCAGGAAGGGGGGGCCTCCCCGGAGGCGGAGGAGACGGGCATCGTCAGCAGGACGGCCCCGATCTGCACCGCCGCCAGAAAACCCAGGGTGATCAGCTGCGTGGTGGACAGCCGCGGCTTATTGGCATGAGACACGGAAAACAGCCCCTTTCTCTCTGCGCCTGTGGCCGTATTGGCTGTACTATAAACAGGGCAAATAAAGCTATACTTTTGGCCGCTTCTATGGTAAACTGGCACAAAGGAGTGAGTCATCTATGATTGCGATCGATCGGAGCCGGTGCGTGGGCTGCGGCAGCTGCGTGCGGGTGTGTCCCATGGGCTACCTGGAGATGGCGGAGGGCGCCCCCCGGGCCCGGGAGCGGCGGCGCTGCATCCTGTGCGGACACTGCGCGGCCACCTGTCCCAGGCAGGCGGTGGTCCTGACCCAGCCGGGGGTGGAGCGGGGCTGCCCCGCCCCGGAAAATGAGCTGGAGGAGCTGATCCTCCGCCGCCGCTCGGTGCGCCATTTCCGCCCCGACCCGCCCCCCAGGGAGGTCATCCGGCGGGCCCTGGATCTGGCTGAGTACGCCCCCAGCGGCAAAAACGCCCATCTGCACCGCTGGACGGTGCTCTATGGGCTGGAGGAGACGGAAAAGGTCACCCAGATGGCCCTGGACTTCGCCCAGCGCACCGGGGAGGCCAAGGAGCTCATTAAGATCCGGGCGGCGGGCACCAACCTGCTCACCTGCGACGCCCCCTGCGTCATTCTGGCCTGGTCCCCGGACGGCGCCCTGAACCCGGTGGCCGACCCGGCCCTGGCTCTCGCCCTGGTGGAGCTGCAGCTCAACCGGGCGGGGCTGGCCACCTGCTGGGGGGGCTACCTCAAGCAGATCGCCCAGGCCGACCGGGCGCTGAGCGCCTATCTGGGCATCCCCGAGGGGAGCAACCTGCGCTGTGCCCTGATGGTGGGCTACGCCCAGGGGGAGCGCTACCCCAACCTG
>CAZAIF010000087.1:0-7496 GCA_964485125.1 uncultured Oscillospiraceae bacterium | reverse complement strand
TCGCCGAGATGAAGACCGGCGAGGGCAAGACCCTGGTGGCCACCCTGCCCGCCTATCTGAACGCCCTGGCGGGGGAGGGCGTGCACATCGTCACCGTCAACGACTACCTGGCCAAGCGGGACTCGGAGTGGATGGGCAAGGTCTACCGCTTCATGGGCCTGAGCGTGGGCCTGATCGTCCACGGCCTGACCAAGGCGGAGCGCAAGGCCGCCTACGCCGCCGACATCACCTACGGCACCAACAACGAGATGGGATTTGACTACCTGCGGGACAACATGGCCATCTACGGCCGGGACCTGGTTCAGCGGGGCCAGAGCTTCGCCATCGTGGACGAGGTGGACTCCATCCTGATCGACGAGGCCCGCACCCCCCTGATTATCTCCGGCAAGGGGGAGGAGTCCACCGCCCTGTACACCCAGGTGGACCGGTTTGTGGCCGGGCTGAAGTGCCAGCGCATCGCCGAGACCGATGACAAGACCCTGGAGGACGAGGACTCCGACGCCGACTATATCGTGGAGGAGAAGGGCAAGCACGTCACCCTGACCCCCAAGGGCGTCGCCAAAGCCGAGGCCTACTTCAACATTGAGAACCTCTCCGATGCGGAGAACACCACCCTGAACCACCACATCAACCAGGCCATCCGGGCCCGGGGCCTGATGAAGCGGGATGTGGACTATGTGGTCAAGGACGGCCAGGTCATCATCGTGGACGAGTTCACCGGCCGCCTGATGTTCGGCCGCCGCTACAACGAGGGCCTGCACCAGGCCATTGAGGCCAAGGAGGGGGTCACCGTGGCCAACGAGTCCAAGACCCTGGCCACCATCACCTTCCAGAACTATTTCCGCCTCTACGACAAGCTCTCCGGCATGACCGGCACCGCCATGACCGAGGAGGACGAGTTCAACTCCATCTACAGCCTGGACATTGTGGAGATCCCCACCAACAAGCCGGTGATCCGCATCGATGACCCGGATCGGGTCTACAAGACCGAGGCGGCCAAGTACCGGGCCATCATCGCCCGGATCGAGACCTGCCACGCCAAGGGCCAGCCGGTGCTGGTGGGCACCGTGTCTATCGAGAAGTCCGAGCTGCTCAGCCGGATGCTGGACAAGAAGGGGATCAAGCACAACGTCCTCAACGCCAAGCAGCACGACAAGGAGGCCGAGATCATCGCCCAGGCCGGCAAGCTGGGGGCGGTCACGGTGGCCACCAATATGGCCGGCCGCGGCACCGACATCATGCTGGGCGGCAACGCCGAGTATCTGGCCCGCTCCGAGCTGCGCAAGGCGGGCTATTCCGACGAGGTTATCGCCGAGGCCACCGGCTACGCCGACACCGACGACGACGAGATCCTCCAGGCCCGGCTGCTCTTTACCCAGTCCGAGAAGAAATACAAGGAGGAGATCGAGAGGGAGGCCGAGCAGGTGCGCCAGGCCGGCGGCCTGTTCATCTTGGGCACCGAGCGCCACGAGTCCCGGCGCATCGACAACCAGCTCCGGGGCCGGGCCGGCCGCCAGGGCGACCCGGGCGAGAGCTGCTTCTTCCTCTCCCTGGAGGATGACATCCTCCGGCTCTTCGGCGGCGAGCGCATCCAGGCCCTGATGGACCGGATGGGTGTGGACGAGGACACCCCCATCGACGCCAAGATGCTCTCCGGCGCCATCGAGAACGCCCAGAAGCGGGTGGAGTCCCGGAACTTCCAGGCCCGGAAGGACGTGCTGGACTACGACGACGTGATGAACACCCAGCGGGAGGTCATCTACGACCAGCGCCGCAAAGTGCTCTCCGGCGAGAACCTGAAGGAGTATATCGCCGGCATGATCCGCACGATTATCTCCAACGCCGTCCACGGGGCCATGGGGGAGCAGAAGCACATGCCCGCCGAGAGCTGGCGGGACGCCACCGCCGAGTTCCGGGGGGTGTTCCTGCTGCCCGACGAGCTGGACTACACCGACGAGGAGCTCTCCTCCCTCACCGCCGACCAGCTGATCCAGAAGCTGGAGGAGCGGGCCTTCGACATCTACGACAAGAAGGAGACCATCCTGGGCGAGGAGCTCATGCGGGAACTGGAGCGGGTGGTGCTGCTCCGGGTGGTGGACGAGTACTGGATGGAGCACATCGACGCCATGGATGACCTGAAGCAGGGCATCCGCCTGCGGGCCTACGGCCAGGAGGACCCGGTGGTGGCCTACAAGCGGGAAGGCTATGAGATGTTCGAGAACATGATCGCCGCCATCCAGGCCGAGACCGTCCGGCGCATCTATATCACCCGGGTCAAGGAGCGGGTGGAGCGCAAGGCGGTGGCCAAGGTCACCGGCGAGTCCGGCAGCAGCGACGGCACCGTGAAAAAGCAGCCCATCCGCAAGACCAAGAAGATCGGCCGCAACGAGCTGTGCCCCTGCGGCAGCGGCCTGAAGTGGAAGAAGTGCACCTGCGCCGCCTACCACGAAAATCTGAACCAGGAAAAGTAAGCTTCATGCAGTTTATCAAGATCAACCGGCAGGGCGTCACCTTCCTGCGGGCGGAGGGCCTGGACGCCATCCACGGCTTCTCCACCCGGCTGGGGGGTGTCAGCCCCGCCCCCTTTGACACCATGAACCTGGGCTTGAGCCAGGGGGACGCGCCGGAGAACGTCCGGGAGAACTATCGCCGCTTCTGCGCCGCCGTGGGGGCGGACGTCACCCGGCTGGTCTGCTCCCACCAGGTCCACGGGGAGGAGATCCGCTGTGTCACCGCCGCCGACGCGGGCAAGGGGCTGGACCGGGAGCGGGATTACCGGGTGGACGGCCTGATCACCGATGTGCCCGGCCTGCCCCTGGCCATCCACACCGCCGACTGCATCCCGGTGCTGTTCTACGACCCGGTGTGCCGGGCGGTGGGGGCCTGCCACGCCGGCTGGCGGGGCACCGCCCTGGGGATCGCCGCCAAGACGGTGGAGCGGATGACCCAGACCTACGGCACCCACCCCGCCGACCTGCGCTGCGCCATCGGAGCGGGCATCTCCCGGTGCTGTTTCGAGACCCGTTCCGACGTGCCCGAGGCCATGACCGCCGCCCTGGGGAGCGCCGCCCAGCCCTATATCGACGACTACGGCGACGGCAGCTTTCGGGTGGATCTGAAGGGGATCAACCGGCTCTGGCTCACCCTGGCCGGGGTGATGCCCGAGCACATCGCCGTCTCCGATGCCTGTACAGCCTGCGGACTTGACACCTTTTTCAGCCACCGCCGCACCGGCAATGCCCGGGGCGCCATGGCGGCGCTGATCCAGCTGCCGGCCGCCGGCGCCTGAAGTAGTTAATCCGGCCCCCGAAAAGGCCAAGGAGGTTTGAGAGAGTATGAATTATGTGTTTCGCTGCTATGCGGAAAAGCGCCCCGGCTTCGACGTGGAGGCGGGCAAGGTCTTTCAGGAGCTGAGGGAGCAGCTGGGCATCTCCCGGCTGGAGGGGGTGCGCATCTTCTGCCGCTACGATGTGGACGGGGTGGAGTACCCGGTCTATCTGAAGAGCCGCACCACCGTCTTCTCCGAGCCCATGTGCGACGCCTTCTACGACGAGCAGATGCCCCAGATCATGGGGGAGCACTCCATCCTGGCGGTGGAGTCTCTGCCCGGCCAGTTCGACCAGCGGGCCGACTCCTGTGCCCAGTGCATCCAGCTGCTGGCCGGGTGCGAGCGGCCCATTGTCCGCTGCGCCACCATCTATGTACTGATGGGCAAGCTCACCGATCAGGACCTGGAGACCATCCGGGGCTACCTCATCAACCCGGTGGAGACCAGGGAAGCCTCCATGGACAAGCCGGAGACCCTGGCCCAGACCTATGACATCCCCACCAGCGTGGCCACTCTGACCGGCTTCCGGGATCTGGACGAGGCGGGGCTGAGGGAGATGCTCTCCGAGTACGGCCTGGCCATGGACCTGAACGACCTGAAGTTCCTCCAGTCCTATTTCAGGGAGGAAGAGAAGCGGGACCCCACCATCACCGAGCTGCGGCTGGTGGACACCTACTGGTCCGACCACTGCCGCCACACCACCTTCGGCACCCACATCGACGCCGTGGACATTCAGGACCCGGAGGTCCAGAAGGCCTATGAGGCCTATCTGGCCGGGCGGGTGGAGGTCTACGGCCCGGAGAAGGCGGCCCAGCGGCCCCAGACCCTGATGGATGTGGGCACCCTGGGGGCCAAGGTGCTGAAAAAGCGGGGCGAGCTGCCCAACCTGGACGAGTCCGAGGAGATCAACGCCTGCTCCATTCACATCCCGGTGGACGTGGACGGCCAGGAGCAGGATTGGCTGCTCATGTTCAAGAATGAGACCCACAACCACCCCACTGAGATCGAGCCCTTCGGCGGCGCGGCCACCTGCATCGGCGGCGCCATCCGGGACCCCCTGTCCGGCCGGGCCTATGTCTACCAGGCCATGCGCCTCACCGGCTGCGGCGACCCCCGCGCCCCCATGAGCGAGACCCTGGCGGGCAAGCTGCCCCAGCGCAAGCTGGCCACCACCGCCGCCGCCGGCTACTCCTCCTACGGCAACCAGATCGGCTTGGCCACCGGCCTGGTCAACGAGTTCTACCACCCGGGCTATGTCGCCAAGCACATGGAGCTGGGCGCCGTGGTGGGCGCCGCCCCGGCGGACAACGTGGTCCGGGAGCAGCCCGCCCCCGGGGACGTGGTCATCCTGCTGGGCGGCCGCACCGGCCGGGACGGCATCGGCGGGGCCACCGGCTCCTCCAAGAGCCACAATAAGAAATCCCTCCAGACCATGGCCTCTGAGGTCCAGAAGGGCAACGCCCCGGAGGAGCGCAAGATCCAGCGGCTGTTCCGGGACGGCAATGTGACCCGGATGATCAAGCGGTGCAACGACTTCGGCGCCGGCGGCGTCAGCGTGGCCATCGGCGAGCTGGCCCAGGGGCTGGAGATTGCGCTGGATGCGGTGCCAAAGAAATATGAGGGGCTGGACGGCACCGAGCTTGCCATCAGCGAGAGCCAGGAGCGCATGGCCGTGGTGGTCGCGCCGGAGGACGCAGCCCGCTTCCTGAAGCTGGCCGCGGCAGAGAATCTGGAGGCCACGGTTGTGGCGGAGGTCACGGCGGAGCAGCGGCTGAAAATGCGCTGGCGGGGGGATGTGATTGTGGACATCTCCCGGGAATTCTTGGATTCCAACGGTGCGGAGAAGCATATGCGTGTCGCTCCGGCGGCCCCCCAGGCTTATGAAAGGGAAGCACCGGCGGACTTCGCTGCGGGCATGGAGGCCCTGGCGGAGGATTTGAACGTCTGCTCCAAGCGGGGGCTGGGGGAGCGTTTTGACGCCACCATCGGCGCCGGGACAGTGCTCATGCCCTTTGGCGGGAAAAACCAGCTTACCCCCATTCAGACCATGGTGCAGAAAGTCTCCCTAGAGAAAGGGGAGACGGACACCTGTACCGCCATGGCCTGGGGTTACAACCCCTATATTACGGAGAAGAGCCCCTACCACGGGGCCTATCTGGCGGTGGTGGAGTCAGTCTCCAAGCTGGTAGCCACCGGCGCGGAATTTTCGGAAGTGTATCTCTCCTTCCAGGAGTATTTTGAAAAGCTGCGCCGGGAGCCGGCGCGCTGGGGCAAGCCCTTTGCCGCCCTTCTGGGGGCGTTCCAGGCCCAGATGGATTTGGGCGTGGCGGCCATCGGGGGCAAGGACTCCATGAGCGGTTCCTTTGAGGAGCTGGATGTGCCGCCCACGCTGGTGAGCTTTGCCGTCACGCCCGCCTGCACCGGCGAGATTGTGAGTCCGGAGCTGAAGGAGGCCGGGCACCGGTTGGCCTGGCTGCGGCCGGAGACGGACGAAAATGGCCTGCCAAAACCGGCGTCCCTCCTGGAAACCTTCAACACCGTCTACAGCCTGCTCTCTGGGGGACAGGCGGTGGCTGCCTGGACGCCCCAGTATGGCGGCGCGGCAGAGGGCCTTTTGAAAATGGCCCTGGGCAACGGCATCGGCGTGGACATTTCCCCGGAGGTATCCCTGGAGGCGCTCTTTGGCTATGCCTATGGCAGTTTCCTGCTGGAGCTGACGCCGGAGGCCCCCATGGTGGGCACCCTGCTGGGGTATACCCAGGCGGAGGAAATGCTCACCTATGGCGGCGCGTCTGTTTCCCTTCAGTCCCTTTTGGCGCGCTATGAGGCCAAGCTGGAACCGGTATATCCCACCCAAGCACAGGAGGCGCATGGGGAAATTCCCGCTTTTGCCTATGGGGCCGCGAATACAGCCGTACCCCGGGTGTCCTGCAGCCGGCCCAGGGTGCTGATTCCCGTGTTTCCCGGCACCAACTGTGAATACGATACTGCCCGGGCCTTTGAAGCGGCGGGCGCAGCGGCGGAGGTTTTTGTCATCCGCAATCTCACCTCTCAGGACATCGCCCGGAGCGTGGAGGACTTTGCCCGGCGCATTGACGAGAGCCAGATTGTCTTTCTCCCCGGCGGTTTTTCCGGCGGGGACGAGCCCGACGGCAGCGCCAAGTTTATTACGGCTTTCTTCCGCAACGCCCAGGTGCGCGCGGCGGTAGAGCGGCTCCTGGAGGGGAGGGGCGGACTGATGGGCGGAATTTGCAACGGTTTTCAGGCCCTGATTAAGCTGGGGCTGGTGCCCTATGGGCGCATCACCGATGCCACCGAGACGAGCCCCACCCTGACCTTCAACACCATAGGCCGGCACCAGTCCCGGCTGGTGCGGACCCGGGTCTGCGCCAACACATCCCCCTGGCTGCGCCATACCCAGGTGGGGGAAATCTATACCGTACCCATCTCCCACGGGGAGGGGCGGTTCCTGGCTGAGCCGGATGAAATCCTGGCTCTGGCAGAGGCCGGGCAGATTGCCACCCAGTATGTGGATTTGGACGGAGCCCCCACTGGGGACATCCGGTTTAACCCCAACGGTTCCATGTTTGCGGTCGAGGGGATTACCTCGCCGGACGGCCGCGTTCTGGGGAAAATGGGCCACAGCGAGCGCGTGGGGCCGGGCCTGTATAAAAATGTGCCCGGGCGCTACGAGATGGGGCTGTTCCGCTCGGCGGTGGAATATTTCCGCCAGGATTAAGCGGCCAGGCTTTTTATAAGGAGTGAAGCAATGAAGAGCGATATTCAGATTGCCCAGGAGGCTTCTTTGGAGCCGATTGGGGAAATTGCCGCCCAGATGGGGCTGGAGCCGGAGCTCCTGGAGCCCTATGGACGGACCAAGGCGAAAATTGATGTAAATGCCCTCCGGGATGCACCCCGGAAGGGGAAACTCATCTTGGTGACGGCCATCAACCCCACCCCGGCGGGAGAGGGCAAGACCACCACCAGCGTGGGGCTGTCGGATGCCCTCCACCGGCTTGGGAAAAACACCATTCTCTGCCTCCGGGAGCCCTCTCTGGGCCCGGTATTCGGCGTGAAGGGCGGCGCTACCGGCGGCGGCATGGCGCAGGTGGCGCCCATGGAGGACATTAACCTCCACTTCACCGGGGATTTTCACGCGGTGGGGGCG
>CAZAIF010000086.1:0-7524 GCA_964485125.1 uncultured Oscillospiraceae bacterium | reverse complement strand
CTGGATCAGCACCATTGAAAAAGCCCAGCTAATGCTGGACTTTTTCGACAGACTGGGAGCGCGTTTCCAAAACGCGCTCCATTTTTTGATGACCGGTGTCAGTCCGCCTGTCTCGCGGCCTTTTTGCCGCTGACCATGGTCAGGCAGATCACTAGGGCCACGGCGTAGAGGACCAGGGTGGCGATGAGCACATAGTCGTAGGTGCGGCCGGTGAGGGACAGGATCAGCTCGGACATGTTGTTGCCGGTCAGCCCGGCGAAGGCCCAGGCGGACAGGGCCAGGCCGTGGATCTTGCTGATGCGGTCCATGCCGAAGCGGGAGGAGAGCAGGGCGGGCAGGGTGGAGAAGCCGCCGCCGTAGCCCGCGTTGACCACGATGAGCAAGGCCACCACGATCACGCCGAAGAGGGCGGCGGTGGGCCCCCGGGAGATGGCGAAGGTGGCCGAGCCCAGGGCGGCGACGGCGATGCAGGAGCTGAAGATGATCTTATACACCGTGTTCCGGTCCCGCATCCGGTCGGACAGGGAGGAGAAGCCGACGCGGCCCAGGGCGTTAAAGGCGGCGGTCACCGAAGGCACCACGCTGATGACGGCGGCCAGGGCGGCGCCTCCGGCGAAGGCGGTGGACAGGATCTGCTTTTCATAGGTGATCAGGGCCAGGCCGCAGTGGATGTTCAGGAAGAACATCAGCCAGATGCCCAGGAAGGTCTTGTCCCGGAACATCTCCAGGGGCCGGAAGCTGTCCCGGCTGTCCTGGGGCTCCACCCAGCCCTCGGGCTTTTTCAGCAGGAAGTGGCCCAGCATCATCATCACGAAGTACACCCCGCCCAGGATATAGAACATCTGGGCTATGCCCAGCCGGGACTGGATCAGCTCCATGATGGGGGTGGCGATGGCCTTGGCCAGGCCGAAGCCCATGATGGAGATGCCGGTGGCCAGGCCCTTCTGGCCCTCAAACCACAGCATCAGGGTTTTCACCGGGGTCAGATAGCCGATGCCCAGGCCGATGCCCATGATGCAGCCGTAGCAGATGAAAATGCCTACCAGGGCGGCCACGCCGCTGGCGAACTGGATGCACACTCCGGTGCCGATCATGCCGGCGGTGAAGCAGATGCAGGAGAGCAGGGAGGAGCGGTGGATGTCTCGCTCCACCATCCGCCCGGCGAAGGCGGCGGACATACCCAAAAAGAAGATAGCCAGGGAGAAGGCCCAGCCCACACTGAAGGTGCTCATGCCGATGTGCTGGGCGATGGCCTCCTTGAAGGTGGACCAGCAGTAGACGGTGCCGATGGAGCAGTGGATCAGCAGCGCCGGCACGGCGGCGCGCATCCATTTGTTTTCGATCCAGTTCATATGTCTCAATCTCCTCTCCAGAAACAACAAAAGGGCAACGCCGTGTGAAACACGACATTGCCCAGACGGTCGGCCTGCTGCGCCGGCAGAGAGCCCGCGCCCCCTCCCCGCACTGTGTTAGCTCACATGATCCGTCAGCGGGGAAAGTAGCTTTACTCTACCACAAGTTCAGGGACGTGTCAACATTTGGCACCGAAATAATTTTGAACACAATATCTTGTGGGAGCACACGGGGAGAGCAGAAGAGATTCCCCAGACCCTTCCCACGGGGAGGCCCTCCGGCACGGTGTGCGGCAGACGATCGGAATAAGCGGTTTCACAGAATTCCGTCCTCCGCAGAGGACGGAACGGAATGAAATTTAGTCATTTTCGGGGACATGCGCCTCGAAATTGACTATGCCGAAGGGCCTCCCCGTGGGGAGGCCCTTCGGCAGAAAGAGAGAAAAGAGAAGAAGAATGAAGAAAGCAAGATGAAGAAAGCGTAATTAAAGTATGGTTTACCAGCCGCCCTGACCGAAGAAGTAGTTGAAGAACTCCTCGGGGGTCACGTTGCCGCTGAAGTTCTGGCCGTCCTGGGTCTGGCTGTCCGAATCGGTGGAGGTGTCGGTGTCGTCGGTGGAGGTGTCGGTGTCATCGGTGGAGGTGTCGGTGTCCGTATCGGGCACCTCCTCGTCCAGGGTGACGGTGACGGTGAAGGTCTCCCCGTCCCGCCACACGTCCAGGGTCATTTGGTCGCCGGCGGAGCACTGGTTCTTGGCGTTGACCAGCTCCTCATAGGAGGTGATGTCGGTGCCGTTGACGCCGGTGATGATATCGCCGGCCTGCAGCCCCGCGGTCTCGGCGCAGGAGCCTTCAGTGACGGAGTTGACGTAGGCGCCCACCACCATGTTATACCGCTGGGCATCCAGGGCGGAGACGGTGGACACGGTGATGCCCAAGGAGGGCTTGCCGGTGATATAGCCGTACTCCATCAGGTCGGTGATCTTGTCCTGCACGTCGGCGTAGGGGATGGCGAAGCCGATGCCCTCGATGGAGGCGGTGCTGGAAGAGCCGCTGGAGGAGTACTTGGCGTTGACGATGCCGATGACCTCGCCGTAGGCGTTGAACAGCGGGCCGCCGGAGTTGCCGGAGTTGACGGTGCAGTCGGTCTGCAGCACGTTGATGACGCTGCCGTCGCTCATCTCAATAGCCCGGTCCAGGGCGGACACCACGCCGGTGGTGGTGGTGTTGGCCAGGGTGCCCAAGGCGTTGCCGATGGTGGTGACGGTATCACCTACCTGGAGCTGGGTGCTGTCGCCCAGCACCACAGGGGTCAGGCCGGTGGCATCGATCTTCAGTACGGCGATGTCGTTGTCCTCATCGCCGCCCACCAGAGTGGCCTCATAGCTGGTGGAGTCAATGAAGGTGACGGCGATGTCGGTAGCGCCGTCAATGACGTGATAACAGGTGACAATGTAGCCATCCTCCGTGATGACGAAGCCGGTGCCGGCGCCCACAGAGGTACCAGTGCTGACCTCAATGGATACCACGCTGCCGGAGTAGGCGTTGTAGATCTCGGCGACAGTCATCTCCTCACCGGCGCTGACGGTTTCGGTCTGGACGGTGGTGGTGGTGCGGTCGCTCTGGAGTACCGTGGAGGTGGAGGTGCTGGCCGCTGACTGGTTCCGGGAAGAGGAGACCAGGGCGACCGCTCCCCCGCTGACGCCGCCGCCCACCAGGGCGCAGGCCAGACACAGGGCCACCACCCGGGGAGCGGTCAGGCCCTTCTTGACCTTGGCCTTCTTGGGCTTGCTGCCGGAGGGCGGGGTGTTGGAGGGTCCGCCGCCGTAGGTGCTGGCGTGGTAGCCGAAGGGGTTGGAGCCATAGCCGCCGGTGCCGTAGCTGTAGCCGCCGCCGGGGGCGCTGTAGGCATTGGCGGAATCGTTGGCGCCGTAGCTGTTGTCACCGGCGCCGGTGCCGGCGGCGGTGTAGTGGCTGTCGGCGGAGCCGCCGTTGTTATTGGGGCTGCCGTGCCACTCGCCGGTGGTGTAATTGGGGGTGGAGCCGCCGTTGACGGAAGTATTTTGAGCGGAGGAGCTTGGGACGGTGGAACCGCCGTCGGACTCGCCGCTGGGACGAGCGGTCTCGTCAGGTCTGTAATCGTCGGGGAACATATACAAACACTCCTTTTTTGAGATGATTTGAACGGTTGAATCAGGTGCTCGTTCGGGGGAGGTCTGTCCTCCTCCTCTCAGCATGGCCATTGTAACCAAGTAACCTTAAAATAGTTTGAAAACGAGAAAAACAAATTGTGAACAAATGGCCGAAGTGGTCTTTTGCCCGGCGAGGCATGGGGCACGGGGCAGCTCCCGGGCTGAAAAGCAACCATAAGTTGAAAAATGACAAAACAATCTCCGTTGTATACAACCGGTATTTTTGCTACAATTCAACCGGAGGAAGAAAAGGAGAGTGCGGCTATGGAGCACATCGGCGGGCGGATCGCCGCGCTGCGGAAAGAGAGAGGGCTGACCCAGGAACAGCTGGGCCGGCAGGTGGGGGTGTCGGCCCAGGCGGTGAGCAAATGGGAGAACGGCGGCGCCCCGGACGTGGAGCTGCTGCCAGCCCCAGCCGGGACGGGGAAGGTTGCTGGCTGCTGGAAAAAACGAGGCCTGGATCGGCAGATTGCAGATGCGCCGGGCGCCGGTGCTGAGGGAGGAGACAGAACATGAGCCATAAGGACATTGAAAAAAGAAAAAGAATCAGGGACAGGAGGGCACCAGGGACTATTTCCGGGCCTTTTACCGGGGCAACCGGCTGCGCTTCTGGGTGTCCATGGTGCTGATGGGGCTGCTGACGAGCTTCAGTCTGATCCTTTCCATGATCCTGGGAGATATGCTGGACATCATCACCGCCGGGGACATGGGGGCGCTGGGCCGGATCACCCTCTCCGTGGTGGCGCTGATCCCCGCCATGCTGGCCGTGGAACTGCTGGTGGGCTGGCTGCGCAGCACCTTTGTCCACCGGGCCATGGAGCAGTACAAGGCCCTGGCCTTCTCCCGGCTGACGGAGAAGAGTATCTCCGCCTTCACCCGGGAGAATACCGGCCGCTATCTCTCGGTGCTCACCAACGACGCCAACTCCATCGAGGAGAACTACCTGAACCGCTCCTTCCTGCTGCTCTACCACTGCGTGCTGTTCGTGGGGGTGCTGGGGACCATGCTCTGGTATGACTGGAGGCTCACACTGGTCACGGTGGCCCTCTCCGCCCTGCCCATTCTGATTTCCCTTACCTTGGGTCAGGGCCTCTCCCGGCGGGAGCAGGCGGTCAGCGGCGAGAACGAGCGCTTTGTGGCCACCCTCCAGGACCTGCTCCGGGGTTTCTCGGTCATCAAGAGTTTCAAGGCGGAGGGCCGTGTGCAGGGGCTGTTCCAGGGGGCGAATCACCGGCTGGAGCAGACCAAGCGGAAGCGCCGCTGGTTTGAGCATGTGCTCTGCGGCTTTACCAACACCGGCTCCCTGGTGCTCCAGATGGGGGTGTTTGTCTGCGGAGCCTGGCTGGCCATCCGGGGGGAGATCACCGCCGGCACGGTGCTGATCTTCGTCAACCTGTCCAGCTATCTCCTCCAGCCTATCCGGACCGTCCCCCAGTACTGGGCCAGCCGCCGGGCGGCCCGGGCCCTGGTGGAAAAGCTGGCCCAGGTGACGGCGGAGAACGCCGGCCACACCGGCGGCCCCATCCCGCCCCAGCTTCAGGACGCCATCCGGCTGCAGGATGTCACCTTCGGCTACGAGCCGGACAAGAGCGTGCTGAACCACCTGTCCGTCCGCTTTGAGGCCGGGAAGCGCTACGCCCTGGTGGGCAACTCCGGGGCGGGGAAGTCCACCCTGCTCAACCTGCTGATGGGGGCCAGCCGGGACTACACCGGCTCCATCACCGTGGACGGGGCGGAGATGCGGGACATCGACCCGGACAGCCTCTACGACCTGATGAGCCTGATCGGCCAGAGCGTCTTCCTCTTCGACGACACCATCCGCAACAACATCACCATGTTCGGCGACTTCCCCAAGGAGCAGGTGGACGCGGCGGCGGAGCAGGCCGGGCTGGGGGAGCTGCTCCGGGAGCGGGGAGAGGAGTACCGCTGCGGGGAGAACGGCGTGGGCCTCTCCGGCGGGGAGCGCCAGCGGGTGTCCATCGCCCGCAGCCTGCTGCGGGGCACCCCGGTGCTGCTGGTGGACGAGGCCACCGCCGCCCTGGACGCCCGCACCGCCAGCCAGGTCACCTCCGCCATCCTGGACCTGCCCGGCATCACTGCCATCGTGGTCACCCACCGGCTGGAGGAGAACCTGCTGCGGCGCTATGACGGCATCCTGGTGCTGAAGAACGGCGCCGTCAGCGAGCAGGGCACCTTCGAGGCCCTGATGGAGCGCCGGGGGCTGTTCTACTCCCTGTTCACCGTGGCCAACGGCTGACCTCCAGAGCCCGGCCCGCCGGAGGGCTGAACGCCCCGCAGAACAGAACACCCCCGCGCCGCCGTGTGAGAACCGGCGGGGCGGGGGTGTCGTCCTGTCCAAAGGGCGGGCGGATCACTTTGTGACCCAGTTGCCGGTGGCGGCGCAGGTCAGATAGGCGGTGATGAAGCCGTCCAGGTCGCCGTCCATGACGGCGTTGATGTTGCTGGTCTCATAGCCGGTGCGGTTGTCCTTCACCAGCTGATAGGGCATGAACACATAGGAGCGGATCTGGCTGCCCCACTCGATCTTCATCTGTACGCCCTTCAAATCGGAAATTTTCTCGGCGTGGGCCTGCATCTGCAGCTGGACCAGCTTGTCCCGCAGCATCCGGTAGCAGGTGTCCTTGTTCTGGAACTGGGAGCGCTGCTGCTGGCTGGAAACCACGATGCCGGTGGGCTTGTGGATCAGCCGGACGGCGGAGGAGGTCTTGTTGATATGCTGGCCGCCGGCGCCGGAGGAACGGAACACCTGCATCTCCACGTCCTCGGGGCGGATTTCCACCTCCACGTCGTCGGGCAGGTCGGGCATGACCTCCACGGCGGCGAAGGAGGTCTGCCGCCGGGCGTTGGAGTCGAAGGGGGAGATGCGCACCAGCCGGTGGACGCCGTTCTCCCCCCGGAGATAGCCGTAGGCGTTTTCGCCGGAGACCATGATGGTGGCCGACTTGATGCCCGCCTCTTCGCCCTCCTCATAGTCCAGGGTCTCCCATTTGAAGCCCTGGCGCTCGGCCCAGCGGGTGTACATGCGGAAGAGCATGTCTGCCCAGTCCTGGGCCTCGGTGCCGCCGGCCCCCGCGTGGATGGTGAGCATGCAGTCCAGGTGGTCGTACTCCCCGGTGAACAGTGTGGCCAGCCGGGCCTTCTCCAGGTCCTGGAGCAGGTTTTCGTAGCCCTCCTTGATCTCGGGGAGCAGGGACTCGTCCTCCATCTCCGCCCCCATCTCGCACAAGGTGAGCAGATCCTCCAGGCCGCTCTCCCGCTTTTTCTGGTCGTCGATCTTGTCCTGGAGGTTTTTGATCCGGGTGGTCACCTTCTGGGCGTGCTCCATGTCGTTCCAGAAGCCGTCGGCGGCGCTCTCCGCCTGGAGCAGATCCAGCTCCTGCTCGGCGGCCTCCAGCCCCAGGGCCTGGGAGAGCTCCTCCAGGGTGGGCTTCAGGGCCAGCAGCTTGCTTCTGTATTCATCGAATTGAAGGATAGCCATACCAAAAATCCTTTCCGTGTAAAAATCATAGCATCGCAATCTAATATTATATCGGACTCTTGGCGGGCTGTAAAGGCCCGGGGCGGGATTTTCATGGGGAAAAATCCCGTCCCGGCGGGCGCGGCGGCCCGGAGGGGGCGCGCCTATGCCCCAGGGGGCCGGGTGCGGTCATCGCTCGCTGATCTGCCGCTCCTCGCTGAGGGAGAAGATCAGGTCGTCCAGGTCGCCCTGGGGCAGGGCGGGGCCGCTGTAGGGGTTGGGGAAATGCAGCATCTTTGGTTCCATTGGGATCCCTCCAAAAAAAGTCTACCGGATATCCTATGCGCCGGCCTGGGAAACTATGCCTGCTTTTTCGGTTGACGGCGCCCCCTCCGGATGTTACAATAGAGGACACGCCGGAGTGGCGGAATTGGCAGACGCCCGGGACTTAAAATCCCGTGTGAGCAATCACGTGCCGGTTCGACCCCGGTCTCCGGCACCA
>CAZAIF010000085.1:0-7542 GCA_964485125.1 uncultured Oscillospiraceae bacterium | reverse complement strand
AGGGCAAGACCCTGGGCGTGGTGGGCGAGTCGGGCTGCGGCAAGTCCACCCTGGGCAAGACCATCATCCGCCTGATCGACCCCACCGCCGGCAAGGTGGTGTTCGACGGCACCGACGTGGCCGCCTACTCCGCCAAGGAGTTCAAAAAGGTGCGGCCCAACATGCAGATGATCTTCCAGGACCCCTTTGCCTCCCTGGACCCCCGGCGGACGGTGACCGAGCTAATCGCCGAGCCCATGAAGATCTACAAGACCGGAAGCAAGGACGAGATCTACAAGCGGGTCAAGCAGCTGATGGACACGGTGGGGCTGGTCGAGCGGTTCCAGAACAGCTATCCCCACGAGTTGGACGGCGGCCGCCGGCAGCGCATCGGCATCGCCCGGGCCCTGGCCCTGAACCCCAAGTTCATCGTCTGCGACGAGCCGGTGTCCGCCCTGGACGTGTCCATCCAGGCCCAGGTGCTCAACCTGTTGCAGGACCTGCAGCGGGATCTGGGGCTGACCTACATGTTCATTACCCACGACATGTCCGTGGTCAAGCACATCTCCGACGACATCATCGTCATGTACCTGGGCCAGATCGTGGAGAAGAGCCCCGCCAAGGAGCTGTTTGTCAAACAGTACCACCCCTACACCAAGGCGCTGCTCTCTGCCATTCCGGTCCCATCCCTGTGCAACCGCCGGGAGAAGATCATCATCCAGGGCGAGCTGTCCTCGCCCATCAACCCGGAGAACCACTGCCGGTTCGCGGGGCGCTGCGCCTACTGCACCGAGGAGTGCAGGCAGAAGCCGGCCCCGGAGCTGACCGAGATGTCGCCGGAGCACTTTGTGGCCTGTCACCGTTCGAAAGAGCTGGTGGATGAGCTAAATCAATAAAAATGAAACGGAGGAGAAAACATGAAGACCAAGACCAAAAAACTGCTTGCATTGATCCTAGCTTGCGTGCTGTCCCTGTCCGTATTGGCCGGGTGCGGCGGCAACACGACCCAGAGCGGCGGCAACACCAGCACCGGCGGCGACGCCACCCCTGCCGAGGACAGCAACCTGGTCCCCGCCGAGGGCACCTCTGACGAGACCCTGCGGGTGGCCTGCGACGGCGAGCCCACCTCCATCTTCCCCAACTATGTGACCAACAAAACCAGTAACCGGGTGGACAGCTGCATGTTCGACACCCTGGTGCGCTGGAACGACGAAACGCAGACCGTGGAGCCCTGCCTGGCCACCGAGTGGGAGCAGATCGACGAACTGCACTGGCAGTTCACCCTGCGGGACGACGTCTACTTCACCAACGGCGAGAAGATGACCGCCAACGACGTCATCGTCTCCCTCCAGGCCTCCTATGACTACACCCTGAACCACTACACCCTGTGGCTGGACCCCGAGGAGTGCTCCGTGGTGGATGACACTCATGTCATTATCGGTCTGTCCCGGGCGTACAACAACCTGCCCGAGATTTTGGGCTGCACCTACTACGCCATCTTCTCCGCCAAGGCATTCGAGGACGTGGGCAACGACGAGACCGTCTTCGCCATGAACCCCGTGGGTTCCGGCCCCTACATGCTGGAGTCCTGGAGCACCGGCGAGAGCCTGACCCTGGTCCGCAACGACGACTACTGGGGAGATCTGCCCTACTACAAGTATATTGAGTTCTCCTTCATCTCTGATTCGGTGGCCCGAGCTAACGCTCTGGCGGCCGGCGATGTGGACATCGCTTTTAACCTTTCTACCGCCCAGGTGGAAGAGCTGGATGCCTATGACAACATCACCGTCAACGTTTACGAGCAGAATGTGGGTGTGCCCATCTGGCTGACCATGAAAAACTATCCTGCACTTCAGGATGAGGATGTCCGCCAGGCAATTTTCCTGGCCATCGACAAGGAACTGCTGGCCCAGGCCGCCTATTCCGGCTATGCGACCGCTTCCTATTCCTCTGTGACCGGCCAGTCTTCCCCCTATTACTATGAGTCCGAGACCTATACCCAGGATGTGGAGACCGCCAAGCAGCTGATCGCCGACTCCGGCTGGTCTGCCGCCGACCTGACCTTCACCACCTATGCCGTCAACGGCAGTACCACCGCCCACTATGAGGTGCTGAAAGCCCAGCTGGCCGAGATCGGCGTCACCCTGAACATCGAGACCGTGGACCTGACCGTCATGCTGGAGCACTCCTGGAACGGCGAGATCGCCATCGGCTTCGGCGAGAACGACAACTGGGACGTCAGCCGCATGCTGGAGTTCGCCGACAGCCGGATCGAGACCTCCTGGAACGCCTATGTGGGTGAGGATGAGGAGGAGCTCCACGCCCTGATCGACGCCGCCTGGGCCGCCGACGACGACGAGCGCTATGACGCCTACGCCGCCGTGCAGCAGTGGCTGACCGACCACTGGGTGTGCACCAACATCTGCGATGTGGTGATTCCCGACGCCTGGTCCTCTGACCTGACCGGCGTGGTCTACGACGCCCACTGCTGGCCCAACATCTACAATGTGCGCCCTCTGGTCGCCGCTGACTGAATGAATTGACCTGAACCGGTTCGGCTTCTCTGCGGAGCCGGACCGGTTCCCCTTTCCCGGCACCGGGGCCTGAGCCAAAGGAGGCAGCCATGGGTTTTTCCTGGAAAAAGAAGATCATCGATCTGGACGCCAAAGAGGAGGAGCGCTGGCAGAAGCGGAAGCGGAAGGGCCCCCGGGCCAAGCGTTACTTTGACGACTTCGAGGTCAGGACGGTGCTGGGCAAAAACGGCAAGCCCAAGCGGGAGTACCACTATATCGGCGACACCTACACCGCCCAGCTGACCGGGGAGGCCTGGCGGCGGCGCAAGGGGGTGTTTTTGGCCCTGGCCGCCCTGTGCGCGGCGGTGTTCGTGGGGGCCAACAGCGTCAATGTGGCCAGCAACCGCCAGGGGGTGCTGGCCGCCCTGGGCATCCTGATCGTGATCCCGCTGTTCCTGGTCTGCTACGCCTGCGTGTACCGGCTGCGCAAGGGGGCTGCCCTCCAGCGCACCGAGTATATCGAGATTTCCATGTTCCTGAAATTCGGGGGCTGTTTCACCGGTTTGCTGGGGTGCGCGCTGTTTGTCTGGCACGCCGCCTTCGCACTGACTGGGGCCCAGCCGGGCGAGGTTGCCGGCGAGTGGGGAGTGACCGCCGCCTGGGGCGCGCTGGCGGCCAGCGGCCTCTATCTGTGGATCGCGGAGCTGCGGACCCGGTACTGCCGCCGCAACCGGGAGGGCAATGTGATCCAGCACGAGCATTTCAAACGAAACGGGGAGTGAATATGGACTGCTATTACGCCTTTATCGGCACCAACTCCGTCCGGGACAGCCGGGGCATTTACACCCTGCGCATCGACGCCGCCACCGGCGCAGCGGAGGTGGTGTCCACCGCCTGGGCCTACAACGCCGGAGGGTTGGCCCTGAGCCGGGACGGGAAGCGCTTGTATGCCGCCTCCGAGGGCATGACCTTTGAGGGGTGGGCCGACGGCGGCGTGAGCGCCTATCAGGTGGGCCCCGGCGGCCGCCTGACCCGGCTGAACGGCCAGCGCAGCCACGGCCAGCGCACCTGCTGCGTGGCGGTGGACGGGGACAGGAAAAACGCCTACGCCTGCAACTTCTACGTGGGCACCTGGAGCGCCTTCCCCCTGACGGAGCGGGGCGCCCTGGAGCCAGCCCGGCTCACCGTGGCGCCCCCGGAGGACTCCGGCTGGAAGGCGCTGCACTGCGTGGGGTGCGTGGGCGAGGACTATGTGGGGGTGATCTCCCTGGCGGAGTGCGCCTTTGTCCTGTACCGGGCGGATTCCGGCGCCCGGGTGGCCGGCTACACCTTCCCGGGCCAGCCCTTCCCCCGGTACTTTGTGACGGCGGGGGAATATATCTACGCCATGATGCAGTCCCCCGACGAGATTTATGTGCTCCGCAGCCGGCCGGATGAGCGGGGTGAGCTGGCGCTGCTGCAGCGGGTCCGGCTGCTGGACGAGGCCCACCCGGCCATGGCGGCCACCAGCACCCTGCGGGTGACCCCGGACGGGCGGCTGCTGCTGGCGGCCAACCGGCCCAGCAACACCATCACCGTATTTTCCCGGCAGAGCGACGGCACCCTGGTCCGGGAGCGGGTGGTGGACATTCCGGGCGACGGCCCCCGGGACTTCCACATCTCCGGGGACGGGGCGCTGGCGGTCACCGCCATGCAGCACTCCGACCAGGTGTATGTGCTGAGGATCGACTATGAGAACAAGACGCTCTCGCCCCTGGGCGGGCCGGTCAGCGTGCCCTCCCCGGCGGCGGTGGCAGTGAGCGGGAGGTGTGAGGCATGAGTGATCTGGAACGGCGGCTGGAGGCCCTGGAGGCCCGGCTGGCGGCGGCGGAGGCCCGGCAGGAGATCGCCGGGCTGATGGGCAGGTACGCCCTCTGGTACAGCGCGGGCCAGGGCGGGCGGATCGTCCGGGAGCTGTGGAGCCAGGCGGAGGACGTGGGCGTGGAGTACGGCGCCTCGGGCGTCTACGACGGGCTGTGGAAGGTGAAGACCTTCTACCTGAAGGAGGCCGTCCCCGGGCGGCTGGACACGGTGGCCTTTTCCTCCCCCGCCATCACACTGGACCCGGCGGGGGCCTCCGCCCGGGGGAGCTGGACCGCCTTCGCCACCCAGACCGACGCGGGGGAGCTGGGGAGCGCCCCGGTGCCTCCGGGCAGCAACCGCCGCGTCCTCTTCACCAGCCGCACCGCCGACGGCCGGGGCTACCGGGCGGAGGTGCTGCTCCAGCACTATGAGGTGGAGTTCCGCCGGGAGGGGGGCGACTGGAAGATCCGCCGGCTGCGGGTGGGGGAGTACTTCCGCTGCCCCTGGGACCGGGACTGGGTGGCCTTCGCCCGGGAGCGCTTCGACACCGACGGGGTGTGGCTGGAGTCCCTGTTTGAGACCTCCATGCCCCTGCCCCCCGAGGCCCACGGGGAGAACCTGCCCAGCCGGCCCACCAGCCGCCACTGGCAGTACACCCTGGACGGCCTGCCGGAGGGGGCCCGGGAGCCCTGAGCGAAACCCTTCATTTTGTGATGAGGTCATATAAATATTGTAATTGTCAGAGCGAGAAAGGAAGGCTACCATTATGATCACCAACAATCTGTCCAGAGTGGACAAGTATGACTACAAGAACGAGCGCTTTCAGATGGCCTTTGATTTCCTGCGCAGCCATGACCTGATGTCCCTGACCCCGGGCACTGAGATCCCGGTGGGGGACGGGGTGTTGGCAAAGATCCAGGAGTACACCACCGACCCGGAGGACACCCGGAAGTTTGAGACCCACCGGGACTATTTTGACATCCAGTTCGTGGTCAAGGGGGAGGAGTTTGTGGGGATCGTCCCCGCCGCCGGGTTGGTGCCCGACGGGGCATATGACGAGGCCGCCGACATCCAGTACTACCAGACTCCGGCCCGCCACGGCGGCGCGGTGCTCCACGACGGGGATTTTGTCATCGTGCCTCCGGAGGACGCCCACCGGCCCAACTGCCAGGCCACCGGCCCCTGCCTGGTGCGCAAGATTGTGGTCAAGGTAAAAGTGTGACCGCGTCCGGCGGGACGGCGCGGACTGCGCTCCCCGCCGCAGGGGAGCGCGTTTTTAATTCATCTGTGCCGCGCACAGCGGCGGAATGGGGGATCTCTATGAAGCGGTATGCCATCGGTCTGGACAACGGCGGGACGGTGACCAAGGCGGCGATCTTTGACCTGGAGGGCCGGGAGCTCTGCGTGGCCAGCCGGAAGACGCCGGTGTCCTCGCCCCAGCCCGGCTACACGGAGCGGGATATGGAGGAGCTGTGGCAGGCCAACTGCGCCTGCGTCCGGGAGGTGCTGGAGCGCTCCGGCATCGCCCCGGGGGAGGTGCTGGGGCTGGCGGTCTGCGGCCACGGCAAGGGGCTGTACCTGTGGGGCCGGGACGGCAAGCCCGCCTATCCCGGCATCGGCTCCACCGACAACCGGGCCTGGCGGGTGGTGGAGCAGTGGTATGGCGACGGCACCTTCGAGCGGGTCTACCCCCAGCTCTGCCAGCAGCTGATGGCCTGCCAGCAGGCGGCGCTGCTGCGGTGGATGAAGCGGGAGCGGCCCCAGGTCTACGGCAACATCCGGTATGTGTTCTCCGCCAAGGACTACGTCCGCTTCCGGCTCACCGGGGAGGCCTGGTGCGAGGCCACCGACATCTCCGGTTCCGGCCTGATGGACGTGAAAAACGGCCGCTTCGACCGGGGGCTGCTGGAGGCGCTGGGCATCGGCGAGGTCTGCGACATGCTCTCCCCCCTGAGGGGCTCCAGCGACCTCTGCGGCCATATCACCAAGGCCGCCGCCCGGGAGACAGGCCTGCTGCCCGGCACCCCGGTGGCCGGCGGCATGTTCGACGTGGACGCCTGCGCCATCGCCAGCGCCGTGACCCGGCCGGGCCAGGTGTGCACCATCACCGGCACCTGGAGCATCAACGAGTGCATCTCCGACCATCCGGTGACCGGCACCGAGATCGCCATGAACTCCCTGTACGCCATCCCGGGCTACTATCTGCTGGAGGAGAGCAGCGCCACCAGCGCCGGCAACCTGGAGTGGGCCATCGCCAACTGCGTCGACACCAAGGGGCTGACCGGCGGGGCGCTGTACGACTACCTGGCCGGCCTGGCCGGCAGCGTGGCCCCGGAGGACAGCGAGGTCTACTACCTGCCCTTCCTCTACGGCAGCAACGCCCACCCCCTGGCCAAGGCGTGCTTTGTGGGCATGACCAGCTATCATACCGCCGCCCACCTGGTGCGGGCAGTGTATGAGGGGGTGGCCTACTCCCACCGCACCCACATCGACCGGCTGCTCTCGGCGGCCCCCCGGCCAGAGCGCATCCGCATGGCGGGGGGTGCGGTGAACTCCCCCTTCTGGGTGCAGATGTTCGCCGACGTGCTGGGCATCCCCATCGAGACGGTGAGCGGGGTGAAGGAGCTGGGGGCCCTGGGCTGCGCCATGGCCGCCTGCGTGGCCGCCGGGGTCTATGCCGACTACGAGCAGGCCGCCGGGAAGATGGTGCGCATCAATCCGCCGGTCTGCCCCGACCCGGCGCGGCAGGCGGTCTATGAGCGGAAGTATCGGAAATACCGGGACGTCTGCAGGGCGCTGGACCAGGTCTGGCCGGAGTTTACGGTGTGACGGGTGAGTACGGAAGGGAGCGAGGCAGAGATGAGACAATATCAACTGGGCCTGTATGAGAAGGCCATGCCCGGGGAGCTGGAGTGGCGGGAAAAGCTGCGCTGCGCCGGGGAGGCGGGCTTTGACTACGTGGAGCTCAGCGTCGACGAGAGCGACATGCGGCTGGCCCGGCTGAACTGGAGCGGGGAAGAGCGGCTGCACCTGCTGGGGCTGATGGAGGAGACCGGGGTGCCGGTGCGCTCCATGTGCCTGTCCGGCCATCGGAAATACCCCCTGGGCAGCCACGACGCGGCCACCCGTAAGCGGGGCATGGAGATCATGGAGAAGGCGGTGGCGCTGGCGGCGGATTTGGGCATCCGCACCATCCAGCTGGCGGGCT
>CAZAIF010000084.1:0-7604 GCA_964485125.1 uncultured Oscillospiraceae bacterium | reverse complement strand
AGGGCATCTGCTTTGCAGATGCCCTGTTTTGTGGGTTCCGATGCTCGAGCGAAGTAAATTTGCCCTGGACTGCGGCCGCAATACAATAAATTCAACTTTATTTTATCTTGACAATACAGTGCATCATACAGTATGCTAAAGACAGGAGGTGACGCCCATGGGGGAGGAGAAGGATCTGCTGTCCGCCCTGATTCTGGAGCTGCGCCGGGGTACGCTGACCATCAGCGTGCTCAGCCAGATGGCAGAGCCTAAGTACGGATATGCCCTGGTGCAGAGCCTGGAGGCGAAGGGGGTCGCCATCGACCCCAACACGCTGTATCCGCTGCTCCGCAGGCTGGAGAGCCAGGGGCTTTTGGAGAGCAAATGGGAGACGGGGGGCGCAAAGCCCAGAAAATATTATCAGCGCACCCCCTACGGCCGGGAGATCTACGGCCAGCTGAAGGACTACTGGACCCATCTGTCCGCCGGGGTAGAGCGGCTGTTGAAGGAGGAAGAGGGATGAAGCCACAGGATCAGGAGCTGATGCGCCGCTATATCTATCAGGTGCTCCGCCGCGTGCCCAGAGCCCGGCGGGACGAGGCGCGGATGGAGTTGGAGGAGCTCATCGGCGATATGTACGCCGATAAAGGCTCCATGGAGGAGACGCTGACCCAGCTGGGAGATCCCGCGGAGTTTGCCAGGCAGTATCAGAAGGGGAGCCAATATCTGATCGGCCCGGAATATCTGGAGACCTATCTGTGGTTTGTCAAGGTGGTCCTGCTCTGTACCGCCATTCCGATTTTGGCGGTGGCCCTCGTGCAGGCCCTGGGGCAGGCCATGGTTTTCACCGGGCAAGACCAGATGTCCGCCCTGATCGGCGGGATCGTTGAGGGGCTGAGGACGGGGATACCCGATGCGCTGGTCTCCTGTGCCACCGCCTTCGGCGCGGTGACGCTGGTCTTTGCCGTCATGGAGCGGCAAAAGGTACAGCTCGAGCTGCGGCGGGCGGAGCAGTGGTCGTTGGAACAGCTGGCAGAGCAGCCCAAGGGGGCGGCTGTCCGCTGGACACCCCGCTTCCTGGCGCCGGTGCCGGACGAAAAAGCGCGCATCAGTCGGGGAGACAGCATTGTGGGGATCGTATTTCTGGTCATCTTCTGCGTGCTGCTGGTGTTTGCCCCCCAGTTTTTTGCCGCCGTCGTCACCGAGGGGGAGACGGTGCGGACTGTTCCGGTCTTCAATCTGGACCGCTGGGGCAGCATTCTGCCGGTGTTTGTGCTCAGCCTGCTGGTGGGCCTGGTAGATGAGATCTTGCGGCTGGTGACGGGCTGTTACTGCAAGCTGGTCATGCTGAGCAATATCCTGTGCGGGGCCGTCCAGATCGCCCTCAGCGCCGTCGTCCTGAAGGTGATGCCCCTCTGGAATCCGGATTTTGCCGCCCAGCTCCGGCTCGCGCTGGGGGAGCATACGGATTCCGCGCTGCGCTTCCTGCTGCGTTGGGATGGGGCGCTGGTGTCCAACGCCTTGCTCGCCGTGATCGTCCTGATCACCCTGGCCGAGGTGGGCGTGACGGTCTATAAGACCCTTCGTTACGGCGTCTCCCCCCGGCGGAACTGACAGATCAAGCGCCCGGCAAGCGCCCGGCGCAAGAGGTACCTCTTGCGCCGGGCGCTTGCGCAGCCGTATCAGGCCATTTTGTGCAAATGGCGGAGCATACCAGGGATTTCCCCGGCAGCGGAGCTCCCCCTACGCCGTGGAGGGGGATCCTACGGCGCTGTGCTCCGGCGCCCCGGGCCGGGAGGGCCTCCCTATCCCCGCCGCCGGGCCAGGGTGACGCAGACCACCTGCTTTGCCCCGGCGGTCTTCAGCACCCGGGCGCACTCGTCCAGGGTGGCGCCGGAGGTGATGACGTCGTCCACCAGCAGCACCCGCCTGCCCCGCACCGCCGCATTGGGCCGGAGGGAATAGGCCCCCAGGATGCGGGCGGAGCGAAGGGCCCGATCCCCCTTGAGCCGGGAAAGGGGCGGCCGGTGGGCCTTGCGCAGGGTGGCCAGCAGGGGGAGGGAGAGGCGGCATGCCACCTGCCGGGCCAGCAGCTCGGCCTGGTCATAGCCACGCCGCCACCGGCGCAGCCGGCTCAGGGGCGCCCAGGTGACCAGGTCGAAGCCGGAGGCCTCCCGGGCGGTCAGGCAGTCGGCCATCCACCGGCCGAACACCAGGGCGTAGTGGCGCTTTCCCCCGAATTTGTACCGCAGGAAGGCCGCCCGCAGCGGCTCCTCGTAAAAGAAGGGGGAATAGCAGGCCTCAAAGCAGTCGCCCCGCCGCTCCCCCTGGAGCCCGGCGGCATAGGGGAGGGCCCGGGCGCAGCCGGGGCAGATGATCTCCCCCAGACTCACCAGCTTCTGACAGATGGGGCACTTAGGGGGAAAGAGCAGGTCGGCGGGGGAGGGGATGGGCATCTGGTCGGCCCCCTTTCGTTGACAGCATTCGCCGGGGGTGGTAAAGTGTCTTGCAGAGGTGAGGACAGCGATGACAGAGGTGTATTTCGCCCGGGGCGAGGAGGGAAAAGCGGCCTCCCGCCGGGCTATGGCGGCGGCCTTCGCCGCCCGGGGCATTCCGGCGGCGGCGGAGCTGGCCCGGACGGTGCTGGGCAAGCCCTACCTGCCCGGTTATCCCGGGCTCCACTTCAACCTGTCCCACTCGGGCCCCTGGGGCGTGTGCGCCCTGTCGAAGGCCCCGGTGGGGGTGGACGTGGAGCTGGTGCGGCCGCTGCGCTATGACCTGGCCCGGCGGTTTTTTACCCCCGGGGAGCAGGCTTGGCTCCAGGGCCGCCCGGAGGGGGAGTTTTTCCGGCTCTGGACCCGGAAGGAGAGCTTCCTGAAGGCCCTGGGTAAGGGGCTGACCCTGCCCCTGGACAGCTTTTCGGTGCTGGAGGACCTGCTGATCCGGGAGGGGACGGCCTGGTATTTCCATCAGCATCCCCTGGAGGGAGGCTGGCTCACCGTCTGCTGCCAGGACACCGGGGCGGAGTTCCACCCCCTGTGACGCTCCGCCGGAGCCGGCAGCAGCTCTTTGATCCCATTATAGAGAAATTCCAGAAAAATGTAAAGTGCGGCGCGGCCGCCGGGCATTTTGTTTCCAATGCCCGGCGGCCGTTTTCGCGTCCCCTCACAGGGCCAGCGTGCCGTTCTCGTCCTCCAGCAGGATCAGGATCTTCTGCTCCGCCCCGGTGGCGGCGTTGATGCAGACGATATAGTGCTGGCCATTCTCCGCCTGGCAGACGAACTCCCAGCAGAGCACCTCGTACTCCCCGTCGGTGGGGATCAGCGCCAGCTGCTCCCGCAGCACCTCCAGCCGGGGCGACACCTTTTCCCGGGCCTGGTCCACCCCCACGGCGGGGGCCTCCAGGATCCGCTGGGTGTGGTTGGACAGGTAGGAGGCGCACTCGAAGCCCACCACGCTGCCGGTGTCCAGAGCCACCGTCACGCTGCACAGGTCGGGGTAGCACAGCACATCCTCCTGCCGCCAGGCGAAGTTGACGGTGAGCCGGCCGCCGTTGTCGTACCGGTAGGTCTCCACCATGTTCTCATACCCGTTCCGGACCAGGAATTCATAGGCGGCCATGGCCCCCTGGTCGGCGGAGAGGGCTTCCTCCCCCACCGCCCGGGAGTTGGTGATGGACATCACCGCGCCGCCGGCCTTGGTGACCCACACCGTCAGCGCCCCGCCGTCCACTGCGGCAGTGCAGGTGTAGCAGGGGATCTCCCCCTCCACCTCTCCCGCCAGGGAGAAGATGCTCTCCCGGAGGCCGGTGGACTTGGCGGCGGCGATGAGGGCCTCCTCGGCGCCGATCTCCCCCTGGCCCTCCAGGGCCTTGGGGCTGCTGCTGGCCAGGTGGTCGGAGAAGGGGCCGTCATAGGTCATGGTGGGCAGCTCCGGGAAGTTGGTCTCCACGTTCTCATAGCTGCTGCCCGCCAGCACGTCGCCCCCCTCGGTCATCTGGGAGAGCCGCCGCTCCACCGCCGAGACGTCCTCCAGGTCCATCTCCCCGCTGTAGAGCTGGGCGGCCAGATTGTTCAGCCGCTCCCGCAGCTGGGAGCAGGCGGTGGACATGGCCTCCAGATTGCCCATCTCCTCCTCGCTCAACGCCCCGTTGGCGGCGGCGGAGCGGGCCAGGGCGGAGGCGTAGTCCCCCACCTTGGCCAGAAAGGCGGCGGTCTGCTCCAGCTCGATGTTGGCATAGGGCAGCTCCCCCAGGGCCTGCTGGGCGGTGGCGGCCTCGGCCTGGATCTCGGCGCTGAGCAGCGCCACCATGGATGGCGTCACCACATAGAGCTCCTTCTGCATGGTGGAGTCGATCCGGTCCACGCTGGCCGCCACCTGGGCGAAGGCCCTGAGATAACTGTTGGCGATGGTCCGCCGGTAGGCCAGGCTGGCCCGCCAGATGGAGATGCAGATCCCCACCAGGATCAGCAGGGCCGCCGCGGCGTAGGAGATCACCCGGACCCAGCCCCGTCTGGAAAGAAAACGCATGGTAGTTCAAGCCCCTCTCACAACTATTTAATGAAAGGTTGCGCCGCCCGGGGGAAAATATGCTGAAAACCCGCTGGCAAATAGATCGAAATTTGCCAGCGGGTTTGTATGAATGTAGATTATAGCAGCAGGGTCTTCCGGCGCTTCCCAGCTGCGGATCCTGCGCAGAACGGTGAAACTGGCCTGTTCAGACCGGCCCGTTTGGATCATCCCAGCTTTTCCAGGCCCAGGCGCACCCGGCGGAGGGCCTCCTCCCGGCCCAGCACCTGGCAGATCTCCACGGCGCCGCCGGGGGTGACGGACTGGCCGGCGGCGGCGATGCGGAGGGGCCACATCACCCGGCCCACCATCTTGTTGAGCTTCGCGCCCTCGGCCTGGGCCATCTCCTCGGCCAGGCCGTAGAGGGCGTCGTGGATGGCGTCATAGCTCCATTCCGGCAGGGCCTCCAGCGCCGCCAGCTCCCGCTCCAGGATGGCCCTGGAGTTCTCCTGGGTCAGCTTGTTCTTCTTGTTGGCGAACAGCTCGGCGCTGTACTCCGGCAGCCGGGCGAAGAAGCCGATCATCCCCGGAATGTCCGCCAGGGTGTCGATCCGGCCCTGGACCAGGGGGGCGACCAGGGCGGCGTCCATGCCCTCCGGGAGGACGGAGCGGATATAGGGCTCGGCCAGGGGGGCGAACTCCTCCGGGGACAGGGCGCGGATATAGTTGGCGTTGAAGTAGTTCAGCTTCTCCAGGCTGAAGGCGGAGGGGCTCTTGGAGATGCCGGCGATGTCGAAGGCGGCGATCAGCTCTGGCATGGTGAAGAACTCCTGCTCGGCCAGCTCCCCCTTGGGGCTCCAGCCCAGCAGGGAGACGTAGTTGACGATGGCGCTGGAGAGGTAGCCCATGCTCACCAGATCCTCATAGGAGGGGTCGCCGTGGCGCTTGGACATCTTGCGCACCACCTCCCGCTCCTCGCCGGTCTCGGGATCGGTCTCTCTGGCATCAATCATGACGCTGGCGCAGTGGACGTAGGTAGGCACCTCCCAGCCGAAGGCCTGGTAGAGCAGGTTGTACTTGGGGGCGGAGGACAGGTACTCGCTGCCCCGGACCACATGGGTGATGCCCATCAGATGGTCGTCGATGACGTTGGCGAAGTTGTAGGTGGGCAGCCCGTCGCTCTTGAGCAGGATCTGGTCCTCCAGGTCGGCGTTGTCCACGGTGATGTCCCCGTACACCGCGTCGTGGAAGGAGGTGGTGCCCTCGGGGATCCTCTGGCGGATGACGTAGGGCTCCCCGGCGGCCAGTTTGGCCTCGATTTCCTCTTGGGAGAGGCGCAGGCAGTGCCGGTCGTACTTGGCGTTGGGGTCGTCCCGGTGGAGCCCGGCCAGCCGCTCCTCGGAGCAGAAGCACCGGTAGGCCCAGCCCTTTTCAATCAGCAGCTCGGCGTACTTTTTGTAGTAGCCCATCCGCTCGGTCTGGACATAGGGGGCCACCGGGCCGCCCACGTCGGGGCCCTCATCGTAGTCCAGGCCGCAGGCGGCCAGGGTGCGCTTGATGACGGCCACCGCGTCCTCCACCTTCCGCTTCTGGTCGGTGTCCTCGATGCGCAGGATGAACTTGCCCCCGGCGTGGCGGGCGATCAGATAGGTGTACAGGGCGGTGCGCAGGTTGCCCACGTGCATATAGCCCGTGGGGGACGGGGCGAAGCGGGTGCGCACCTCCCCGTGGGGGATGCGGGACTCCATCTCTTCAAACCATTGGTAGTCAAGCGCCATGGCAAAATACCTCCAAAACAGACTTGTAGCTATTGTATTTTTTTCCCCGGGAAAAGTCAAGTTGACAGGCCTTTTTGCTTCCATTATAATAAACTGAAATTTGTATTATGGGTAGGTATGTGCTTTTATGGAAAAGATCATCGATATGATTTCCGCCCGGGTGTCCCGGGCCTTCGAGGCGGCGGGCTACGATCCCGCCCTGGGCCAGGTCACCCTGTCCAACCGGCCCGACCTGTGCCAGTACCAGTGCAACGGCGCCATGGCCGGCGCCAAGCGGTACCACAAGGCTCCCTTCCTGATCGCCCAGGCGGTGGTGGACGACCTGGCCGGGGAGGAGATGTTCTCCAAGGCGGAGATGGTGAAGCCCGGCTTTATCAACCTGGACGTCAGCGGCGCCTTTCTGGCCCGGGTGATGAACGAGATGAACGCCGACGAGCGCCGGGGCGTGGAGCGGGCGGAGCACCCCCTGTCCATCGTGGTGGACTACGGCGGCCCCAACGTGGCCAAGCCCCTGCACGTGGGCCATCTCCGCAGCGCCGTCATCGGTGAGTCCATCAAGCGCACCGCCCGGTTTATGGGCCACAAGGTGGTGGGCGACGTCCATCTGGGGGACTGGGGCCTTCAGATCGGCCAGATCATCACCGAGCTGAAGGAGCGTCAGCCCGAGCTGCCCTATTTTGACCCCAATATCACCGAGGGCTACCCCGCCGAGCCCCCCTTCACCATCTCCGACCTGGAGGAGATCTACCCCTGTGCCTCCAAGAAGTCCAAGGAGGACGAGGCATTCAAGGCCGCCGCCCAGGCCGCCACGGCGGAGCTCCAGGCGGGCCGCCCCGGCTACCGGGCCCTGTGGCGGCACATCATCGACGTCTCCGTGGCCGACCTGAAGCGCAACTATGAGAAGCTGGACGTGAGCTTCGATCTGTGGATGGGGGAGAGCGACGCCCAGCCCTATATCCCCGCCATGGTGGAGCAGATGAAGGCGGAGGGCTACGCCTATGTCTCCGACGGCGCCCTGGTGGTGGACGTGGCCGAGGAGGGGGACAAGGTGGAGGTGCCCCCCTGCCTGATCCTCAAGAGCGACGGCGCCGCCCAGTACGAGACCACCGACCTGGCCACCATTGTCCAGCGCCGCCAGGACTTTGACCCGGACCGGATTATCTACCTGACCGACAAGCGCCAGGAGCTCCACTTCGTCCGGGTGTTCCGCTGCGCCTATAAGACCGGCCTGGTGGACCGGGACAAGTGCTCCCTGGAGCACATCGGCTTCGGCACTATGAACGGCAAGGACGGCAAGCCCTTCAAGACCCGGGAGGGGGGCGTGCTCCGGCTGGAGTA
>CAZAIF010000083.1:0-7665 GCA_964485125.1 uncultured Oscillospiraceae bacterium | reverse complement strand
CCCACCTCGGAGGCGGCCTCCATCTTGAACTTGTTCATGGCCTCGCGGGCACCGGGCACCATAGGCTGCTTGCTATTGCTGGACATTACAATCCATCTCCTTCTCTTTCAAAATTGTTATTTGGTGTATTCCCCTGTGGGAATTACCGAGCGTAGTTTTGACGAAGAAGGGAGAAGTATGCGCCGGCGAGGCCTGCCAGTTTTTGTTTTCATTGCGGATGACACGTCCTGCTCAGACGGCCCAGTAGCAGCTTTCCCGCTCCACCAGGCGGCAGGGCAGCTCCACGCTGACCTGCTCCCGGTGGCCCCCGGCGATCCGGTCCGCCAGCAGCCGCACCGCCAGGTGGGCCATGTCCCGCCGGGGGATATGTACGGTGGTCAGTCCGGCCCGGGCGGCCTCGGGGATGTCGTCGATGGAGATGACCGAGATGGGCACCGCGTCGGCCTGGCGCCGCCTGCGGCCCAGGGCGTCCAGGGCCCCCAGAGCCACCTCGTCGCTGGCGCAGAGGACGGCGGTGGCCTCGCCCCTGTCCAGCAGGGCCTCCATAGCCCGGCGGCCGTCCTCCCGGCTCTGCTGCACGTTAAAGACCAGGGCGTAAATGAGGGGCAGCCCACGGCCGGTGAGGGCCTCGGCGTAGCCCACATAGCGGTTCTCATAGGAGCAGTCCCCGATGTAGGCGATGCGGCGGTGGTTCAGCTCCAGCAGGTGCTCCATGGCCAGCTGGGCGGCCTTCTGGCCGCTGCACATGACCTGATCCACCGGCAGTGCCCCCGGGTTGCGCCACACCCCCACCAGGTTGGGTGTGCGCTCTCTCAGCGCCCGCAGCAGGTCGGGGCGGCACTTGCCTAGCACCACATAGCCCTCCGCCTGGGGGAGGCGCTCCGCCTGCTCCTCGGGATAGGCCGTCTCCCCAAGCCGGAGCCCGGCTGCCAGTACCTCGGCGGACAGGTCGTCCAGGCATTGGGCGAAAAATGGGTCCTCCCCCGGATCATCCGCCCGGGCCATCACCACCGAGATCCGGGGCAGGGCTGCCTCGCCGGCGCCCTGCTTGAGCTTTCTGGCGTTCAGGTTGGGCTGATAGCCCATCTCCCGGGCGGCGGCCCAGACCCGCTCCCGCACCGGGGCGGAGACGCAGCCCCCTGCCCGGTTGTTCAGCACCCGGGAGACGGTGGACACCGACACGCCGGTGCGTTGGGCGATCTCTTTGAGCGACATGACAGATACTCCTCCTGTAAGAAAACGTTTGCGCAAATTGCTGTTGCTATTTGCTGCAGTTTGTTTTATCCTTCTGTCTATATTCCAGCTCAGAGCGCCTGACCGGGAAAACTTCGGGCGCTTCCGGTGAGAATCTTACCTGTATTGTAACATAACCGGGAATGGGCGTCAAAGAAAAAACGCAAACGTTTGCGTGACGGGAGGAAATCGAAGTGCAATTTTTGATCTGCGCCGTTCTGGGCTTTCTGGCCGAGCTGATCGACGGCACTGCGGGCATGGCCTATGGAGTCAGCAGCAACACCTTTCTGCGGGCGGTGGGCATCCCCTCCGCCGTCTCCAGCGCCTGCGTCCATATCTCGGAGATCTTCACCACCCTGGTCTCCGGCCTGTCCCATCTCCGGTTGAAAAATGTCAACTGGAAGCTGTTTTTTATGCTGCTGTTCCCCGGCATTCTGGGGGGCGTCATCGGCGCCTATCTGCTGGTGAATTTTGAAAGCCGGGTGCTGGACATCCTCATTGACGTCTACCTGATCGCCATGGGGGCGGTGATTCTGCGCAAGGCATTCCAAACTATCGACCGGCGGCGGGAGTTTGGCCGCTATGCCATGCCCCTGGGGCTGGTGGGGGGCTTCAGCGACGCCCTGGGGGGCGGCGGCTGGGGACCGGTGGTCACCTCCACGCTGCTGGCCTCGGGCCATGACCCCCGCCAGACCATCGGCAGCGTCAATGCGGCGGAGTTTTTTGTCACCGTGGCGGAGACCACCACCTTCGTGGCCATGCTGGGGGACCTGCGGCGCTATCTGCCCATCGTGGCGGGGCTCATCGTTGGGGGCGTGATGGCCGCCCCCATCGGGGCCATGCTGTGCAAAAAGCTGCCGGTGAAGTGGATCCTGGCCGGAGTGGGTGTGCTCATCCTGGTGCTGAACATCATCAAGCTGCTCCAGCATACCGGCGTGCTGTGAGTGCGTCAAACCATAAAAAGGTCCGCCCGCCGCAGACTGCGGCGGGCGGGCTTTCGTTATGGTCGGGCTGTGTTCTCCCATCCGCTGGGCAAATGCTCAATCGTGGTAGTTGTAGTGGTGGTCAGTCTCGATCTCCCGCTCCACGATGGCGCCGGTGGTGCGGTTGATCTTGTACTGGTACTCGGTGACCGTCTGGGCGGCGCTGTCGTAGAATTCAAACTCCACCTCATAGCAGCCGTCATCCAGCTCCGTCTGAAGATCCCACACCTGGCTGGCGTCCAGCCCCGCGTCGGCCAGGGCGGCGGCCTGGGCGGCTTCGGCGCCGATATTGGTGCTGGTGCTGCCGGTGCCGGTATTGCCGGTGCTGTATCCGTAGGTGTGCTCGTGGTGGTCACAGGGCTCCTGCTTGGAGGTCAGGACCTCGCCGGTGACGGCGTCCAGGTCGAACTCGTACTCGGTGCCGTTATAACAGAACTCCACTTCGTAGATCATATTGCCGTGCCAGCCGTCCAGCTCCACCTCGGGGGACTGGGCGTCGCCGGAGGAGATGCCCACCTGCTGGCAGGCGGCCTCAAGGGCGGCGTCGGTGCCCAGATAGCTGCTGGAGTTGGCGTCACCGGTCTGTGAGACGGAGGAGACGGTCAGGTTCCGGTTGTCGGCGATCAGGGCCAGCTCGGTGATGGAGAGCTGGGCCAGGGCGTCCGAGGTCAGGGTGTTGTCCTGGGCGACGATCTCCTGGATCAGGGCGGCCTTGCCGGTGGAAATGCCGTACTGCTGGGCCAGGGCGGTCAAGCTGTCGTCGGCGGAGATGCTCTGGGAGAGGACAGCCCCCTCCAGCCCGCTGTTGGAGAGCAGGCTGCTCACTTGGCTGGACAGCTCGGCCTCCAGGGCGGAGGTGTCCGCCCCGTAGCCCTCCACCGAGACCAGGATGGCGTTCTGAAGCTCATCCAGGTAGCCGTTGGTCAGGAAGGAGCCGATCAGTGCGTTGGTGGCGGTCTCCAGATTGGTGCCCACCAGCTCCATGCCTCCCAGGACGACGGCGCCGTCCTCGTTGAGGGAGACGGCCTCGGTGACAATCTGGTCGGTGTCCACCACCAGTTCCACGCTGGGATTGACATCAAAGGTGATGGCGGCCAGGGCGGTGGTGGTGACGGCGTTGGTGGTGCCGGGTTCAGAGGTCCCGGCGGTGCCGGCGGTGCCGGGGACGGTGCCGGCGGAGCGGCCCAGGTTCAGACCAAACCAGCCTCCCATCAGCACCAGGGCCAGGGCGGCGGCCACGGCGGCGGCGGGCAGCCAGCGTCTCTTCTTGGCGGTTATATTGTTTGTCATCTCAATCACAGTTCCTTTCTGCTCGTCGCAGGCGGAAAGGATGGCGTCCAACTGATGGGGAGCGGCGTGTTCCGCAGCAGTCTGGATCTTGTGCTCAATGCGTTCCAGTTCCCGATCGTTCATCTCATTGGACCTCCTTCCACGCATTTTGGAGTTTTTTCATCCCGCGGTGATACTTGGAGAGAACTGTGGACAGGGGCAGCCCCAGCAGCTGGGCGATCTCCCGGTGTTTAAGCCCGGTCAGGGCGTGGAGGGTGACGATTTGGCGCTCCTGTTCCCCCAGCAGGGAAAGCAGCGAGTCCAGGACCATCCGGTCCTCCTGGGTCACCTGGCTGCGGGTTTCGAGGGCGTTCAGATCCGGCTCCTCCATGGAGAGGGTGCGCCCCCGGTCTTTCATCCGGTTCAGGGCCAGGTTCCGGGCGATGGTCAGCATCCATGCCATGGGCTTCTGCTGGGAGCGGTACTGTCCTGCGGCCCGGTAGATCTGCACATAGGTGTCCTGGGTGATGTCCTCCGCGTCGTCCGCGTTCTTCAGGATGGAGAGGGTGAAGCCATAGATCGCGCTGCGGGTCAGCTGGTAGAGGGTGGCCAGGCCCTCCCGGTCGCCCCCGGCGATCTGCCGGATGCAGCGGTCCAATGTTTGGTTATCTGGCCCGGAACGTTCAGCGGGCGCTGGTACAGACATGAACAGCATGGCTTTCCTCCTGCTCACCCTAATAACAGACGGGACGGCGCTTTTATTGCAAGGGTGTAAAAAACAAAAAAATTTTTCTCCTCTATCATATCGAAAACAAATCGATTTATCAAGAGTGGGCGGCCCTATGCCGCCGCCAGAATTTTTGGGTATTTTCCTCCCAAAGAGACAAATTTTTCATAAAATGAAATTGACAGGAGGGCCGGTCATCGATTAAACTATTTATTACGCTTTTTGAGCGAATGATGGAACAGGAGGATGCGTGCGATGAAGCATGAGCTGGATTATTTCTGCATTGAAGGTCGGACCGGCGGGCGACAAGCCTGGTTTTGGGATCCGACCATGCGATTAGCCGGCTGTGCCGCCATCGCCGCCAGTGACAGCTGCATCAGTCTGGCCCGGAGCTTTGGGCTCTTCCGGCTGTGTCCCTGCAATGCGTGGGACCTGACCCGGCGGGACTATATGACCTTTGCCCAGCGGATGAAAAAGGGCTATCTCTCCCCCGGCTGGAAGGGGATCTCCCGGCTGGAGCTGTATATCAAAGGGCTGGCCCGCTACCTGGCCGACGTGGGGGAGGGCCGGGTGCGTATGACCCCTCTCTCCGGCCACGCCCCGGTCTCCCGGGCCGCCCGGGCGATCCGCGTCCAGCTGGACCGGGACATCCTGGTACCCTGCCTGACCCTGCGCCACAAGGACAAGAAGCTGGACGACTACGTCTGGCATTGGTATCTGCTCACCGGCTACGAGGACCGGCCCGACGGGCTGTGGGTCCGGGCCACCACCTACGGCAGCAGCCAGTGGGTGTCCCTGGAGCGGCTGTGGGATACCGGATATGAGGAGCGGGGCGGCCTGATTCTCTACGACCTGCCCGCCCTGGAGGCCCCGGCCTGCGCCCCGATGGGCTGCGCGGGCTGATGGGACGCAGTCAATGCCGGATGATAGAAGGAAGCGAATGAGATGACGCCTAAGAAGATCGCCCTGCTGACGGACTCCTGCGCGGATCTGTCCCGGGCACTGATCGAGGAGTATCAGATCCATGTGGTCCCCCTGCGCATTCGCTGCCGGGACGGGGAGTACGCCGATGGGGTGGATATCACCCCCGCCGGCATCTACGCCCGTCTCCGGGCCGGGGAGCTGCCCAAGACCTCGCTTCCCGCGGGGGAGGACATCGAAGCCGCCCTGAAGCAGGTGGCCGCCGAGGGCTATGACGGCGCCATCGCCATCATGCTCTCCAGCGGCCTGTCGGGCACCTACAACCTGATGCGGCTGGCGGCCCAGGAGCTGGAGGGGCGGCTGACCGTCCGGGTCTACGACTCCCGCAGCGGCTCCCTGGGTCAGGGGCTCACCCTGCTTCAGCTGGCGGAGGACCTCCGGGGCGGCATGGGCTGGGAGGAGCTGACGGAGCGCCGGGTGCCCTGGCTGCTGGAGCACACCTACCCCTTCTTCTCGGTGGACACCCTGGAGTACCTGCAAAAGGGCGGGCGCATCGGCAAGGTCACCGCCACGGCGGGCACCCTGCTGAAGATCAAGCCCATCCTCACCTTTGCCCCCGACGGCCAGCTCCAGTCGGTGGCCAAGGTCCGGGGCAGCGGCCAGGTGGTGGACAAGCTGGTGGAGCTGACGGTCAAGGCCTGCGGAGGCCGCCGGCGCTACAACCTGGCGGTGGCCAACGGGGGCGACAGCGCCGGCATGGAGCGGGTGCGGGAGAAACTGACCGCCGCCCTGCCCGGCTGCGACCACCTCTGGGCGGGGGAGATCGACTCCACCCTCAGCGTCTATATCGGCGACGGGGTGCTGGGGGCGGCGGTCCAGGTGCTGGAGTGAGCCCGGGCTTTCGCTGCTTCAATTATTTAAATGTATAAATTCCCCTTTGCAAATGGGGGATTGCTGTTAGAATCAGAGTGGTACGGATCGGCATGCGGACGCGGCCGGCATCCCGGCCGTCGGATAGAAAGGCGGAGACCCAATTATGATGAAGTTTTCGGAAATGCCCTATGAGCGCCCCGATCTGGAGGCGCTGAAGGCCCAGTGCGGCGCCCTCACCCGGCGGCTGGAGGAGGCCCGGAGCTATGAGGAGGCCCGGCAGGTGTTCCTGGAGCGGGAGACCCAGTGGAAACATGTGATGACCCTGTCCACCCTGGCCAGCATCCGCCACAGCATCGACACCCGGGACGCCTTCTACGACGGGGAGGAGAAGTTCTGGAACGCCGCCGCACCGGAGCTCCAGGAGTACACCCAGGCATGGACCCGGGCCATGCTGGCATCCCCTTACCGCGCTGACTTTGCCGCCGAGTACGGGGATCTGATGTTCCTGAACGCGGAGATCGAGCTGAAGACCTTCTCCCCGGCGATCATCTCCGACCTGCAGCAGGAGAACGACCTGACCCAGGAGTACGAGAAGCTGCTGGCCTCGGCCCAGATCCCCTTTGAGGGGGGCGTGTACACCCTGTCCCAGATGACCCCCTTCAAGACCGACGCCGACGACGCGCGGCGGCTGGCGGCCTGGAAGGCGGAGGGCCAGTGGTACAAGGACCACCAGCAGGAGCTGGACGGCATCTATGACCAGCTGGTCCACCTGCGGGACGGCATGGGCAGGAAGCTGGGGTATGAGGGCTATACCACCCTGGGCTATTACCGGATGGGCCGCAACTGCTACACCAAGGAGGACGTGGAGCAATTCCGCGCCGCGGTGCGCAAGTACCTGGTCCCCCTGGCCGACAGCATCTACCGGGAGCAGGCCAGGCGGCTGGGCAAGCAGTACCCCATGAGCTTCGCCGACAACGCCCTGGAGTTCCGCTCCGGCAACCCCCGGCCCACCGGCACCCCGGAGCAGATCCTGGAGCAGGGCCGCCGGTTCTACGACGGCCTCTCCCCGGAGACCGGCGTGTTCTTCCGCACCATGCTGGACGGCCAGCTGCTGGACGTGCTGTCCACCGAGGGCAAGGCGGGGGGCGGCTACTGCACCAGCCTGTCCGACTACGGCGTGCCCTTCATCTTCGCCAACTTCAACGGCACCCAGGGGGATGTGGAGGTGGTCACCCACGAGGCCGGCCACGCCTTCGCCGCCTGGCTCAACCGGGACCGGGTGCCCATGTCCAACATCTGGCCCAGCCTGGAGGCCTGCGAGGTCCACTCCATGTCCATGGAGTTTATGGCCTGGCCCTGGTCGGAGCTGTTCTTCGGGGCGGACACCCGCAAGTTCCACTACAGCCACCTCTCCAGCGCCCTGACCTTCATCCCCTACGGCACCATGGTGGACCACTTCCAGCACATCGTCTATGAGCATCCCGAGCTCACCCCGGCCCAGCGCCACGGGGAGTGGAAGCGGCTGCTGGGGATCTACATGCCCTGGATGAAGCTGGACGGGGAGATCCCCTTCTACTCCGAGGGGGAGGGCTGGCAGCGCCAGCACCACATCTACTCCAGCCCCTTCTACTATATCGACTACTGCCTGGCCCAGACCGT
>CAZAIF010000082.1:6279-7736 GCA_964485125.1 uncultured Oscillospiraceae bacterium | reverse complement strand
AGCAGGTTTTTTTACAAGCTGACGCCGCGGCAGTTGCTGCGGCGTGTTTTTTTGTTTCAGTCCTGTGCCGGATTGTCCCGCTGGATCTGGAGGGACTGGGTCACCGTCAGAGTGGCCGTCGCCCCGCCGCTGAAGTCGTCCTCACAGGTCCCGCTGGCCAGCACCGTGCCGTCCTGGGCCAGGGCGGTCACCGTGTACTCCAGGGCCGTGGGGGAGAGGTCGAAGGAGAGGGTGTCCCCGGGGGCGAAGGGGGAGTTGTCTGCGTTGCGGCCGCCCCCAGAGGAGCCGGCGGTGGACACATCGATCTCATAGACCCCCTCCGCCTCCACCCGGACAAAGAGGTTTTGATCCTCTGCTCCGGTGTTCCCGGCCCCGCAGCCGGACAGCAGGGGCAGGGCGGCCAGCACAGCCAGCGCCGGAAGCAGGAACAAGTGAAATCTCACAGTATGTCGTCTCATCGTTTTCCTTCCTTTCCCGGCGTTTTTGCAACCAGGCCTGCGCTGTTAAAACAGCCCAGAGCGGCGCACCTAGCAGGATGGAAAGCCCGCCCGGCATGGACAGGGGCAGCAGTGCGCAGGGGCCCTCGGCGCCGGTCGCCAGCAGCCAGAGCCGGTCAATGCCGGCGCAGCCCAGCCAGAGCCTCCAGCACAGCAGGCAGAGCACGCCCGCGGCGGTTTTCGGGGCGTTCATTGCGTGTCGCCGGCCGCCTCTTCGCCCGGGGTGTCCACCCACTCCAGCAGATCCCCGGGCTGGCAGTCCAGGGCCTTGCAGATGGCGTCCAGGGTGGTGAAACGCACCGCCTTGGCCTTGTTGTTCTTCAGAATGGACAGGTTGGCTTGGGTCAGCCCGATTTTTTCCGCCAGCTCCCCCAGCCCGATCTTCCGCTTGGCCATCATCACGTCCAGATTGACTACGATCATATCCGCCACCTCAAATCGTCAGATCCTGGTCTGCCTTCAGATCGGCGGCCTTCTGGATCAGGTGGGAGAGCAGGGCGGTCACCACGGTGATGGCCACCCCCACCAGCAGGATGGCCAGCACCCCCAGCAGGAAGATGGGCGGGAAGCCGATGTTCAGCGCCCAGGTGACGACGGTTCCCACCAGATAGGCCGCCGTATCCCCCAGGGCCAGCCAGCAGATCCGCTTGAGGTCCCGGGCGTTTTCCCGGCAGAAGCTGTTGTCCCGGCCGATGCGGGCGGCCATCCGCCACACCAGCACCAGGGCCGCCAGCACCGGCAGGCAGGTCAGCCAGAAGGCGCCCAGGCAGGGCCAGAACAGCCAGCCCACCTCCGGGTACTCCCGGGCGATCTCCCGCCCCAGGGCGGGCACCAGCAGCCCGCACACCAGCGCCCCCGCCAGCAGGCAGAGCACCACAATGCCCTTCAGGGCCCCGGCCAGTTCCTTTTGTCTCATACGCGATTCCTCCTCATCGGTTTCTTCCCGCTCAGTATAACCTG
>CAZAIF010000082.1:0-6179 GCA_964485125.1 uncultured Oscillospiraceae bacterium | reverse complement strand
TTTTGTCTCATACGCGATTCCTCCTCATCGGTTTCTTCCCGCTCAGTATAACCTGCGGATTTGCGAATGTCAATAAAAATTTATTGAATTTCGATAAAATCGGGGCGAGGGTTGCCCCTGACCCGGAATTATGGTATCCTAGCAAAAACGACTGGAGGTACAGACCATGCTGGATAAGACGGGATTTGACCAGTGGGCGGAGGGCTATGACCGGAGCGTGGAGGAGAGCGAGGCGGCGGAGCAATATCCCTTCGCCGGCTACCAGCGGGTGCTGGAGACCATCTGCCGCCGGGTGCGGGAGGGGGAAGGAAAGGCCGTGCTCGACCTGGGGGTCGGCACCGGGGAGTTGTCCCGGCGGCTCTATGAGCAGGGCTGTCAGATCACCGGGGTGGATTTCTCCGCTCAGATGCTGGAGGCGGCCCGGGAGAAGATGCCCGGCGCGGAGCTGATCCAGGCGGAGTTCTCCCGGGGCCTGCCGCCGGAGCTGGCGGGGTGCCGGTTTGATTTCATCCTGTGCACCTATGCCATCCACCACCTGGACGACGGCCAGAAACTCCGCCTGATCCGCTCGGCCCTGGACCACCTGTCCCAGGGCGGGATGCTGTTGATCGGCGACGTGGCCTTTGCCACCCGGGAGGAGCTGGAGGCCTGCCGGGCCAGATGCGGCGGGGCGTGGGATTCGGACGAGTGCTATCCCGTGGCGGAGGAGCTCCGGGCGGCCTTCCCCGGCCTGGAATTTGAGCCCATCTCCTTCTGCTCCGGGGTGCTCACACTGAAAAAGTGAGTAGAATCAGTCGCTGCCATGGGCGGTGGCAGCGGGGAATCAACCTTTCGGGCAAGCGGTTACACAGGATTCCGTCCTGTGATCCCATTGGCCGGAAAAGGTGTCGGACATTTTCCAACCTCAGTATAACCTGTGGATTTGCAAATGTCAATAAAAATTTATTGAATTTCGATAAAACGGAAGTGTGAAGGGGCTGCTGGACGGGGCGGCCAAGCCCCCGGAGAAGCAGCGGTCTTACCTGACCACCATCCACACCAAGGCGGTGGAGATGGACCGGATGGTGCGCAAGCGCTTCCTGTTCTCCAAGATGGACATGGGGGGAGCCGGAGGTCCTCTCCCCGGCAGCGGAGGTGGCGGAGATTCTGGCCTCCTCAGCACAGGAATATCTGCGCCGGGGGCTGGAGATCCGGGCGGAGGGTCTGTCCGGGGAAGCTCGCATCTGGGCCGATCCCACCTACTTCCGCAGCGTCCTGATGAACCTGCTGGACAACAGCGCGAAATACAAGGGCCAGCCCCGGCACATCCAGACCGTCTGGGCCGCGGGCTACCGCTTCAAACCCTGAGGGAGGGAAAGCAATCATGCTCTGGCTGCTGTTTGCCATAGGCTCTGCCTTTTTCGCGGGCATCACCGCCGTTCTGGCCAAGATCGGGATGGAGGGGGTGAACTCCACCCTGGCCATGCTGCTCTGAGTGCCCGGCATTGACGAAAAACAGCGGCGGCCCCGGCTTTCCATGGAAAGCCGGGGCCGCCGTTTCTGTTGCGTGGATGTTTTTTAGGGCATCGGCAGGGGGCTGGGTCAGATCTCCTGCCGGCCCTCCAGGGCCCGCATCAGGGTGGCGTTGTCCGCATACTCCAAGTGGCTGCCCACCGGGATGCCGTAGGCCAGCCGGGTGATTTTGACGCCGAAGGGCTTCAGCAGCCGGGAGAGGTACATGGCGGTGGCCTCCCCCTCAGTGTCCGGGTTGGTAGCCATGATGACCTCGTCCACCCCGCCCTGGGCCACCCGGTCCACCAGGGACCGGATGCGCAGGTCGTCGGGCCCCACCCGGTTCATCGGGGAGATGACCCCGTGGAGCACATGGTAGAGGCCGTTGTACTCCCCGGTGCGCTCCATGGCGATCACGTCCTTGGGCTCGGCCACCACGCAGATGATGCCTTTGTCCCGCTTCCAGCTGGAGCAGATGGGGCAGGGGCCCTCGCCCTCGGTGAGGTTCTGGCAGACCGGGCAGGTGCTCACCTTGTCCTTGGCGTCCAGGATGGCCTGGGCGAACTCGGCGGCCTGCTCCCGGGGCAGGGAGAGCACATAGAAGGCCAGCCGCTGGGCGCTCTTGGAGCCGATGCCGGGCAGCCGGGCGAACTGCTCCACCAATTTTTCCATGGCGGGGGGTAAATACTGCATCTGGTCAAAACTCCTTCTCTGTCAGGGAAATCGGGGCCGGAAGCCGGGGCTCAGCCCCGCAAGGCGGCGATGGCATCGGCGGGGTCGGGGGCGCCGAAGACGGCGCTGCCCGCCACCAGCACATTGGCCCCGGCCTCCACCACCCGCCGGACCGTGGACGGGTTGATCCCCCCGTCCACCTCCAGGTCGCACTCCGGGTGGTATTGGTCGATGAGCCGGCGCACCTGCCGCACGGTGTCCAGCTGGGACTCCAGGAAGGCCTGGCCGCCGAAGCCGGGCTCCACCGTCATGACCAGCACCATGTCCAGCTCCTCCAGATAGGGCAGGATGGCCCGGGGGCTGGTGATGGGTCGCAGGGCCACCGCCTTTTTCACCCCGTTGGCCCCCATGGCGTCCAGCGCCCGGCGGATGCCCCGGGGGTTGTCCGCCTCCAGGTGGACGGAGATCAGATCGGCCCCAGCGGCGGCGAAGTCGTCGATGAGCCGCTCCGGCTTTTCGATCATCAGGTGGACGTCCAGAAAGGCGCCGGTGTACTTCCGCACCGCCCGGAGCACCGGCAGGCCGAAGGAGATGTTGGGGACAAAGCAGCCGTCCATCACGTCGAAGTGGATCAGGTCGGCGGTGGACACCCGGTCCAGGCTCTCGCCCAGCCGGGTGAAGTCGGCGGAGAGGATCGAAGGGGCAATTTTAATCATAATAGACCCATCCCTTTTTGTTTTTTTCATCTTGGCGTTCCAAACTGTCCATAAATCTGTGGTAGACTACTGAATACAATCCCGCCCGGCACATCCCGGCGGCGGCGGCATAGGATGACATGCGGGCGGGCGCTCGCGCCCCGCCTGTCCGCCGGACGCCCTCCTCCCGTCTCCCGGACCCGGCATGGGGCCATGGTGGGCAGACGCCGCTTTCGATAACCGCCTCCCGCCGCTCTGCGGCGGGAGGCGGGGGGCGGCGGGAGGGGCGGACAGGCCCTGGGGGGCGGTGAAAGGCGGGCCCCGGTCAGTCGTAGAAGTCGGCGGTCTGCACCTCCAGGGCGTCGTAGCCCGCCTCCTTTATGGCCTCCAGGATACTGGCCTTGTGAGTCAGGCCGAAGGCCTCCAGGGTGACCTTCAGCTCCACGCCGCTCTGGCGGTTGATGTTGACGAACTGGTTGTGCTCCAGCTTGATGATGTTGCCGTTTTTCTGGGCGATGATCTCCGCCACCCGGAGCAGCTCTCCGGGCCGGTCGGGCAGCTGCACCGAGAAGGTGAAGATCCGGCCCCGGTGGATGAGCCCGTGCTGGATCAGGGAGGACATGGTGATCACATCCATGTTGCCGCCGGAGAGGATGCTGACCACATTTTTCCCCTTGCAGTCCAGATGGGCCAGGGCGGCGATGGTGAGCAATCCGGCGTTCTCCACAATCATCTTGTGCTTTTCCGCCATGTCCAGGAAGGCGTCCACCAGCTCGGCGTCGTCGATGGTGATGATGTCGTCGATGTTCTGCTGGATATAGGGGAAGACCAGGTCGCCGGAAGTCTTGACCGCCACGCCGTCGGCGATGGTGGACACGCTCTCCAGGGTGACCACATGCCCCGCCTTCAGGGAGGCCTTCATGGAGGCGGCGCCGCTGGGCTCCACCCCGATGACCTTGACGTTGGGGTTGAGCTGCTTGGCCAGGGTGGACACCCCCGCCGCCAGCCCGCCGCCGCCAATGGGCACCAGGATCAGGTCCACGTCGGGCAGGTTGCGGAAGATCTCATAGGCGATGGTGCCCTGGCCGGTGGCCACGGTCAGGTCGTTGAAGGGGGCCACATAGGTCATCCCCTCGGCCTGGGCCAGCTCGTGGGCCTTGGCGTCGGCGTCGTCGAAGGTGGAGCCGTGGAGGATGACCTGGGCGCCGTAGCTTTTGGTGTTGTTCACCTTCAGCATGGGGGTGGTGGTGGGCATGACCACCGTGGCCCGCACCCCGGCCTTCTGGGCGGCGTAGGCCACCCCCTGGGCGTGGTTGCCGGCGGAGGCGGTGATCAGCCCCAGGGACTTCTCCTCCTCGGAGAGGGTGCTGATTTTGAAGTAGGCGCCCCGGATCTTGTAGGCGCCGGTGACCTGCATATTCTCCGGCTTCAGATAGACCTGGTTGCCGAAGGCGGCGGAGAAGGCGGGGGAGTAGATCAGGTTGGTCTCATAGATCACGCCGGAGAGTACGTTCCGGGCGGCTTTAAAGCTGTCAAGGGTCATCATGGGTTGGCGTCTCACCTTTCGTCTATCAGATTCCGTATCAAGATACAATATTCTAATATTCTAGCCAATTACGGAAAAAATGTCAATCGTAGAAGGGCGGGAAACGCTCGCCGGACGGCCCCCTTTTGCTTGACACCATCCTTGGAACAGGATAGAATAATCCATATAATATGGTTTACTTAATATCAGGAAGTGAGCGGGATGAAGAAGCTGAAAAAACAGCGCAGCGTGGTACCGGTCTATCTGGTGGCCCTGGTCTGGGCCATCGGCGGCTTTGGCTTCCGGGTGCACCGGCCCCTGGGCTTTGCGGTGCTGACCGCCATATCGGTGGGGGTGTTCCTGCTTGCCCGGCTGATCTGGCGGGACCGGACCATTGTGATCAACGCGCCCGACCCGGAGCCTGCCCCCCGACAGGAGGCCGCGCCCGAGGCACCCCCGGCAGAGGAGGAGTCCCAGGAGCCGGAGGACCCGGAAATTGCCGCCCTGCGCCTGGAGCGGGACCGGGCGGTGGGGGAGATGCGCCGGCTCAACGACAGCATCGAGGACCCGGTCCTCTCGGAGCAGATCGACCACATCGAGGCCACCACCGGCAAGATCTTCGCCTATGTGATGCAGCATCCCGACCGGAAGGGCCAGATCCGCCGGTTTTTGAACTACTACCTGCCCACCACCCTGAAGCTGCTCAACGCCTACGACCGCCTGGATGAGACCGGGGTCTCCGGCATCAATATCGACGGGGCCAAGGGCCGGATCAGCGAGGTGATGAGCGCCATCGTGGACGGCTTCGACCGCCAGCTGGACGCCCTCTATCAGGGGGAGGTCATGGACATCAACGCGGAGATCAAGGTGCTCCAGAGCCTGCTCACCCGCGACGGCCTGACGGACGAAAAGGGCGTCTCCTCCCAATGAGACAGCGCCTGAAGGCCGGGCGCGGACGGAAATCAGAGCACATCCAAGAGAGTATAAACGGAGGTAATACAGATGAGTGAACAGACCCACATTTCCCAGCTGACTCTGGACCCGGAGGGGACTACCGCGGCGGCGGCCGCCGCTCCCGCCCCCGCTTCCGCAGCCGCTCCGGCCACCCCCACCCTGACCCTGGGCAACGAGAGCGCCCAGCAGCAGGCCGACCCCGCCGTCGTCGACGAGAGCATGCTCACCGAGGAAGAGCGCCGGGCGGTGGACGCCTTTGCAGAGAAGATCGACATCACCGACGCCACCCAGGTCATGCAGTACGGCTCCGCGGCCCAGAAGAACATCGCCCAGTTCTCTGAGACCGCCCTGGGCAGCGTGCGCACCAAGGACTTGGGCACCATAGGCGAGGCCCTGTCCAACCTGGTGCTGGAGCTCAAGCAGGTCTCCCAGCCCGAGAAGAAGGGCGGCCTGGGCGGGCTCTTCCAGCGCAGCAAGCGCCGCCTGGAGGAGATGAAGGCTCAGTACGCCAAGGCTGAGGCCAACGTGGACAAGATCGTGGAAATGCTGGAGGCCCACCAGGTCACCCTGATGAAGGACGTGGCCATGCTGGACCAGATGTTTGAGCTCAACCAGCAGTACTGCAAGGAGCTGACCATGTATATCATCGCCGGCAAGAAGCGGCTGGCCTCCATCCGAGCCAACGAGCTGGAGGCGCTGCGGAAGAAGGCGGAGGCATCCGGCTCTCAGGAGGACGCCCAGGCCTACAACGACATGGTCAACCTGTGCAACCGCTTTGAGAAAAAGCTCCACGACCTGGAGCTGACCCGGATGATCTCCATCCAGATGGGCCCCCAGACCCG
>CAZAIF010000081.1:0-7748 GCA_964485125.1 uncultured Oscillospiraceae bacterium | reverse complement strand
GGGGATGCCTCCTGTCTTTTTGCGTTAGTTCAGTCTATGCGCCCCGGACGGATTGTTTCGGCTTGCAATCGATGGTTTTGTGTGATAGCATATTAGCGTGTTAAAGTAAAGGAGGATGTGGCATGGATGTCCGCGTCGGCGATGTGCTGGAGATGAAGAAGCCCCACCCCTGCGGCAGCAGGCGATGGAAGGTGATGCGGGTCGGCATGGATTTCCGCCTGGTCTGTGAGGGCTGCGGCCATGAGCTGCTGCTGCCCCGGGGCAGGATCGAGAAGAGCATCCGCAAGATCGTGCGAGAAGAGGAAGCGCCATGAAAGAGTTTTGGAGCGGCCGGATCCGGTCGCTGACCCCCTACACCCCCGGCGAGCAGCCCAAGGAGCGCAGGTTCATCAAGCTCAACACCAACGAAAACCCCTATCCGCCCGCCCCGGGTGTGCTGGAGGCCATCCGCGCCGGAGCGGGCGAAGCACTCCGGCGCTACCCGGATCCGGAGGCGGGGGAATTGCGCCGGGCTCTGGCGGAGGCCTACGGGGTGGATGCGGGGCAGGTCTTTGTGGGCAACGGCTCCGATGAAGTGCTGGCCTTCGCCTTCCAGGCCTTTTTTGATGAGGGTTCTGAGATCGTCTTTCCCGACATCACCTATTCCTTCTACCCGGTCTACGCCCGGCTGTTCGGCATCCGGTGCCGCACCGTGCCGCTGAGGGCGGACTTCACCGTCCCGGTGGAGGCCCTCCGGGGCGGAAACGACGGCGTGGTGCTGGCCAATCCCAACGCCCCCACCGGCATTGAGCTGCCCCAGTCGGACATCCGCGCCATTTTGGAGGCCAACCGGGACGTGGTGGTCATCCTGGACGAGGCCTATGTGGACTTCGGCGGGGAGAGCGCCCTGCCCCTGATCCGGGAATACCCCAACCTGCTGGTGGTCCAGACCTGCTCCAAGTCCCGGGCCCTGGCCGGGCTGCGGGTGGGCTTTGCCTTTGGGGACGTCAATCTGATCCAGGCCCTGAACTGCGTCAAAAACTCCTTCAACTCCTATACCCTGGACCGGCTGGCCCTGGCGGGGGCCGCGGCGGCAGTGGAGGACCGGGCCTATTTCGACGCCCAGCGGGCCAAGGTGATGGCCACCCGGGACCGCACCGCCGCCGCGCTGGAGGCCATGGGCTTCCGGGTGCTGCCCTCCAAGGCCAATTTCATTTTCATCAGCCACCCGATTGTGTCGGCCCGGGCGCTGTTTGCCGGCCTGCGGGAGCGGGGCATTCTGGTGCGCTATTTTGACCAGCCCCGCATTGACAACTATCTGCGGGTCACCATTGGCACCGACGGGGAAATGGACGCCTTCCTGGCGGCAATGGCCGAGCTGACCGCCGGGACGGAAGGGGAGTGCGCACCATGCTGATCGCGATCTTTGGGGAGAGCTGTACCGGCAAATCCACCCTGGCGGAGGAATTAAAAAGGGCACTCCATGCCAAGGTGTACACCGGAAAGGACTATCTGCGCCTGGACAAGTCGGAGGAGGGTGCCAAGGCGGCCTTTGTGTCGCTGCTCTCCCGGGCGGCGAACGGAGAGGAGAACCTCATCTACGTCATCAGCGAGCCGGAGCATCTGGCCCTGCTGCCGGAGCGCTGCCTGCGGGTGGGGATGACCGCCCCGCTGGAGGAGATCTGCCGGCGGTTTGCCGCCCGCACCGGGGGGACCCTTCCCGAGCCGGTCCGGGCCATGCTGGAGCGCCGCCACGGCTGTTTTGACGGCGTCCCCTGCGATCTCCGCCTGACCAGCGGGGCGATGCGCCCGGAGGAGGCCTGTGCCGCGGTGCTGGCCCTGGGAGACGGGGCCTGATGGCGGGGACATGGCATTCCTTATAAGTTTTAAATAATGGAGATTATGTAACATGAGATACGAAGGCGACATCTACCGGCCCCCAGGGGAGTGGAAGAGCTATCTGCTCCAGTGCACCGTGGGGTGCTCCAACAACACCTGCACTTACTGCGGGATGTACAAGGACAAACAGTTCCACATTCGGCCCCTGGAGGAGATCCACAAGGACATCGAGATGGCACGGGTGTACTACGGCGGGGCCAAGACCCGGGTGTTCCTTTGTGACGGGGACGCCATTGTCATGCCCCAGGCCGACCTGATCTCCATCCTGGACCACCTCTATGAGGCGTTCCCCAGGCTGGAGAAGGTGACCGCCTACGCCGGACCCCGTTCCACCCTGTCGAAAACCCCGGAGCAGCTGGCGGAGCTGTGCCGCCACGGCCTGAAGCGGGCCTATCTTGGGGTGGAGACCGGCAGCGACGCGCTGCTCCGCCAGGTGCACAAAGGGGTGGACGCCCGGGAGATGCTGGAGGCCGGCGTGCGGCTCCGGGAGGCGGGCTTTGACCTGTGGATCATGGTGCTGATGGGGCTGGCCGGTCAGGGGCCGGAGGCCCGGGAGCACATCCTGGCCACCGCCGATCTGATTAACCAGATGAAGCCCCGGCACGTCTCCTCCATGACCCTTCAGCTGGTGCCCGGCACCCCCCTCTATGAGGACATGCGTGCCGGCCGGTTCCGGCCCCAGACCCCGGAGGGGATCCTGGCGGAGACCAAGCTGCTGCTGGAGCGCATCACCTATGGTCCCATCCACTTCACCTCGGACCACGCCTCCAATTACCTGGCCCTGAAGGGCACCATCCCGGAGGAGGCCCCCCAGATGATCGCCGCCATCGACAGCGCCCTGGCGGGGGATACCGCCCTCCGGCCCGAGTGGCTGCGGGGGCTGTGAGCGCGTACAACAGAGACAGACTGTTTGCACACAGACGGACAACCCTCGATTTCGGGGGCTGTCCGTCTCATTTTGTCCCCTCCCAGACTGCGACCGGTTTTTCACCGCCGCCGGGCTATACTGGGACATACGTTCCGGGAGGGGGTGGGCGGCGTGGTGATCTATGGGGATGTCCTCTTTCTGCTCAACCTGATCCTGGACTACGGCCTGCTGCTGGCCACCGCCCGGATCGCCGCCTGTCCGGTCATCCGGCTGCGCCTGGCGGCCGGGGCGCTGTTCGGCGCGCTGTACGCCCTGCTCCTCTTTGTGCCCGGACTGGGATTCCTGTCCGCGCTGCCGGTGCGGCTGGCGGCTGGGGTGGGGATGGCGCTGATCGCCTTCGGCAGCCGGCGGCGTCTGCTCCACCTGCTGGCGGTGTTCGCCGGGGTGACCATGGCCCTGGGGGGCTGCGTGCTGGCCCTGACGGCGGTGGGAAGCGCCGCCTTCTACGGCGGCGTGGCCGCCACCGGGGCGGATTTCCTGGCGGTGGTGCTGGCCGGTTCGGCGGGGTGTATGCTCTTCGCTCTGTTCTGCCGCCGCAAGGGGGCCCACTGCCGCCGGGAGTTTGCCCAGGTCGCGCTCAGCCTGGGCGGGCGGCAGACCTCCTTCCGGGCCCTGGTGGACACGGGCAACGGCCTGACCGACCGGTCCGACCGGCGGGTGGTGGTGGCGGACTGGCAGGTGGTGGGGGAGCTGCTGCCCTCGGAGGCGGCGCTGGAGCGCGCGGATGTCCAGTCCCCCGGCGCGGGCTTTGAAAAGCTGGCCCGGGCGCTGGGGCCGGGGCGGGTGCGGCTGCTGTCCTACCGGACGGTGGGGACGGATGATGGGCTGATGCTGGCCCTGCGGCCGGATAAGGTGACGATCAACGGCAGAGTACATCCGGGGATGCTGGTGGCCGCCTCGGCCCACCCGGTCTCCGACGGGGGAGAGTATCAGGGCCTGGTAGGGCCGGAAGAGATGGGGGGATTTTTGTGAAACAACGGTGGATGGATCGGGTGAAGTGCCTGCTGGCGCGGCTGGGGGCGGGGAGAGCCCCCAATGTGATGTACATTGGGGGCTCCGATGTGCTGCCGCCGCCCCTGGAGCGGGAGGTGGAGTGGGATGTGCTGGAGCGGATGGCCGCCGGAGACCAGGCCGCCAGGGCCAAGCTTATCGAGCACAACCTGCGGCTGGTGGTCTACATCGCCCGCCGGTTTGAGAACACCGGGATCAACATCGAGGATCTGATCTCCATCGGCACCATCGGCCTGATCAAGGCCATCAACACCTTCCGGCTGGACAAGAATATCAAGCTGGCCACCTATGCCTCCCGGTGCATTGAAAACGAGATTTTGATGTACCTGCGCAAGTGTTCCCGGGAGAAGAGCGAGGTCTCTTTGGACGAACCCCTGAACACCGACTGGGACGGCAACGAGCTGCTGCTCTCCGACGTGCTGGGCACGGAGGGGGACATTGTCATGCAGCCCATCGAGCGGGACGTGGAGTGCCGGCTGCTCTTCGCGGCGCTGCAGAAGCTCAGCGACCGGGAGAAGCTGATCATCTCCATGCGCTACGGCCTGGGCCGCCGCAGGGAGTACACCCAGAAGGAGGTGGCCGACCGGCTGGGCATCTCCCAATCCTACATATCCCGCCTGGAAAAACGGATCATGGGCCGGCTGCGCAAGGAGCTGGTCAGCCAGATTTGATCCTTTGGTTGGATCGAGCCCTCTGGCCTGATCCGATGGGCATTGCCCGAGCGCGCCGCCAGTTTGCGGCAAAAGCTGCCTCCTGGCCCGCCGCATGAACCCGCCTCCCTGGGGAGATACTACATAGGTATCTTGACGGGGAGGTACTTTTTCTATGCAGGGAAAAGTGGAGATCAGCGGGATCAGCACCGCGTCCTTGAAGGTGCTGAAAAACGAGGAGATGACCGAGCTGCTGCGGAAGATCAAGCAGGGGGACCAGCAGGCCAGGCAGAAGATGATCGAAGGCAACCTGCGCCTGGTGCTCTCGGTCATCCAGCGGTTCGCGGGCCGGGGGGAGAACATGGACGACCTGTTCCAGATCGGCTGCATCGGCCTGATGAAGGCCATCGACAACTTCGATGTGGACCTCTATGACGTGCGCTTTTCCACCTATGGGGTGCCCATGATCGCCGGGGAGGTGCGCCGCTACCTCCGGGACTCCTCGGCGGTACGGGTCAGCCGCTCCATGCGGGACACGGCCTATAAGGTGCTCAAGGTCCGGGAGGAGTTTTCCCGGGTCCACATGCGGGACCCCACGGTGGAGGAGGTGGCCCAGGCCCTGGGGCTGGAACGGGAGGAGGTGGTCTTTGCCCTGGACGCCATCTCCACGCCGGTATCCCTCTATGACCCGGTCTACTCCGACGGGGGGGAAACGGTGTGCGTCATGGACCAGGTGAAGGACGACCGCAACTCCGACGAGAGCTGGCTGGAACACATCGCCCTCCACGACGCCATCGGCCGGCTGACGGAGCGGGAGCAGGCCATCCTGAACCTGCGCTATTTCCAGGGCAAGACCCAGATGGAGGTGTCCGGGGAGATCGGCATCAGCCAGGCCCAGGTCTCCCGGCTGGAGAAGAACGCCCTGAAGCACATCCGGGAGAACATTGTCTGACCGCCGGCGCCGCCGCATAGGACAGCCCCTGCCCGGCATATCTTTGGGCAGGGGAGGGGTGGGCGATGGAGTGTTCGCTGAGCCAGCTGCGGTATAAGGAGGTCATCAGCATCGCCGACGGCAGCCGCTACGGCTATGTGGGGGATGTGGAGATCGACCTGGAGAGCGGCCAGGTGCGCGCGCTGGTCATCCCGGGCCAGCCCCGGTTTTTCGGGCTGTTCGGCCGCCGGGAGGACACGGTGGTACGCTGGGACCAGGTGCGCCGCTTCGGGGAGGACATCATCCTGGTGGAGGGCACCGGGGTGCGCCGCGCACCGGAAAAGCCGGGCGGGCGGCTGTTCTCCCGGAGGGGCCCGCTCTGAGGGGGAAAACAGGAGGGAGCGGAGAAAAAGTGCGGTTTTGCCGCAAAAAAAGGTTGCAAAACCGCGCCGGCTGTGATAGAGTATCCAAGGATTACGCACACAAGGGGGATTTTGCGCCCTGTGCCGGACTTTTCCCGGGAAAAGAAGCCGGTTGGCGCGAGAAGATGAACCCTGTGGAGGTAACAACTAAAAAGGAGGAATTATCCCATGGCAGTCGTTTCTATGAAGCAGCTCCTGGAGGCCGGCGTGCACTTCGGCCACCAGACCCGCCGCTGGAACCCCAAGATGCAGACCTACATTTATACCGAGCGCAACGGTATCTATATCATCGATCTGCAGAAGACCGTGAAGAAGCTGGAGGAGGCCTACAACTTCGTGAAGGAGGTCGCCGCCAACGGCCAGAGCGTCCTCTTCGTGGGCACCAAGAAGCAGGCTCAGGAGGCCATCCGCGAGGAGGCTTCCCGCGTCAACATGTTCTATGTCAACTCCCGTTGGCTGGGCGGCATGCTCACCAACTTCAAGACCATGCGCACCCGCGTGGACCGCATGAACCAGCTGAAGAAGATGCAGGAGGACGGCACCTTCGACATGCTGCCCAAGAAGGAGGTCGTCAAGCTCCACCACGAGATGGAGAAGCTGGACAAGTACCTGGGCGGCGTCAAGGAGATGCGCCGCCTGCCCGGCGCCCTGTTCGTGGTCGATCCCCGCAAGGAGCACAACGCCGTGGCCGAGGCCCGCAAGCTGGGCATCCCCGTGGTCGCCATCGTGGACACCAACTGCGACCCCGATGAGATCGACTATGTGATCCCCGGCAACGATGACGCCATCCGCGCGATCCGCCTGATCTCCTCTGTGATAGCCAACGCCGTCACCGAGGGCAAGCAGGGCGAGGAGACCGCCGAGGCCGAGGCCGAGAAGACCGAGGAATAACCTTCGCAAAGCGCCCGGTCCCCCGGGCGCTTTCTGCGATGAGCCAATATTTACAGGAGGTATACGATTATGGCTTTTACCGCTCAGGATGTGAAGAAGCTGCGTGAGATGACCAACTGCGGCATGATGGACTGCAAGAAGGCCCTGACCGAGGCCGACGGCGATTTCGACAAGGCCATTGAGTGGCTGCGGGAGAAGGGCAAGGCCGCTTCCGTCAAGAAGGCCGGCAAGGTGGCCGCTGAGGGCGTCTCCTATGCCGCCGTCATCAACGGCATCGGCGTTGTGATCGAGGTCAACTCCCAGACCGACTTTGTGGCCAAGAACGAGATCTTCCAGGGCTTTGTCAAGGACCTGGCCGCCGTGGTAGCCGAGCAGAACCCCGCCGATGTGGAGACTCTGAAGACCTGCATCTATCCCGGCACCGACCGCACTGTGGCCGATGTGACCAATGACCGGGTGCTCTCCATCGGCGAGAACATCCAGATCCGCCGCTTTGTCCGCTACACCGAGGGCGTCAACGTGCCCTACATCCACATGAACGGCAAGATCGGCGTGCTGGTCAATCTGGCCGTCGAGGGCATCGACGCCGGCGCCGTGGTGGAACTGGGCAAGGATCTGGCCATGCAGATCGCCGCCATGAACCCCGGCTACGTCTCCAGCGATGAGATCCCCGCCGAGGTGGTGGAGCAGGAGAAGGCTGTCCAGCTGGCTAAGGCTCTGGAGGAGGGCGCCGCCAACACCAAGATCCCCGCCGAGAAGGCCAAGATGATCGCCGAGAACAAGGTCAAGGGCCGCATGAACAACTTCTTCGCCGAGGTCTGCCTGCTGAACCAGGCATTCGTCAAGGAGAACAAGGTCACCGTGGGCGACCACGTCAAGACTGTGGCCAAGAGCCTGGGCGGCACCATCGTCGTCAAGGCTTTCACCCGCTTCGAGACCGGCGAGGGCATCGAGAAGCAGGAGGAGGATTATGCCGCTGAGGTCGCCAGCCTGGCCGGCATGACCAAGTAAGATATTTTTCGCATCTACTACGCAAA
>CAZAIF010000080.1:0-7772 GCA_964485125.1 uncultured Oscillospiraceae bacterium | reverse complement strand
GGCCCTGCTGGGTGGCGCCGCGGCCGGCATTTTGACCGCCCTGGGGAAAAAATAGAAAAACGATTGAAATAGAAGCGGCAGTATGCTATAATGGTCGAAAGAATGAACAAGGAGGAGATCATTGTGAAGCATGTGAAGACGCTGAACGGCGCTACCCTGAAGAACAGCGCCGCCCACGGCGGCTGCGGTGAGTGCCAGACTTCCTGCCAGTCTGCCTGCAAGACTTCCTGCACCGTCGCCAACCAGAAGTGCGAGCATAATAAGTAATCCATCATATCTGTTTTGAAAGGGTGGGCCTGCGCCCGCCCTTTCTGCTGTCTTTTTAGGAGGTGCTGAATTGGTACATACCTTTGAGGCGCTGGGCTGTTATATCGCGGTGGATGTCAACAGCGGCGCCGTCCATGTGCTGGACAAGATGATGTATGATCTGCTCCGGGAGGTGGAGGGCCCCTTGGGGGAGACCTGTCCCCAGGCGCTGAAGGACAAGCTCAGCTGCTATCCCCCGGAGGAGCTGGAGGAGTGCTGGGCGGAGCTGCTGGAGCTTCAGAATCAGGGTCTGCTCTTTGAGCGGGACGACTATGTGGACCCGGCCATGGCGGTGATCCAGAACGCCCCGGTCAAGGCCCTGTGTCTGAATGTGTCCCACGACTGCAACCTGCGCTGCAAATACTGCTTTGCCTCCACCGGCGACTTCGGCCTGGGCCGGAAGACCATGAGTGTGGAGACGGCCAAGAAGGCCATCGACTTTGTCGTCAAGCGCTCCGGCGTCCGCCACAACATCGAGGTGGACTTCTTTGGCGGCGAGCCTTTGATGGCCATGGAGACGGTCAAGGAGACGGTCAAGTACGCCCGCGCTCTGGAGCAAGAGAAGGGGAAGTCCTTCCGGTTCACCATGACCACCAACGGCGTGCTGCTCAACCAGGAGAACATCGACTACATCAACGAGGAGATGTCCAACTGCGTCCTCTCTCTGGACGGGCGGCCCGAGGTCAACGACGCCCACCGTCCCACGGCCAAGGGGACCGGCAGCTATGACCTGATCGTCCCCAAGTTTAAAAAACTGGTGGAGGGGAGAGGGGACAAGGACTATTATCTCCGGGGCACCTTTACCCGGGACAACCTGGACTTTGCCTCCGACGTGATGCACATCGCCTCCCTGGGATTTGAAAGCGTCTCGGTAGAGCCCGCCGTGGGCAAGCCGGACGACCCCTTTGCCATCCGGGAGGAGGATGTGCCCCAGGTGTGCGCCGAGTACGACCGGCTGGCCCGCTGGCTGCTGGACCATCCCGAGGTCAACTTCTTCCATTTTAACGTGGACCTGGCCCAGGGTCCCTGTGTCATCAAACGGATGCGGGGGTGCGGCGCCGGCTGTGAATATGTCTGCATCACCCCGGACGGGGACATCTATCCCTGCCACCAATTTGTGGGCAATGAGGCTATGAAACTGGGCAATGTCCATGACGACAGCTTTGATATGGAGCTCTCCGCCAAATTTGCGGGGATGAACATTTACACCCGCCAGGAGTGCTCCGGCTGCTGGGCGAAATTTTATTGCTCCGGCGGATGCTCTGCCGCAAATTACAACGTTAACGGAGACATAACGCAACCCAGCCATGCAGGCTGTGAATTGGAGCGCAAACGGCTGGAGTGTGCCATTGCCATCCGGGCGATCCGGGCCGGAATGACTGGCTGAATTGCACAAAAACGCGAAAATGCCCCGTTCTGGGGGCAGAATGGAGGCGGACGCCCAGAACGGGCGTCCGCCCCTATATTTTGCCCGCAAAGGGCGCACAGACCCCTAAATATTGCGAAAATGTGAACTCTTGTTTGTGGAGTTAACATAAGAATTCCGGCGTTCGATTAACATAATGTTTCGGCATAATTGACAAAAAACATTTATTTCGTCAGAAACCCTTGCGAAAATCCTGAAAAAAGACTATGATACACTTTGTCTTGAAGCACAGCAAAGCTGTGTTATCACGGTTGTTTGGAAAACCAAACAATAATCTTCTTTCTTCACCATATGGTGACAACCCCGCATATCCCCGGACCTGCGCTCATAAAATCTTCCCTGAGGTGATTTTATGGCGCGCACACGGTTGAGAGTCCGGGATCTATCCCGCCCCACGCCCGGCTTTTTCCTGGCCGCCGGCGCGGTGGTGTTCGCTCTTGGCCTGCTGGGCGGTTTTTTTCTCTCCGACCGTTTGGGGCATTTGATCGACCCCGCTTCCGTCCAGTTCACCTCTCTGCGGCCCGTCAGCCTGCTCTTGTTTTGGAATCTTTTTTGGTCCTATTTCCGCTGGCTGTTGTTCGGGGCACTTCTGGCTATGTCCGCCCTGGGGCTGTTCCTCCTTTTCCCGCTGATCTTTTTGCGTGGGCTGCTGATGGGATTCAGTTTTACTTCTCTTTTTTCCCAAGGCAGCCGGCTGAGTATATTTCTCCACTTTTTTCTGACCGCCCTGCTGACCTGCGGGCCCCTCCTGCTGGAGGCTGCCGCAGGCATGCTCCGGGGCAGCTGCGAATTGCACCGCCGTCCTCCCGAGGAGGCGGGCCTGTTCGCCCACCCTGCATTTCCGCTCTTTGTCCTGCTGGCAGGGGCCGGTCTGATTGTGCTATGCTGTTTTGCGGGGCTCTGGCTTGTGCCAGGCTTTGCGGCCTATATTCAGTCTTTCACCCAGTGAGAAGGAGGATCCCATCCATGGATCTGATCAAGGAGTTTAAATCCTATCTCACAACTGAAAAAAAGTCTTCCGCCAACACGGTCAGCTCCTATGTGCGGGATCTGACCCAGTTCAACCGCTATCTGCAGGGAGAGGGCCTGTCTCTGGCCGAGGTGGACACCGGCGTGATCGAGCACTATGACAGCTGGCTGACCGGCAAGGGCAAGTCCGCCGCCACCGTCACCCGCTCTCTGGCCTCGCTGAAGTGCTTCTACGGCTGGATGGTGTCCTCCGGGCTGCGGCAGGACAATCCGGCCCAGGCGGCCCAATCCATCAAGGTGGAACGCAAGCTGCCCCAGATCCTCACCAACCATGAGGTGGAGCTGCTGCTGGCCCAACCCCAGTGCGTGGACCAGAAGGGCTATCGTGACCACGCCATGCTGGAGCTGCTCTACGCCACCGGTATCCGGGTCAGCGAGCTGATCTCGCTGGATGTGGAGCATGTCAATCTGGCCGCCGGATTCATCCGCTGCTTCTCCAAGAACAAGGAACGGACCATCCCGCTCTATCCCGGGGCGGTCAAGGCCATCTCCGACTATGTGCGCAACGTCCGGCCCCAGCTGGCCGTGGAGGGGGAGCACGCCCTGTTCGTCAATATGAACGGCGAGCGCATGAGCCGCCAGGGCTTCTGGAAGATCATCAAGGGCTACCAGGAGAAGGCGGGCATCAAGACCGACATCACCCCCCACACCCTGCGCCATTCCTTCGCCGCCCATCTGCTGGCCAACGGCGCCGATCTGCGCTCCATCCAGGAGATGCTGGGCCACTCGGACATCTCCTCCACCCAGATTTACGCCCAGCTGGTCAACCAGAAGCTGAAGGATGTGTACAACAAGGCCCACCCAAAAGCATAAGAAGATAAGAAGTGAGAAGGTGCCTGGGATGTCCGGGCATCTTCTTTTTTGCGACTACACCCGCCAAGTCATACGCTTTTTGTGTTTACGGTTGATTCGGCGGGCGTTCTGTACTATATTTATCATCAGAAGGAAATCTGTTTATCGGCAGGAAAGCGGGTGAAACGCCATGGAACAGCAGACGATTTTCGGCGCGTCGGTACCCCAGCCGCTGGCCGCCCGGCTGCGCCCCCAGCGCCTGGAGGAATTTGTGGGCCAGACCCATCTGCTGGGGGAGGGCAAGGTGCTGCGCCGGCTGATCGAGAGCGACCAGATCTCCTCCATGATCTTCTGGGGGCCGCCGGGGGTGGGCAAGACCACACTGGCCCGGATCATCGCCAACCACACCCGCTCCGAATTCATCGACTTCTCCGCTGTCACCAGCGGCATCAAGGAGATCCGGCAGGTGATGCAGCAGGCGGAGGAAAACCGCCGGTTTGGAACCCGGACCATCGTCTTTGTGGATGAGATCCACCGGTTCAATAAAGCCCAGCAGGACGCCTTCCTGCCCTATGTGGAGAAGGGGAGCATCGTGCTGATCGGCGCCACCACAGAAAACCCCTCTTTTGAGGTCAACAGCGCCCTGCTCTCCCGATGCAAGGTGTTTGTCCTCCAGCCCCTGTCCCCGGCGGAGCTGAAGACCCTGCTGGAGCGGGCGCTGCATGATCCCAGGGGCTTCGGGGACAGGCGGGTGCACGCCCCGGAGGATCTGCTGGACCTGATCGCCAACTTCGCCAACGGCGACGCCCGCACGGCCCTCTCCACCCTGGAGATGGTGGTGCTCAACGGGGAGACGGAGGGAGACCGGGTCACCGTTACCCGGGAGATTCTGGAGCAGTGCATCTCCAAAAAATCTCTGCTCTACGACAAGGGGGGAGAGGAGAAGTACAACCTGATCTCCGCCCTGCACAAATCCATGCGCAACTCCGACCCGGACGCCGCGGTGTACTGGCTGGCCCGGATGCTGGAGGCAGGGGAGGACCCCCTCTATGTGGCCCGGCGGGTCACCCGCTTTGCCAGCGAGGACGTGGGGCTGGCCGACCCCCGGGCCCTGGAGATCGCGGTGGCCGCCTATCAGGCCTGCCATTTCATCGGTATGCCGGAGTGCACCGTCCACCTGACCCAGGCGGTGGTCTACCTCTCCCTGGCCCCCAAGTCCAACGCCCTCTATACCGCCTACAGCGCCGCCCGCAGGGACGCCCTGAGCCAGATGGCGGAGCCGGTGCCCCTGGTGCTGCGCAACGCGCCCACCCGGCTGATGCGGGAGCTGGAGTACGGAAAGGGCTATCAGTACGCCCACGATACCGAGGAGAAGCTGACGAATATGCAGTGCCTGCCCGATTCGCTGGCGGGCCGCACCTACTACCATCCCACCGACCAGGGCCTGGAGCCCCGGTTCCAGGCGAGGCTCGACCAGATCCGGGACTGGAAGGCAAAGCACTGGCCCGGCCCAGGCGGCCAGGGTGGACAACATTGACGGGAGGATTCTTGTGAGCGTCCATTACAATGCGTTTATTTCCTATCGCCACAGCCCGGTGGATTCCAAAATCGCCGCGGAGATCCAGCGCCGGCTGGAACACTTCTCTGTGCCCAGGCCGATCCAGAAGAAGTCAGGAATCAAAAAGATCGACCGCATTTTCCGGGACAAGGAGGAGCTGCCCATCACCAGCGATCTGAACGACGACATCTCGGAGGCGCTGGACAACTCCGACTTTTTGATCGTGATCTGCTCCCCCCGCACCGGGGAGTCGGTCTGGGTGGAACGGGAGATCGAGACCTTTCTGAAGACCCACACCCGCCATCAGGTGCTCACCGTGCTGGCGGAGGGGGAGCCGGCGGACACCATCCCGGAGATTCTGCGGTACGCGGAGGCCACCGATCCTGTCACCGGGCAGGCGGCGCGCATCCCCATCGAACCGCTCTCCTGCGACTGGCGGGTGCCGCCCCGCCAGGCCAGGCGGGAGGAGCTGCCCCGGCTGGCCGCCGCGCTGCTGGGGTGCGCCTACGATGAGCTGCGCCAGCGCCAGCGTCAGTACCGGCTGCGGCGGCTGACTGCCTGCCTTTCGGTGGCGCTGGCCGCCTCCCTGGCCCTGAGCGCCTACTTTATCCGCACCGGCATGCTGATCCGGGAAAACTACCGGCAGTCCCTGCGCAACGAGTCCCGCTACCTGGCCGCCGCCGCCACGGAGCAGCTGGAGGGCGGGGACCGGATCGCCGCCATCCTCCTGGCCCTGGAGGCGCTGCCCGACGGGACGGAGGACCGGCCGCTGGTGCCCCAGGCGGAGTATGTGCTGGGGCAGGCGGTCAACGCCTATCTGACCGACAGCGACAGCCCGGTGGCCACCGGCGCCTTCGCCCCCGACGGCGAGCCGGTGGAGTTTCAGACGGATGAGCTCGGCCAGGAGCTCTGTATCCTGGACGATATGGACCTGATCACCCTCTGGGACACCGGCACGGTGCAGCGCACCCAGACCATCGATCCCGGCCTGGATGTAGAGGGGATACAGATGGCAGGGGAGCGCTATCTGGCCGTCTGGGATGACCTGCGGGTGCTGTGCTATGACCGCACCACCGGCGAACAGCTCTGGTCATTTGATACCCTGAGCTATCTTTACAGCGTCTGGCTCACCCCAGACGCCTCAAAGCTGATGGTCACCGGCTATACGGGCACGCTGCCCTCGGAAGAGACCAAAGTCTGCCTGCTGGACATCGCCTCCGGGGCGGTGGAGGCCCAGTACATCGTGCCGGCCACCCCTGGCGGAGACCCGGCCCCCTATGTGGTGCAGCGGGGAATGCACAACTTTTCCGAGAACGGCGGCCGTGTGCTGCTGCCGGTGTACTCCAACTCCCGCTATTACATCTGCCTGTTCGACCTGGAGCAGGGCAGCGGCTTTTATCTGGAGCCCAGCTTCTACTTTCTCTCAGACTGCTGTTTCACCCTATCAGGGGACGTGATCGCGGCTGGTATGATGGAGAACGCCAGCGCCAGTTACAGCTACTATGATTTTACCAGCCTGAGAGCGAGCTCAGAGGTGGTGGCCGGGATCAGCGGGAGCGCCGGTGAACTGCTGTGGAGCACGGATCTGACCTACTACCAGGTGAATGTGGAGACCCAGCTCAACCTCTGCTCCGGCGGCGCCGAGGTGCTGTGTACTGTGGCCAATGTCTGCCAGCGCATAGACTGCGCCACCGGCGCCGTAGAGCTGGCCGACCTGCCCGTCGAGTGGAACGGGGACAGTGTCAGCCAGGCCGGCGGGGCCTGTCTGTGGGATGGAAAGCTGGTCTACACCCTGCGCAACTGGAGCGGCGGGGCGGCGCTGGCGGTCTATGACCCGGCCACGGGCGGACTGGAATGCCATACCCTCTGGGCTGATGAGGTCAGCCCCACGGAACTCTTCGGCTGCGGCGCGCGGATGCTGGCGATCGGAGAGGACGGCCGGGGCGTGATCGGCGACCTGGAGGCCGGGACCTGGACCGAGCTGGAGCAGCCCCTGATGGCCCGGGACTACAGCCTGAACCAGCTGGCGGCCTGGTCGCAGGACGGTGCCCTGTGCGTGGGCGTCGGCGAGGAGCAGATCTGGCTCTGGAACAGCTCGGGCGAACTAGCCGGAGAGATCCCGCTGGGCAACCGGGAGGGCGTCAGCCTCTGCTTTTCGCCCGACGGCAGCGAGGTGCTGCTGCTCTGCACCGACGGAAACCTGTACCGCTGGCGGGTGGATGGGACGTTCCTGTCCAAAACGGAGATCAACGCCTACCTCAACGCCTCCAATTCCCGGAAGGCCGCATGGACCTACTGCCAGGACGGCACACTTGCCCTGTGGACGTACGGCCTCGTGCTCAACCTGATCTCTACCGAGGATTGGGCGGTGTCCGCCTACGCGGTCAACTGCCTGGGCTATGTGCCGGATCAGGAGCTCCTGCTGTGCTGCCGCCCGGAGGACGACTGGTACCGGCTGTGCTTCTACCGCCGTTACACCACCCAGGAGCTGGTGGAACGGGGCCGGGAGATCGTGGGCGACGCGGAGCTCACGGAAGAGGTAAGAAGCGAATACGGATTGGATTGATCCACTCCGCCGCTTTTCGGCAGGCCGCATCCCGGGTATTCTGGAGGGGAGAAATTCTTTGCCTTTATGGAACGGATGTGCTATAATAAATTGAT
>CAZAIF010000079.1:0-7802 GCA_964485125.1 uncultured Oscillospiraceae bacterium | reverse complement strand
AGCACTCTGCCCCGCCGTGTGGCGGGGCAGAGTGCTTTCTTTGTCCTGGATCCAGGGCGCTGCGTCATGCGGGAGCGCTCCGGCAGCGGGCCGGTCACCGGTTTTGAAAACAGAGGGCCAGCCTGCCCCCCAGCCGGGAGAGCAGCTCGTTGGTGATGGTGCCGCACCGCCGGGCCAGCTCCTCAGCTCGGATCTCCTCCGCCCCGTCCCGGCCGATCAGGGTGACGATGCCGCCAGGCCCGACGTCCGGGACGCCGGTCACGTCCACCAGCATCTGGTCCATGCACACCCGGCCCACCACCGGGCAGCGGCGTCCGGCGATCAGCACCTCTCCGCCCTTCCGGGCCAGGTCCCGGGGCAGCCCGTCGGCGTAGCCGATGGTCACCGCCGCCAGCTGCCGCTCCTCCCCCGGGCGGAAGGCCAGGCCGTAGCCCGCCCCCTCCCCCGCCGCCAGGGTGCGCACCGAGGCCACCCGGCCCCGGAGGGCCAGGGCGGGGCGCAGATCCAGGTGGCGCAGGGTGGGTCCGCTGTCGCTGGCCACCCCGTAGAGGGCGATGCCCACCCGGGCCCAGGCGCAGTTCTGGGCGGGCAGATTCCAGACGCCGTAGCTGGCCTGGATATGGGTCTCTCCCGGATCGAGGCCCTGCCCGGCCATCCAGTCCAGGGCGGCGTAAAACCGGTCCAGCTGGCGCTGGGTGTAGTCCCGGGCCTCGGGGCGCAGGCTGTCGGAGACGCACAGGTGGGAGAACACCCCGGTGATCTTCAGCTTGGGGAGCTGGTACATCCGGGCGATGGCCCGCCGGTCCTCCGCCGGGATGCCCAGCCGGTGCATGCCGGTGTCCAGGGCCAGGTGGACCCGCAGGCCCACCCCCTGGGCGGCCAGGGCCTCCCCGTGGGCGGCGTCCACCACCGTCTGGGTCAGACGCCACCGCCGGATGCGCCCGGCCTGGGCTGGGTGGGTGTAGCCCAGGATCAGGATCTCGCCCCCGATCCCGTGGCGGCGCAGGGCCACCCCCTCCTCCAGGGTGGCCACGGCGACGGCCCCCACGCCGCAGCGGCGCAGCCGACGGGCCACCGCCACCGCCCCGTGGCCGTAGGCGTCGGCCTTGATCACCGCCATCAGCCCGCACTCCTGAGGCAGGGCCTGCTGGAGGGTCCGGGCGTTGTGGGCCACCGCCTCCAGGTCCACCTCCCGCCAGGCCCGCCCTCTGGGGTCGCCCCGCTCGGGGCGCAGGTGGGCGAGGACCAGGGCGGCACAAAAGCTCAGAGCAAGCACCGCGGCGAAGTGGCCCAGGCTGTTTTCGATCAGCAGCCCCGCCAGCCCCACGGCCCGGGCCCCGCCCCGCACCAGCACGATGCACCAGGGGTGGATCAGGTAGACCAGCAGGGACACGTCGGCGCCCCGCCGGGAGCGGCCCCGGTTGAGCGAGCGCAGCAGGGCGAACAGGCACACCATGCACACCGGCAGCAGCAGGTACATGCTGTCGTGGCGCTGCACCCCCAGGTGGCGCAGCCAGAGCCCCTCCGCCGTCATGGCCCCCAGGGAGAGGGCAAAGCCCGCCCCCCAGGCCGCCGGGCCGCCTCTCGCGGGCCGGTCTCTGTCCGCCGCCGCCCCCAGCAGCAGGAACAGCGGGGCGTAAAACAGCCCGTTGCGGGTGTACTCGCTGACGGAGAAGATGGCGCCGTACATGGCCTTCAGGGCGGGGAGCCGGGCGGCCAGCCCGTAGTAGCTGTCCCCGCCCAGGCCCACCAGGTAGAGCATGCCGGCAATGGCCAGGCCCCACCCCGGCCCCAGCCGCCAGAGCTGCCGGGCGATCAGCGCCCCCAGGAGGGTGGCCGGGAAATACCACAGGTGGTAAAAGGTGCCGTCGATCAGCAGCGCCTGGGGCCACTGGGCCGGGGGGAGGTTGGCGCTGTACCAGTTCAGGGGCAGGTAGAGGGCCACCGCACAGACATAGACCAGCAGCATTTTCTTCAAAAACTTCCCCAGGGAGCGCCAGCCGCTCCGGGCCAGGAAGTGGCCGCTGACCATCAAAAAGAAGGGCACCGCCACCCGGGCCAGCACCCGGGTCAGCCAGAAGTCCCCCAGAGGGGTATAACTGGTCAGGGGAGAGGTGTGGATGCACACCACCAGGGCCGCAGCGACAAGCCGGAACCAGTCCAGGGCGGGGAAGCCCTCCCCCCGCTCCGCCCTGGAGAGAACACCCGCCGCCCTCATAGCAGGTGCTCCCACGCCGTCAGGAAAAACCCGCCGGCGTTGTCCCCGGAGATCTGCCAGCAGCCCTCGGGCTCCGGCAGCTCCAGCCCCTCCTCAGGACAGGGCAGCCAGGTGACTGTGGCGGCCCGGCCCCCGGGCAGGGCGCACCGGCGGGGCTTTTCCGCCACAAAGTCCCGGTACTCCTCCAGGCACAGGCCGTTCTCCTCCATCAGCAGGGCGTGGGGGACGCCCACATAGCGGAAGTGCCAGGGCTCCTCGGCGATGGTGGTGAGGGCCTCCTTCTCCCGCCGGTAGCGCTGGATGAAGCCGTAGCCGGCGGCGGCGCGGCGGAAGGCGCCGCACACCCCGTCCTCGGGAAACCTGGGCCGGATGAAGTCGATCTCCCCGGCGGCCTCCCCCAGGTCGATGGCCAGGCCGGTCTGGTGCTCGCTGCACCCGGGCAGGGCCACATACTTCCGGGTGAAGGCCTCCCCCTCCCGCGCCAGGGTGTCGTCCCAGATGGCCTGCTGCTCGGCCTGGCTGCGCCAGCCGGAGACCGGGACGATCCCGCCGCCCCCGCCCACCGCCTGGACGCAGGCCCGAAGCAGCCCGGCGCACCGGCGCTCCAGCAGCACCCCGGGCCGGCGGGGATCCGCCGGCACCAGCTCCGGCCCAGGCTGGGGCCGGAGGGGATGGGCGGGGTTGACCAGGATCAGCGGCCCCATGTCGGTGTGCTCCCGGCGCAGCTTCAGCGTCCTCATGCCTCCCCCTCCGTCTCCACGATCCGGGTGATCAGGCTCCGGAAGTCCAGCCCGATCTGGCGCATCATGCTGGGATAGCGGCTGTGGGCGGTGAAGCCGGGGATGGTGTTGACCTCGTTGAATACCACCCGGCCCTCCGGGGTCAAAAACAGGTCCACCCGGGCAAAGCCCTTGCAGTCCAGTGCCCGGTACACAGCCCTGGCCGCCGCCTGGATCTCCTCTGCCTTGGCGGGGTCGATCCGGGCCGGGCAGTGGATGGCGGAGGTTTTGAGGGTGTACTTCTCCTCGTAGTTGAAGAAGCCCTGGGACAGCTCGATCTCGTCCACCGCCCCCACGGTCAGGTTTTCTCCGCTGCCCAGCACGGCGCAGCCCACCTCAAAGCCGGGGACCGCCTCCTCCAGCAGGATCTCCCGGTCGTGCTCAAAGGCCAGGGCCGCCGCGGCGGGGAGCTGGCCCGGGGCGGCCACCCGGGTCACCCCGAAGGAGGAGCCGGCGCGCACCGGCTTGACGAACAGAGGGTAGCCCAGCGCCCCGGCGGCCGCCGCGATCTCCTCCGGGTCCGCCCCCCGGCGGAACAGGGCGCTGCGGGGCACCTCCACCCCGGCCAGGGCGGCCAGCTTGTGGGCGCGGTCCTTGTCCATGCACAGGGCGCTGGACAGGGCGCCGCAGCCGATCACCGGCACCCCGGCCAGCTCCAGCAGGCCCTGGAGGGTGCCGTCCTCCCCGTTCTTGCCGTGGAGCACCGGGAAGGCCGCGTCGAAGGAGAGGCGCCGGCCGCTGCCGTCCAGCAGCAGGAGCTGCCGCGTCCCCCGGTCCAGGGACAGGGTGCAGGGGGCGCAGCGCTCCCCCTGCCAGCGGTCGTCGGGGATGGCCTCCATGGGGCCGGTGTAGTACAGCCAGCGCCCCTGGCGGGTGATGCCCACCATCAGGGCCAGATAGCGCGCCGGATCCAGGTGGGTGAGCACCGCGTGGGCCGACTGGAGGGAGACGCCGTACTCGGTGGAGCAGCCGCCGAAGAAAATTAAGATCCGTTTCATCACAAAAACCTCCTGAAAGAGAAACTGCCTTGTTTTGACACCAAAATGGTAGCAAAACAGGGCAGTTTTTGTGTTTGTTTTCCCTTTCGGAAATCCTGTGAAAGTATGAGGAAATTCTTGCGATTTTCTTACCGCACCCCGCCGGCGGGCAGGGTCACGGTGAACTCCACCTGCTCCCCCCGGCTCTCGGCGGCGATGGTCCCGCCGTGGGCCTCCACGATCTCCTTGGCGATGGCCAGCCCCAGCCCGGCGCTGCCGGTCCGGGTGCCCCGGGCGGCGTCCAGCCGGAAAAACCGCTCGAACATCCGCCCCAGCTTCTCCGGCGGGATGTGGGCGCCGGCGTTGCGGAAGGTGAGCACCGCCCGCTCCCCCTCCATACGCCCCTCCACCACCAGGTCGGTGCCCGGGCAGGCGTAGTGGCAGGCGTTGCTGAGCAGGTTGTCAAAGACCCGGGCCAGCTTGTCCGCGTCGCACACCGCGTGGAGCCCCTCGGCCAGGGAGAGACGGCAGCCCAGCTGGTGCTCGGCCAGCACCGGGGCGAACTCGCTGCACATCTGCTCCAGCATCCGCTTCAGGTCGGTGTCCCGCACCTCCAGCTCCAGATGGCTCAGGCTGAAGCGGGTGATGTCGAAGAACTCGTTGACCAGCTCCTCCAGCCGCTCCGCCTTCTCCAGGGCCACCCCGGTGTAGCGGGCGCGGAGCTGGGGGGAGATCTGGGGCTCGTCCCGCAGCAGGGTCAGGTAGCCGATGACGCTGGTCAGCGGGGTCTTCAGGTCGTGGGCCAGGTAGACCACCAGGTCGTTCTTCCGCTGCTCCGCCTCCCGGGCCGCCCGGGCATTGGCCAGGGCCTGCTCCCGGGCCAGATTGAGCTGGTCCTCGGCGGCCTTGAGCCCCTCGGGCAGGCGGATGGGCTCCTCGGTGGGGTGGGCCAGCTCCTCCGCCCCGGCCAGCAGCAGGGCCTGGTTCCGGGCGGGTCCGGCGATGAAGAAGCAGCTGATGACCACCCACCCGGCCAGCACACAGACAATGGCCACCAGCGGGAAGTAGTCCCGCACGGCGGTGAGCAGCCAGTACAGGGGCCCGGGCTGCCAGGTGATGGAGGAGCACACCACCGCGCCCAGGATGGACAGCACGATCACGGCCACCACCCAGGCCGACAGCACCAGCAGGTACAGCCCCCAGGCCCGCAGGGCGGCCCGCCTGCCCCGGCCGGCGCCGGGGCCAGTCATATTCCTCTTACTCAATGGTGTAACCCACCCCCCAGACCGTCTTGACGAACTTGGGCTTGCGGCTGTTCTCGTGCATCTTCTCCCGCAGCCGGGCGATATGGCTCATGACGGTGTTGTTGCTGTCCATATACTTCTCCCCCCACACCGCATCGAACAGGGCCTCGCTGGACACCACCTCGCCCCGGTGGACGCACAGGTGCCAGAGGATAGAAAACTCCAGCGGGGTGAGGGCGAGCTCCTCCCCGAAGAGGGTGCACCTGTGGGTGGCCTTGGAGATGACCAGCCCCCGGATGTCGTACTCCTCCACCTCCGCTGTGGCCGCCCCAGAGGGGTTGTACTGGAGGTAGCGCCGCAGCTGGGTCTTGACCCGGGCCACCAGCTCCAGGGGGTGAAAGGGCTTGGTGATATAGTCGTCCGCCCCCAGGGTGAGGCCGGTGATCTTGTCGATGTCCTCCACCCGGGCGGTGAGCATCAGGATGGGGAACAGATGGCGCTCCCGGATCCTCTGGCACAGGGTGAAGCCGTCCATATCCGGCAGCATCACGTCCAGGATGGCCAGGCCGATCTTCTCCCGCTCCACGCAGGATAGGGCCTCCCCGGCGGTGCCGAACTTGTGGACGGTGAAGCCGTCGTTTTTCAGGTAGACCTCCACCAGGTCGGCGATGGCCGCCTCGTCGTCCACCACCAAAATATTCGCGTCCAAGGGCCGCGCCTCCTCTCCTCCCCGTCTGCCGGGGCGTCTCCAGACCATTATAATGAAAAAGCGATGCCAATGCAACGGCGTTCTCTCCGCCGCTTTTCCTCCCCCGCCGGGCTTGCGGCGGGGGGCGGGGGCGGGGTATAATAGGCGAAAAAAGCGGGGGCCGCCCCACGCCCGGGGCGGCCCCGCAAGGGAGGACGCAACCATGGCCACCTACATCCTCGCCCTGGACCAGGGCACCACCAGCTCCCGGGCCATCCTGTTTGACCGGGAACAGAATATCGCCGGCACCAGCCAGAAGGAGTTCACCCAGCACTTCCCCCGGGAGGGATGGGTGGAGCAGGACCCCATGGAGATCTGGTCCAGCCAGTACGCCGTCATGATGGAGGTCATCGCCCAGACCGGCGTCTCCCCCCGGGACATCGCCGCCATCGGCATCACCAACCAGCGGGAGACCACCATCCTGTGGGACAGGGCCACCGGCCAGCCCATCTACAACGCCATCGTCTGGCAGTGCCGCCGCACGGCGGACATTGTGGACCGGCTGGCCGCCGGCGGCCTGGAGGACCACATCCGGCGCACCACCGGCCTGATCCCCGACGCCTACTTCTCCGCCACCAAGATCAAGTGGATCCTGGACCACGTGGAGGGGGCCCGGGAGAAGGCGGAGCGGGGGGAGGTGCTCTTCGGTACCGTGGACAGCTGGCTGCTCTGGAAGCTCACCGGCGGGGCCGTCCACGCCACCGACTACACCAACGCCAGCCGCACCATGCTCTTTGACATCCACAAGCTGGACTGGGACGACACCCTGCTGCAGGCCCTGGACATCCCCCGCTCTATGCTGCCCCAGGTGCGGGGCTGCAGCGAGATCTACGGCTGCACCGACATACAGGGCGTCCAGGTGCCCATCGCCGGCATGGCCGGAGACCAGCAGGCCGCCCTCTTCGGCCAGACCTGTTTTGCCCCCGGAGAGGCCAAGAACACCTACGGCACCGGCTGCTTCCTGCTGATGAACACCGGGGAAACCCCCTGCCCCAGCCGCAACGGCCTGGTGACCACCATCGCCGCCGGGGCGGGGGACAAAGTGCAGTACGCCCTGGAGGGCTCCGTCTTTGTGGGGGGCGCCGTCATCCAGTGGCTGCGGGACGAGATGCGCTTCTTCACCGAGAGCCGGGACGCAGAATATTATGCCCAGAAGGTGACGGACAACGGGGGCGTCTACCTGGTGCCCGCCTTCACCGGCCTGGGGGCGCCCCACTGGGACATGTACGCCCGGGGAGCCATCTTCGGGCTGACCCGGGGCACCAAGCGGGAGCACATCATCCGGGCCGCCCAGGAGTCCATTGCCTACCAGGTCTACGACCTGGCGGAGGCCATGGCGGCGGACACCGGCCTTACGCTCCAGTCCCTGAAGGCCGACGGCGGGGCCAGCCGGGACGCCTTTTTGATGCAGTTCCAGTCGGATCTGCTGGGCTGCGAGGTCCGCCGCCCCGCCATCCGGGAGACCACCGCCCTGGGGGCGGCCTATCTGGCGGGACTGGCCACGGGGGTGTGGAGCTCCCTGGAGGAGCTGAGGCAGCTCTGGGCCTGCGACATCGTCTACCGCCCCCGGATGGACGCCGGGGAGCGGGAGCGGCTGCTGGGAGGCTGGCACAGGGCCGTCCGGCGCAGCCTGGGCTGGGCCCGGGAGAAGTGAAACCGCCGCCGGGTTGCGGAGCGGGGACAGGCCATGCTATAATGGCCCCAGCGGGGCGGGGAACGCTGCGTTCCGTCCCCCCTGCCCGTCCGGCGAGAGGGCGGACTGGCTGCCCGCGGGCCGCCCTGATCTCAGATCGTGAATTCCGTCCGGCGGTCCCCGGGGACCGCCGGGCGGGCTGT
>CAZAIF010000078.1:4689-7831 GCA_964485125.1 uncultured Oscillospiraceae bacterium | reverse complement strand
CCCTGCCCGGCATGACCCCCACCAGCCTGGTGCCCCAGGAGGCCGCCGCGGTGGGCATCTCCTACGGAGAGCTCTGTGAGCGCATCGTAAACGCATCACTGAAGATCAGACGAGGTTGAGGAAATGGAAGCATTGACGCTGAATCAGATCGCCCAGGCGGTGGGCGGCCGGCTGCTGGGAAGCGGCATCGACGGCGCGGCCTCCGTGACCGAGGTGTGCACCGACAGCCGCAGGATCAAAAAGGGCTGTCTGTTCCTGCCCCTGGTGGGAGAGCGGTTTGACGCCCATGACTTCATCTTCTCCGCCCTCAAGGCGGGTGCGGCGGGCTGCCTGACCGCCCGGGACGAGGCGGAGCTGCTGCCCGGCAAGTTCTATATCCGGGTGGAGGACACCCAGGACGCCCTGCGGGATTTGGCCGTCTACTACCGGGGGCTGTTCGACATCCCGGTGGTGGCGGTGACCGGCAGCGTGGGCAAGACCACCACCAAGGACATGGTTTCCGCGGTGCTGGGGGAGAAGTACCAGGTTCTCAAGACCGACGGCAACCACAACAACAACATCGGCCTGCCCCTGACCGTGCTCCGGCTGAAGCGCAGCCACCAGATCGCGGTGCTGGAGATGGGCATGAACCACTTCGGGGAGATTGATTATCTGACCCGGATCGCCCGCCCAGACGTGGCCATCATCACCAACATCGGCGATTCCCACATTGAAAATCTCGGCTCCCGGGAGAACATCCTGAAGGCCAAGTGCGAGATCTTCCATGGGATGGACGGCAAGGGCAGGGCGGTTCTGAACGGAGACGACCCGCTGCTGCGCACCCTGGCGGGCAAACTGGACCAGGAGATCACCTGGTGCGGCGGGGGAGAGGGCTGCGACTGGTGGGTCACCGACCTGGAGGAGCACTGGCAGGACCACATGGAGTGCCAGCTCCACTCGCCCACCACCCAGTGGCACCAGGAGATCCCCAGCCTGGGGGCCCATATGATCTACCCGGCCTCCATGGCCGCGGCGGTGGGGCGGATGTTCGGGGTCAGCGACGGGCAGATCCACCGGGGCATCCTGGAGTTTGAGCCCACCAAGATGCGGATGGCCATCCTGCACCGGGGGGACGATATTACGATTTTAAACGACACCTATAACGCCAATCCCCAGTCCATGCGGGCGGCTGTGGACATCCTGTCCAAGCAGCCCAGCCGGTACCGCATCGCGGTGCTGGGCGATATGCTGGAGCTGGGCAACCTGGGCCCCGGCCTCCACGAGGGGGTGGGCCGGTTCCTGGGCGCCTCGGGCATCGACTGTCTGGTCACTGTGGGCAAGCTGGGCGCCTGCATCGCCGATGGGGCGGAGAGCGCCGGCTGCCGGACCATCCGCCGCTGCGCCAACCAGGCGGAGGCCCAGATCGCCCTGTCTGAGCTGCTGCGGCCGGGCAGCACCGTGCTGGTCAAGGCCAGCCGGGGCATGAAGTTTGAGCATCTGGTGGAGTATTTGGTGGAACAGACACCGGAGTGTGAGGAATGATCGATCTATCCGTCTCTGGTCTGGTCAAATCCTTTCAGATCGGAGAAAATGTGTTAAACGGCGTCACCTTCCAGATCCAGGAGGGTGAGCGGGTGGGCATCCTGGGCAAAAACGGCTCGGGCAAGACCACCTTATTCAAAATATTGACCGGAGCGTACGACTACGACGAGGGCCAGGTCCTCCTGGCCCCCGGCAAGCGCATCGGCCTGATCTCCCAGATCCCCGTCTACCCGGAGGCGTACACGGTGGAGGACGTGCTGGATACCGCCTTTGAGCGCATCCACGCCATTGAGGAGGAGCTGAAGGCGCTGACCGACCGGATGGCGGCGGGGGAGACCGGCGAGGAGCTGCTGCGCCGCTACGACCGGCTGTCCTCCGGCTTTGAGCAGGCCGGGGGTTACGACCTGGAGGTGCGGGTGAACAAGGTGTGCAACGGCCTGGGCATTTCACAGGAAATGCGCCGCCGCCCCTTTGCCGCCCTCTCCGGCGGGGAGAAGACCCGGATCAACCTGGGCCGGCTGATTCTGGAGGACACCGACATCCTGCTGCTGGACGAGCCCACCAACCACCTGGATCTCCATGCGGTGGAGTGGCTGGAGGACTATGTGTCCCGCTTCAGGGGCACGGTGCTCACCATCTCCCATGACCGCTATTTCCTGGACCGCTGCGTGGACCGGATCATCGCCCTGAACGAGGGCAAGGCGGAGTTCTACTCCGGCAACTACAGCTTCTATGTGGTGGAGCGGGAGCGCCGCTATCAGGAGCGGCTCAAGCAGTATGAGAAGGAGCAGGCCAAGATCGCCCAGCTCACCCAGGCGGCGGACCAGATGCACCTGTGGGCCTTCATGGGCAACGACAAGCTCCACAAGCGGGCCTTCTCCATGGAGAAGCGCATCGAGCGGATGCGCACCACCGACAAGCCCCGGCAGGAGCGCAATCTGACCCGGGGGTTCCAGTCCACCGAGTTCCGGGGGGACGTCCTCTTCGCCCTGGAGGGGGTGTCCAAGTCCTATGGGGAGAACACCCTGTTCTCCGGCCTGGAGCTGGAGGTGCTGGGGGGCGAGCGCATCGCCCTGCTGGGGGACAACGGCACGGGCAAATCCACCCTGCTGAAGATCCTGCTCAAGGAGGAGCGCCCCGACCAGGGGGGCGTCCGCTTCGGCCCCACGGTCAAGGTGGGCTATCTGCCCCAGATCGTCCGGTTCGAGCACCCGGAGCGCAGCCTGGTGGACACCATGATCTACGAGAAGGACTGCACCGCCCAGGAGGCCCGGGACCAGCTGGCCGCCTTCCGTTTCCGGGGGGAGGACGTATTCAAGCCGGTGTCCGCCCTCTCCGGCGGCGAGCTGTCCCGGCTCAAGCTGTGCATGCTGATGATGGACTCCATCAACCTGCTGGTGCTGGACGAGCCCACCAACCACCTGGACGTCTCCTCCCGGGAGTGGATCGAGGAGGCGGTGGAGTCCTTTGACGGGGCGCTGCTCTTCGTCTCCCACGACCGGTATTTCATCAACCGGTTCGCCCAGCGGATCTGGATCCTGGAGGACGGCAAGATCACCGACTTCCGGGGGGATTACGAGGCCCTGCGGGCCAAGCGGGCCCGGGAGGAGGAGCTGCGCAG
>CAZAIF010000078.1:0-4589 GCA_964485125.1 uncultured Oscillospiraceae bacterium | reverse complement strand
ATCGCCAAGGCGGAGGAGCACATCGCTGAGCTGGACAGCCAGATGGAGGCCAACGCCTGCGACTATCAGAAGCTTCAGGAACTCAGTGAGGAGAAGGCCGGAGCGGAAGAGACCCTCAACGGCCTCTATGAGCGCTGGGAGGAACTCTCCCTCCAGCTGGAGGAACTGCAGTCGTGATCAAAGTGCTGCGCCGTATCCTGCTGGCGCTGCTGGCCCTGGGGGCGCTGTGCTTTGGGGCCCTGGGGATATGCCGGACCTGGCGTCGGCCCTCTATTCCTATGCCCGGGAGGCCCTGGCCCTGCCCAAATCATTTTTCCTGGATCGAGGTGTGACGTGACGGAACGTCTGGAACAATTGAATCACCGTTATGAGGAACTCTCCGCCCAGCTCTCCGCCCCGGAGACCTATGCAGATCCGGATCTCGTGGCCCGGCTCAACCGGGAGCAGCGGGAGCTGGAGCCGGTGGTGACCTGCTGGCGGGGCCTGACCCAGGCCCAGGCGGAACTGGCGGAGGCCCAGGAGTTGCTCCACGATCCGGACCCGGAGGTCCGGGAGCTGGCCCGGGAGGAGTTTTCCCGGCTGAAAGCCCGGGTGGAACAGATGCAGGAACAGCTGAGTTTGTTGCTGCTGCCCCGGGACCCCAGTGACGAGAAGGACGTGGTCATGGAGATCCGGGCCGGGGTCGGCGGGGAGGAGGCGGCGCTGTTTGCCCACTCCCTGTGCCGGATGTACGCCATGTACGCCGCCGCCCAGGGCTGGAGTGTCCAGACCGCCAGCACCAGCGAGACAGAGCTGGGAGGCGTCAAGGAGGCGGTGTTCACCGTCTCCGGCCCGGGCGCCTATGCCCATCTGAAATATGAGAGCGGGGTCCATCGGGTTCAGCGGGTACCGGAGACCGAGTCCGGGGGCCGCATCCACACCTCCACCGCCACCGTGGCGGTGCTGCCCCAGGTGGACGAGGTGGAGTTTGAGCTGGACCCGTCGGAGCTGCGCATCGACACCTTCCGGTCCTCCGGAGCCGGAGGCCAGCATATCAACAAGACGGAGTCCGCTATCCGGGTTACCCACATTCCCACCGGCACGGTGGTGGAGTGCCAGGATGAGCGCAGCCAGTATAAAAACAAAGACCGAGCCCTGAGCATTCTGCGCGCCCGGCTCTGGGAGCGGGCCCAGCAGGAGCAGGAGGACCAGTTGGCCAGCCAGCGCCGCAGCCAGGTGGGCAGCGGCATGCGCAACGAGCGGATCCGCACCTATAACTTTCCCCAGGGCCGGGTCACCGACCACCGGATCGGCCTGACCCTGTACCAGATCGACGCCGTCATGGACGGCGGCCTGGATCCCATCATCGACGCCCTGGCCCAGGCGGACCGGGCGGAACAGATGAACCGACAGAGAGAAGAATCCTGACGATGAATACGCTATGCTGGAAAATTGAAGATCCTCAGACCCAGCGCCGGGAGATTGACCAGGCCGCCGGCATCATCCGCTCCGGCGGCCTGGTGGCCATCCCCACTGAGACCGTCTACGGCCTGGGGGCGGACGCCCTGAACCCGGAGGCGGTGCGGCGGATCTATGAGGCCAAGGGGAGGCCTTCGGATAACCCCCTCATCATCCATGTGCCGTCGGCGGCCTGGCTGGAGCGCTGCTGCGTGGAGGTGCCCTCCTGTGCCTATCAGCTGGCCGAGCGCTTCTGGCCCGGCCCGCTGACGATGATCTTGAAGCGGAATCCCCTCCTCCCGGACTGCACCACCGGGGGGCTGGACACGGTGGGGGTGCGCTGCCCGGCCCATCCGGTCACCCTGGCCCTGATCGAGGCGGCGGGGGTGCCCATCGCCGCCCCCAGCGCTAACCGCTCCGGCCGGCCCAGCTGCACCACCGCCCAGCATGTCCTGGAGGACGTGGGGGGCAGGATCGAGTGCGTGCTGGACGGCGGCCCCTGCGCCGTGGGGGTGGAGTCTACCATTGTGGACCTCACCGTCACCCCGCCCCGGCTGCTCCGCCCCGGGGGGCTGCCCCTGGAGCGGCTGGAGGAGGTGCTGGGCACCGTGGAGCTGGACGACGCCCTCACCCGGCAGATGGGGGAGGGGGAGCGCCCCCGGGCCCCGGGCATGAAGTACCGCCACTACGCCCCCATCGCCCCGGTGACCGCCGTCACCGGCACCCCGGCCAGCTCCGCCCAGTATATCCGCGCCCACGCCGGGCGGCAAAGCGGGGTGCTCTGCTATGACGAGTTCGCCTTTTTGTACCCGGACAGCGTGGTGCGCACCTTCGGCTCCATGCAGAACCGGAGGGAGCAGGCCCAGCGGGTCTTCGACGCCCTGCGGGGCTTTGACTCCACCCCGGTCCGGGAGATCTTCGCCCAGTGCCCCGACGACACCGGGCTGGGGCTGGCGGTGGCCAACCGGCTGAAAAAGGCGGCGGGCTTCCGCACCGTGGACGCGAACGCCCTGGCGCCGCCCCGGCCGGAGCGTTTCCGGCTCATCGGCATCACCGGGGGCACCGGGGCGGGGAAGACCACCGCCCTGCGGGAGCTGGGCAGGCTTGGGGTCCACGTCATCGACTGCGATCAGGTCTACCACGAGCTGCTGCTGGGCAGCGACCCCCTGCGCTCGGAGCTGGCCGGCCGCTTCGGCCGGGAGATCTTCTCCCCGGAAGGGCTTGACCGCAAAAAGCTGGGGGAGCTGGTCTTTCGGGACAAGGCCGCCATGGACGACCTGAACCGGATCACCCACAAATATGTGGAGGCGGAGACCGACCGGCAGATCGCCGATGCCCGCCGGGCGGGGATGCCCGGGGCGGCGGTGGACGCCATCCTGCTGCTGGAGGGGGACTTGGGCCGCCGGTGCGACGCCACCGTGGGAATCATCGCCCCGGTGGAGGATCGGGTGCGGCGGCTGATGGCCCGGGAGGGGATCAGCGAGACTTACGCCCGCACCCGGATCGCCGCCCAGAAGCCGGACGAGTTTTACCGGCGCAGCTGCACCTATATTCTGGAGAACAACGGCACCCAGGCCCAATTCGCCCGGGTGGCCGGGGACCTATTTCAGCGTATTTTCGAGGAGGAAAACTGACATGAGCGAAGAAAAAAAGGATTGGGAAGTGCGCAGGGATGCCCTTTTCCTGGAAAAGAAGAACGGCTACGACCTGCTGGACGAGGCCGCCCTGGCGGAGATGGAGTCCTACTGCGAGGGCTATAAGGCCTTTCTGGACGCCGCCAAGACCGAGCGGGAGGCGGTGGAGGAGGCCATCGCCCTTGCCCAGGCCCAGGGCTTTGTCCCCTATGAGCGGGGCATGGCGCTGAAGGCCGGGGACAAGGTCTACCGCTCCAACCGGGGCAAGTCCCTGATGCTGGCGGTGATCGGCCAGGCTCCCCTGTCCGAGGGCGTCCAGATCGGCGCCGCCCACATCGACTCCCCCCGGCTGGACCTGAAGCCCTATCCCCTCTATGAGGACGGGGATTTCGCCCTGCTCAAGACCCACTACTACGGCGGCATCCGCAAGTATCAGTGGCTGTCCATCCCCCTGGAGCTCCACGGCGTGGTCATCCGCAAGGACGGCGCCACCGTTCGGGTGCGCATCGGCGGGGAGCCTGGGGACCCGGTGCTGGCTATCCCCGACCTGCTGCCCCACCTGGCCGCCCAGCAGTCCCAGAAGCCCCTGGGCACCGCGGTGGACCCGGAGAACCTGAACCTGTTCGTGGGTTCCCGCCCCTTCCCGGGCTCCGAGGGCAGCGACCGGATCAAGCTGGCGGTGCTGGACCTGCTGAACCGGAAGTATGGCATCACCGAGGAGGACTTCCTCTCCGCCGAGCTGTCCGCCGTCCCCGCCTACACCGCCTGCGACGTGGGCCTGGACCGGTCCATGATCGGCGGCTACGGCCAGGACGACCGGGTGTGCGCCTATGCCGCCCTGAAGGGCCTCTTTGACGCGGAAAAGCGGCACAAGACCGCCGTGTGCATCCTGGCCGACAAGGAGGAGATCGGCTCCGACGGCGTCAGCGGCATGCAGTCCCAGGCCTTTGACACCTTCATCGCCGACCTGTGCGAGGGCCAGGGGGTCTCCCTGCGGGAGTGCCTGGAGCATTCCTTCTGCCTGTCCGCCGACGTGACTGCCTGCTACGATCCCAACTTCGCCAGCGTGTACGACAAGCGCAACTCCAGCCTGATCAACCGGGGCGTGGGCCTGTGCAAGTACACCGGCTCCCGGGGCAAGTCCGGGGCCAGCGACGCCTCCGCTGAGGTCATGGGCTATATCCGAGGCGTGCTGGACCGCTCCAGCGTGCTCTGGCATGTGGCGGAGCTGGGCAAGGTGGACGTGGGCGGCGGCGGCACCGTGGCCGTCTATATGGCCAACCGCAACATCGACACCGTGGACGCCGGCGTCTCCGTGCTGGGCATGCACGCCCCCTTTGAGGTCACCGGCAAGCTGGACTGCTACATGTCCTATCGCAGCATGAAGGCTGTGTTTGAGGAGTAATTCCATCGCTTTGTGTTACGCCGCCCCGGGCCCGCCGAAACGGCGCGGCCCGGGGCGGACTGCGCTTTGGAAGGGATGCAATCTGAGATTTCCCGGCGAAGGGAAGAAGGGAA
>CAZAIF010000077.1:0-8074 GCA_964485125.1 uncultured Oscillospiraceae bacterium | reverse complement strand
AACCGAAGCCCCGGCCGCTTGATGCGGCCGGGGCTTCGGTTTTTAGGAAGAATGGTAGAAATCGGTATAAATCAGACGATAATGCCGTACTGCTTGGCCTCCTTGCGCAGCTGGGCCCGGAAATCCGGGTGGGCAATGGAAATCAGGGCATCGGCCCGCTCCCGGATGGTGCGGCCCCGGAGCTCCGCCACTCCGTACTCGGTGATGACGGTGTCCACCAGGTTCCGGGAGATGGACACGGCGGCGCCGGGGGTCAGGATGGATTTGATCTTGGAGATCTTGCCTCCCTTGGCGGTGGAGGCAAAGGCGATGATCCCCCGGCCGCCCCGGGAGTGCAGGGCACCATAGGCGTAATCGGCGGCCCCGCCGGTGCCGGAAAACTGCTTGGGGCCGATGCTCTCGGAGCAGATCTGACCGGTGATGTCGATCTCCATGGCGGTGTTGACGCTGATCATATGGTCGTTCTGGGAGATGACAAAGGGGTCGTTGCCGTAGGCGCAGGACACCAGCCGGCAGGCCCGGTTCTCCGCCACCACATCAAACAGGTGCTGGTCGCCGATGCAGAAGGTGGCGATATGCTCCCCCCGGTTTAGATTCTTCTTTTTGCCGTTGACGTTGCCCGCCTCGATCAGGTCGGCCATGGTGGAGGAGAAGATCTCCGAGTGGATACCCAGGTCGTTTTTCTCCTTCAGATACTCCCCCACCGCGTCGGGCAGGCCGCCCACCCCCAGCTGGATGCAGTCCCCGTCGTGGATCAGGTCGGCCACATAGCGGCCGATCTTGTGATCCATCTCGGTGGGCACGGTGCGGGGGATGGTGAAAATGGGCTTTTCGGATATAAAAAAAGAGGTGACCCGGCTCAGGGGGATCTCCATCCCGCCCCGGACCCAGCGGAAGTTGGGGTTGACCTCCAGGATCACCTTGGAGGCGCAGGCGAAGGCCTCTTCTTCAAACATCTTGGAGTAGGGGATCTGGAACGCCCCGTTGCGCATATCCGCTACCTGGGCCACAAAAACGTTGTTGGGCTTGTAGGCCACCCGCTCCCTCATATAGTTGTGCAGGTCGGAGGGAATGTAGGAGGTCAGGCCCAGTTCGTGGCCCTCCCGCATATTTTTGGCATAAAAGTGGCCGATGGTCTCCACATGGCCCCGGGTGGCCGGGTCCCGGAGATACTCGTATTCGTTGTCCTTGCTCTTGACCACCACCACGTCGTGAAGCCGGGGGATAATCTCGTCAAAGTGGCCCAGGAAGTCGGTGGGCTCGGTGGCCACGCCGGAGACGGCGATGATGTCGCCGTCCTCAATCAGCGCCAGGCACTCCGACCGGGTGTGTTTCTTCATCTCATAGACATCTTCATAGCGCATAGATTCCGTTCCTCCCTCACAATTCGATTTTTTCTTGGCCTGCCCGGCCAGGGGCCAGGGGCTCATCCTCCCAGCTGGGCGTTCAGCCCCCGGGCCTGGAACAGCGCCAGCAACGCCTGCTGCTCCTCTGGGGGGATGCTCTCCTCCGACAGGGCGTAGCGCCGGTCCAGCTCGTCGTATTTTCCGGTACCGTACTGGTGATAGGGGATCAGGTCCACCCGCCGGACGCACTTCAGCGCCGCCAGGTACCGGGCGATCCGCTCCGCCTCCTGCCGGTTGCGGTTGGGGATCACCGGATAGCGGACGATGACCGGCTTGCCGATCTCCTCCAGCAGCGCCAGGTTCTGGAGGATCCGGTCGTTGTCCACCCCGGTGTTCTCCCGGTGGCGCTCCGGGTCCAGCCCCTTCACGTCGAAGAGGATCAGATCCGCCCGGCGCAGCACCTCCAGCCCCTCCGGTGAGGTCACCTGGCCGCAGGTGTCGATGGCCACCGGGATGCCGCTCTGGTAGCAGCGCCCGATCATCTCCAGGCAGAACCCGGGCCACAGGGTGGGCTCTCCCCCGCTGAGGGTGACGCCCCCGCCGCTCTGGCGGTAGAAGGTCTCGTCCCGCAGGCACTCGGCGAAGACGTCCTCCGCCGTGCGCTCCCTCCCCCAGATCTCCAGGGCCCCGGGCCAGCAGGCGTCCACGCATTGGCCGCAGCCGTCGCACTTCTCCCGGTCCACCCGGACCAGCCCCTCCGACAGGGACAGCGCCCCGGCGGGACAGGCGGGCAGGCACTTGCCGCAGCCGGAGCAGTGGTCGGCGATCCGCCGCAGCTCGGGGCGGCGGCGCTGGCTCTCCGGGTTGCAGCACCACTGGCACCGCAGGGGACACCCCTTCAAAAACACCGTGGTGCGCACCCCCCAGCCATCCACAAAGGAGCCGTGGACCACATTGAATACGGTGGCCACGGTGCTGTCCGTCCTGCTCATACGCGCTCCCTCCTGTTTACAGTACAAAATCAGCATAACATTCCGGCGGAGGGGATGCAAATATTAAAATTGCCGGATTTGATATAGCCAAAAGATTATATGGCGTCTATAATAGAGGCGGGTCCCGCCCGGCGGAGGGGCCCGGTTTTGAAGAGATTTGCTTCCCCCTCCCGTTTCCTCTGATAAGGCGGCCCCCGCCGCCCGGGGAAACCGGAAGCACATTTAGAGAGGTGTCTGTATGTATCGCATTCTGATCGTGGAGGACGACCCGGTCATCGCCGGCCAGCTGCTGCGCCACATCCGCTCCTGGGGGCTGGAGGCGGAGAAGGTGGAGGACTTCCGGCATGTGCTGGAGGAATTCCGCCGGCTGCAGCCCCATCTGGTGGTGATGGACATCTCCCTGCCCTTTTTCAACGGCTACCACTGGTGCCAGGAGATCCGGCGGGAGTCCAAGGTGCCGGTGGTCTTTCTCTCTTCGGTCTCGGACAATATGAACATCGTCATGGCCATGAATATGGGGGGCGACGACTTCATCGCCAAGCCCTTCGACCCCAACGTGCTCATCGCCAAGCTCCAGGCGGTGCTGCGGCGCTCCTACGACTTCGCCGCCCCGGAGAGCATGCCCGCCCTGGAGTGCCGGGGGGCCCGGCTCAGCGCCGCCGACGCGGTGCTGGAGTACCGGGGAATGCGGCTGGAGCTGACCCGAAACGAGTGGCGCATCCTGCTCACCCTGATGGAGCGGCCCGGCCAGGTGGTCAGCCGGGAGAAGCTGATGGAGCGGCTGTGGGAGACCGACAGCTTTGTGGACGAGAACACCCTGAGCGTCAACGTGGCCCGGCTGCGCAAGAAGCTGGAGGGCATCGGGCTGACCGACTTCATCACCACCCGGAAAGGGGTCGGGTATGTGCTGAAAGAGGAGGAGGCCCCATGAGCGCCCTGAGGGGATATTGGCGGGGACGGCGGTGGATGTTCCTGTTCCTGGCCCTGTGCTTTGCCATCCTGACCCTGGTCCTCTGGCTGTACCGGCTGCCCCTGGCTGCGGTGGGCTACGCCGGGCTGCTCTGCGGGGTGGTGGCGCTGGTGTGGCTGATCCTGGACTTCCGGGCCTACCGCAGGCGCCACCGGCGGCTGGAGGCCCTGCTGGGGGAGATCGAGGTCACCCTGGCCCACCTGCCCGCCCCCCGGGAGGGGCTGGAGGCGGACTATCAGGCCCTGATCCGGGCCCTGGACGCCCACCGGCGGGAGCGGGAGGGCCAGATGACCGCCCAGTACCGGGACATGATGGAGTACTACACCATCTGGGCCCACCAGATCAAGACCCCCATCGCCGCCATGCGGCTGCTGCTTCGGGAGGCGGACTCCCCCCGGAGCCGGGCGCTGGGGGAGGAGCTGCAGCGCGTTGAACAGTATGTGCAGATGGTGCTGGGCTACCTGCGGCTGGACAGCGACTCCACCGACCTCGTGCTCCGCCGTTGCGACCTGGACGCCATCGTCCGCCGGGCGGTGCGCAGCTACGCCGGCTCCTTCATCCGCAAAAAGCTGGCCCTGAACTACCGGGGGATCGAGGCCACGGTGCTCACCGACGAGAAGTGGCTGCTCTTTGTCATCGAGCAGGTGCTGAGCAACGCCCTGAAGTACACCCCGGCCGGGTCGGTGACCATTTCCCTGGAGGGGGAGGCCACCCTGGTGATCGCCGACACCGGCATCGGCATCGCCCCGGAGGACCTGCCCCGGGTCTTTGAGCGGGGCTTCACCGGCTGCAACGGGCGGGTGGAGGGGCGCTCCAGCGGCATCGGGCTCTATCTGTGCCGCCGCATCCTGGACCAGCTGGGCCACGGCATCGAGATCCGCTCCGCCCCGGGCAAGGGCACCCAGGTGCGCCTCCGCCTGGAGCAGAAGCCTCTGGCGGTGGAGTGAGCCCGGGGCCGCCCTCATGGCCATGCCGAAGCGGGCGCCCGCCTGACCGCGGGCGCCCGCCTTCTGTCCCTGTCCCGGCCGGGGCCAACCTTACAAAAGTGTAAGCTTTCCCCGGCGTACTGTAAGCCAAAGCTAAGGCAGCGGGCCGGGGAAACTGCTATCATAGCTCCTGTAAGCGAACGAAACCTTTCGCAGATCGGAGGCAAAACCATATGTCACTTTTGGAAGTCAATCATCTCCAGAAAATCTACACCACCCGTCTGGGGGGCAGCAAGGTCCAGGCCCTGAAGGGCGTCACCTTCACCGTGGAGCAGGGGGAGTTCGTGGCCATCATGGGGGAGTCGGGCTCCGGCAAGACCACACTGCTGAACATCTTGGCCGCCCTGGACCAGCCCACCGGGGGCCAGGTCAAGCTGAACGGCCGGGACCTGACCACCATCCGGGAGGCGGAGCTGGCCGCCTTCCGGCGGAAGAACCTGGGCTTTGTGTTCCAGGACTTCAACCTGCTGGACACCTTCTCCCTGCGGGACAACATCCTGCTGCCCCTGGTGCTGGCGGGGCGCTCCTGGCGGGAGATGGAGGACCGGCTCCAGCCCCTGGCCCGGAAGCTGGGCATCGAGACCCTGCTGGAGAAGTACCCCTATGAGGTCTCCGGCGGCCAGAAGCAGCGCGCCGCCGTGGCCCGGGCCCTGATCACCCACCCCCAGCTGGTGCTGGCCGACGAGCCCACCGGCGCCCTGGACTCCAAGGCGGCGGGGGAGCTGCTGCGGCTGTTCGAGGCGGTCAACCGGGACGGCCAGACCATCGTGATGGTGACCCACTCGGTCCAGGCGGCCAGCCACGCCGGGCGGGTGCTGTTCATCAAGGACGGGACCGTGTTCCACCAGATCTACCGGGGGGACGCCACCGACGAGGAGCTGTATCAGAAGATCAGCGACACCCTGACCATGCTGGCGACAGGCGGTGACCGGGCATGAGACACCACCTCTATCTCCGGCTGGCCGCGGGCAACATCAAGAACAACCGCCGCTTCTACCTGCCCTTCCTGCTCACCGCGGCGCTGACGGTGGCCTGCTTCTTCATCCTGTGTTCTACCGGACTGAGCCAAACCCTTCCCGGCGGCGATACCGCCAAGATCATCATGAGCTTTGGCGTGGTGGTGGTTGGTATCTTCAGCGTCATCTTCCTCTACTACACCAACAGCTTTCTGATCAAGCGGCGGAAAAAGGAGCTGGGCCTGTACAATATCCTGGGCCTGGAGAAGCGCCACATCGCCAGGGTGCTCTTCTGGGAGACCCTGCTCAGCGCACTAGCCGCCATCGGCGGCGGACTGCTGCTGGGCATACTGCTGGATAAACTGATGTTCTTGCTGCTGCTCAATCTGATCCGCTTTGACGTCTCCATGGCCTATGCCCTCCAGCCCTCCGTTGTGATGCTCACAGCCGTCCTGTTTGCCGGCATTTTCCTGCTTCTGCTGCTGGCCAACCTGATACAGGTGGGCCGGGCAAAGCCCATCGAGCTGCTCCGGGGCGGTGAAGTGGGCGAGAAGGAGCCCCGGGTCAAGTGGCCCCTGGTGGTCATCGGCCTGGCCGCCCTGGGAAGCGGCTACTACATCGCCGTCACCACAAAGAGCATCATCTCCGCCCTGGGCCTGTTCTTTGTGGCGGTGCTGCTTGTCATCATCGGCACCTACTGCCTCTTTCTGGCCGGCAGCATCGCGGTGCTTAAGCTGCTCAAACGCAGCAAGAATTACTATTACAAAGCCCGGCACTTTGTCAGCGTCTCGGGCATGCTCTACCGGATGAAGCAGAACGCCGTTGGGCTGGCAAATATCTGTATCCTGTCCACCATGGTGCTGGTCACCGTGGCCTCCACTGTCAGCCTTTACGGCGGTATGCAGGATATCCTGACGCACCGCTACCCCTACGACATCGAGATCCACTTCTACAACGCCGCCGAGCCGGTAAAGGACTGCGTCCAATCCGCCCTGGCCGAGGAGGCGGAGGCAGCCGGGCTGGAAGTGACCGGGCTTGTGGTCTACGACAGCCTCACCTTGGCCCTGTACATGGACGGCAGCCGGCTGACAACCGACCGCCATACCGACAACTACGGCCAGGGGGCCTATATCCAGTTTTTCACCCGGGAGGGCTACGCCGCCGCCACCGGCTACCAGCCGGCGGAATTAGATGACTACGAAGTGGCCGTCTACGTCCAGGACGGGACGCTGCCCGAGACCTTCAACCTGCTGGGGGAGGACTACACTGTCAAGGAGTGGATGACCAGCGCCCCCGAGGACTCCGAGCTGTCCGTCTATCTGGGCAACACCTTCTACATCGTGGTCCGGGACGACGTGGCGCTGGAGCGCATCTACCAGGCCCAGCTGGCGGCGGACGGGACAGACTATTACGCCAGCAGGATGGACTGGAAGCTGGGGGTTCTCCTGTCGGGCACCGATGATCAGAAGGCGGAGCTGGCCGGCCGGTTCCAGGCCCGCTTTGAGTCCGACCAGCTCACCCTGGCCGACGGCAGCAGCTACCCCATCGAGTGGAGCTCCACCATCCGCCAGGACAATATCAGCGATGCCTACAGCTTCTACGGCGGTTTCCTCTTCCTGGGCATCCTGCTGGGGCTGCTGTTCCTGATGGCCACGGTGCTCATCATCTACTACAAGCAGATCATCGAGGGCTATGACGACCGGGCCCGCTACCAGATCATGCGCCAGGTGGGCATGGACAGAAAGCTCATCTCCTCCTCGGTGCGCAGCCAGGTGCTGACCATGTTCCTGCTCCCCCTGGGCATGGCGGCGGTTCATCTCTGCTTTGCCTTTCCCATGCTCTCCCGGCTGCTCCTGGCACTGGGATTGAACAACACTCACGTCTTCTTCTGGTGCACCCTGATCACCTTCGCCGCCTTCGTGGTGGTCTATGTGCTGGTGTACGCCATCACCGCCCGGGTCTACTACCGCACCGTCAGCTTCCAGGAGCGGCGGTAAAGAATAAGGAGGAAGAAAGACCATGCTGGTGGAATCCCACGGCCTGGTGGCGGGCATCCCGGCCATCTTCTGGGGGCCGGAGCGGCCCCGTCGGCTCATCGCCGTCCACGGCTTCGGGGGCAGCAAGGGGGACGGCGCCATCCGGCTGCTGGCCCGCCGGGCCGTCCCCCTGGGCTGGCAGGTGGTCAGCTGCGACCTGCCCGGCCACGGCAACCGCCGCCACCCCCTGTGCCCCTACACCCCCAAGGGCTGCGTAGAGGACCTGCGCCGGCTGCTGCCGGCGGTGGAGCGGGGGGAGACCGCCCTGTTCGCCCAGGGCGCCGGGGCCCAGTGGGCGCTGATGGCCTACCAGGGCGTCCGGCTCTCCCGGGCGCTGCTCCTCTCCCCCGCCGTGGGGCCCGGCCTGCCCCTGGACCGGTGGCAGACCCCCACCGCCATCCTGGCCCTGCCCGGGGAGTGCCCCTCCCCCTTCGGCACCCCCGAGGGCTTCGCGGCGAAATACCACTGCTCCTTCACCTTCACCCCCACCCCCAGCGCCGACGCCCTGGAGGGCTGGCTGGGGAAAATGCTCGCCTGAGCCCCGCTCCCCGGTATTCTGAGGTATTCTGAGGGCGCCCGGTCATCCCGGGCGCCCCTCTTGTCATTCTGAGCGTCTCCCTGTCATCCTGGCCCTCTCCCCTCTCATCCTGGGCCTTCTCCCTTGTCATCCTGAGCGCAGCGATGGATCTTTTTTCCGCCAGCCCCCAGGCCGGGGAAAGGATACTTCGTCGCTGCACTCCTCAGCATGACAGAGAATGGGGGGCCAGGCCGCCGGAGAGCCAAGGGCG
>CAZAIF010000076.1:0-8184 GCA_964485125.1 uncultured Oscillospiraceae bacterium | reverse complement strand
CCTGCAACACCAGACCTCCCCTCTACAAGATTGTGGCCAGGGCCTCCCGGATATTTTTGACCGGGATCAGATCCAGCCCGTCAATTTGGATCGCCTTTCCCATAATGCTGCTGGGCACGATCACTTTGTGAAATCCCAGGCGGTGGATCTCGGACAGCCGTTGATTGACCGAGCTCACACTGCGCAGTTCTCCGGTCAGCCCGACTTCGCCGATGGCCGCCAAATCATAGGGCAGCGGACGGTCCCGAAAGCTGGACGCCAGCGCCAGCACCGTCGCCAAGTCTGCCGCGGGCTCGTCCACATAGAGCCCGCCGATGACATTGACGTAGGCATCGCACCCGCCCACCAGCAGGCCGCCCCGTTTTTCCAGCACGGCCAACAGCAGCATGGCCCGGTTGTAATCCACGCCGTTGCTGGTTCTGCGGGGGTTGGGATAGCTGCTGGGTGTGATCAGCGCCTGGATCTCGGCCAGGACGGGCCGGTTCCCCTCCATCACACAGGTGACGCAGTTGCCCGGGGCATTCTCGGGCCGGGAGGCCAGCAGCATCTCCGACGGATTGGGGATCTCCCGCAAGCCCTCGTCCAGCATCTCAAACACGCCGATCTCATTGGTGGCGCCAAACCGGTTTTTGGCCGCCCGCAGGATGCGGACCGCCACATGCTGGTCGCCCTCAAAATAGAGCACGCAGTCCACCATATGCTCCAGCACCTTGGGACCGGCAATAGACCCCTCTTTGTTGATGTGGCCGATGACAAAGATGGTCACATCCTCCGTCTTGGCCAAGTTCATCAGGGTCGTTGTGCACTGCTTGACCTGGCTGATACTGCCAGGGGCGGTATCGGAACTGCCGATGCTCATGGTCTGGATGGAGTCCACAATAAGAATATCCGGCTTGACCGTGTGGACCGCTTCCACCACGTCCTCCAATTCCGTTTCGCTCAGCAGATAGAGCCTCTCCCCTGTCACGCCCAGGCGCTGGGCCCGCAGTTTGATCTGTCGGGGGGATTCCTCGCCGGAGGCGTATAATACCGTACATTTTTTGCACAGTTCGTTGCAGATCTGCAGCATCAGCGTGGATTTTCCGATTCCGGGCGCGCCGCCGATCAGCACCAGCGAACCTTTGACCGCCCCGCCGCCGAGCACCCGATCAAGCTCGTTCATACCCGTCTGAAAGCGGAGCTCATCCGCCGTCTCAATGTCGCTGAGCCGCTGTGCTTTGGCCCCACTTCCTGTGGAGGCAGACATGCCGCCTCGCTTGCCGGGGCCGTTTTTGGGTGCGGCTGGCTGTTCTACAATGGTGTTCCAGCTGCCGCAGGCCGGGCACTGGCCCTGCCAGCGCAGCGTCTCATTGCCGCACAGGGTGCAGTAAAATAGTGTTTTCGCCTTTGCCATAGGGATCACCTCTGTTATGGAGCGGTAAAATCAAAGGTCAGATAGGAAGCGAGTACGGTCATGGCCAGTTGGAGCTGGTAGGAATCTGTCTCCAAGCGCTCCGCCTCCTCCCGGTTGGATAAAAAGCCGCATTCCACCAGCAGGGCCGGACAGGAAATGTGGTTCATCAGATAGATATCATCGGCGATTTGTTTGGACTGCCGGTGATTTTCGGGATCCAGATGTTTCGTTAAAAGCTGCTGACAATAGGCGCCCCACCGTTCTCCACTCGATCCGGCGGCATAAAATACCTGGGCACCGGAACTGGACGCTCCGGAAAAGTAATTCTGATGGATGCTGATCAGGACCGCGTTCTCCGTCGCTTCGATCAGCTCCACCCGGTGCTGCAGATCGGTGCGCTTCATCTCCGCCAGAGTGTTGGCATTGGGGCTCTTCAGAGAGGTGTCGGATTCCCGGGTCAATACAGCGTCTACTCCAAACAGACCGCAAAGCTGCTGCATTTTCAAGACGATGTTCAGATTGATCTGGCTCTCCTGGGTGCCGGTCACCGACACTGCTCCTCCGTCTTCCCCGCCGTGGCCGGCGTCCAGGATCAGCACCCTGCCCCCAAACCGCTGAGGTTGAAAGCAGATGCCGGATGGCCGGTACCAGGGCAGACAGGTCAGACAGAGCGCGCACAGCAGCAGCAAGACAAGCACATTGACGTTTCGCCGGTTCCGGTTCCATTTCATACGCATCACCGTTACACGGTATGCGCAAAAAACAGATGAGAGAACGTCAGCTCAGGGCCCAATCGATGGGAAGCTCCCCGTGGGAGCAGAGGAAATCATTGACCTGGCTAAAGGGCCGGCTGCCCAAAAAGCCTCTGCTGGCGGAGAGCGGGCTGGGGTGGTTGGATGTTATGATCAGCCTAGGATAGTCTCCAGTCCCCAAATGGTTTTCCGCCTCTTTTTTCTGGGCCGCCCTGCCCCACAGCAGGTAGGCGACCGGATGGGGCTGGCGCTCCACAATGTCGATCACGGCGGAGGTAAAACGCTCCCAGCCCCAGCTCTTGTGGCTGTTTGCCTGGCCCTCGTAGACGGTCAGCACGGTATTCAGCAAAAGTACGCCCCGCTTTGCCCAGGCCTCCAGGCTCCCGTGGCCGGGCACCGGCAGTCCCAGGTCGGCGTGCAGCTCCTTATAGATGTTTTGCAGCGATCTGGGAATGGGGATCCCCCGGTGTACGGAGAAACTGAGCCCTTGGGCTTGTCCCTCCTCGTGATAGGGGTCCTGCCCCAGGATCACGCATTTGACCGATTCGGGAGAGGTCAGCCGCAGGGCCGTAAACAGCTCCGGCCTGGGCGGAAACACCCGAGGACAATCCGACTGATAGGCTGCCTCCACCCGGGCCTCCAGGTCAGCATACCAGGCTTCCCGCACCACAGGCTCCAGATAAGGGGCCCAGCTGCCCAGCTCCTGTTTTGAAAATGCCATCGTATCACCACACTTTCGGTTGACACGGTTTGAAGGGACGGGCTATAATGACCCGTGTCAAATTATATCAGTTGATGGAGAGAGAAAAATGGTCAAAGTCTTTGATTTGGATGGGACACTGCTGGACTCCAACGGCGTCTGGCGGTGGGTGGATGAGACCTTTGTGGGGCGGCACGGACTGGCGCTGACCGAGGAGTACAACGAATATGTGGCCCACTCCATCTTCCCCGACGCGGCCAGATTCACCAAAGCCTATTATCAACTGGACGAATCCGAGACGGAGATTATGTCCGCCTGGCACAGCCTGGCCTATCGGGCCTATGCGTCGGAGCTGCCCCTCAAGCCGGGAGCATACGCCTATCTGGAGCGCTGCCGGGCCCAGGGGGAGCGCACCGCCCTCTACACCTCCAGCGAGCCGTCCCTGTGCAGGGCCGCCCTGGAGCACCACCACATCACCGGTTTTTTCGATCAGCTGTACTTCGCCCAGGAGTTGGGACTGGAGAAAAAATACCAAGCGTCCTTTCGCTCCCTGTCCCTACTGTTAGGAGAAGGGCCGGAAAACTGTCTGCTCTTCGACGACTCCCCCGTGGCCTGCACCGCCGCCAAGGCCGCCGGCTGGCGGGTGATCGGAGTGCGGGATTCATTTTTCGCCAACCGCAGGGGAGAGATGTACCAGATTTGCGACCGGATGATTGACGGTTTTACAGACCTGCTTTGAATCTGCTCATATCCCTTGTTTTGCGTTTTGCCATCAAGGAGCGCCGCTTTTGCGGCGCTCCTTGACGCTTCACAGACTGAGATGCCCCAGCACCGAATCCACCCGGCGGCAAAACTGCGGATAGGAGAGCTCCCGTTCAAAAAATTGTCTGGCCGCAATGCGTGCCCTTTCCTGGTCGAAGGCCACCCAGTCGGACCGGCTGGACGGGCCCCAGTTGAGGCCGAATCCGTGCCTCTCGATCAGATCCCAGGTATCTCCCGGAATGGTGTTGATCAGAGGCAGGCCGCCAGCCAGGTAATCTATGCTTTTCATGGTCAATCCAACACATACGGTGGGTTTCATGACATTCAATCCAAAATGGCATTGATCGAATACAACCTGTTTTTCCGCCGGGTCATAGACGGCCCCATGGTCCACCACATCGGCCCCGGCTACCTGGGCACGCTCGATCAGCTGGACCTTTCGCTCCCCTGCACCGATGATGTGCAGCCGCACCGGGCGCTGCTGTGACAGCGAGGTGAGGATGGCGGCGATGGCGTCAATGTCGATGATGTGATTGATCGACCCGAGATAACAGACGGAAAAGTGGTCCTCAGCCAGCCGAGGCGCGGGCCGGATAGCTGGTTCCGCCCCCCGCTTGCAATAATAGATGGTGGTGGCCTGCCCCTCCCCTGCCAGCCCCAGCCGGGTGCGAAACAGGTCGCATTCCGTGACAACGTGATCCGCCGCAGGCAGATTTTTGTCCCGGAGGGACTGCCACAGCCGGAAAGGCGGCAGTTTTTTCACCCCGCCCAGGGGAAAGCTCTCCGGCCAGAGATCATTGACATCGAACACCAGCGCCGTGCCTGGATGGGCGCGCTTGTATAAGGCGCACTGTTTGACCAGGGAATTGGGCGGTACGATGGCCCAGATCAGATCCCAGCGCTCCGCTTCCAGGGCATACCGGAGGTCGGCGGCGAACCGGCGATGGGAAGCCATCCGCCTCAGCGACAGATTTTTGCGGTAGGCCTTGGCATGCACCAGTTGAAACCCCTCCGGCGCTTCGAAACGGTATGATTTGCTCACATGCTGGAAATCGGAGAGGAACGGGGTGACCTGATCTCCACGGTCCCGAAAATGGTCCGCCAGGGCCGTCTGCCGGTCCGAAAACGTCTCAAAACAGCTGACAACCGCAACCCGCATAAAATCCTCTCCCCTTCTTCAGGGCTTGTTTCCCTGCTCTTTTTCCCGCTGGTGCAGCTCTCCGGTGCCGCCCTCCACCACGCCTTTCCGGCCCAGCACATAGGAGAAGGAGCCGAAGAAGCATTTTAAATCGAACAGGAAACTGAGGTGCTGGACATAGTACCCGTCCAGCTCGGCTTTCACTTCGATTTCCAGTTCATCGCGCCCGTTGATCTGGGCCCAGCCGGTCAGGCCAGGACGTACGCTGTTGGCGCGAAAGCGTTCCCTGGCCGCGATCAGGTCATCCTGGTTCCAGAGCGCCGGCCTTGGGCCCACAAAGCTCATCTGGCCGGCAAAGATATTCCAGAGCTGCGGCAGTTCGTCCAGAGAAGTCTTGCGCAAAAAATTGCCCACCCGGGTGATGTATTGATCCGGGTCCTTCAGCAGATGGGTCGGAATATCGTGGGGCGTGTCGATCCGCATTGTGCGAAACTTCAGAATCGGAAAGGTGGAGCAATTCACCCCAATCCGCTTTTGCCGGAACAGAACGGGCCCCTTGGAATCCAGTTTGATCGCAAGGACCAAAAGGAGCAGCACCGGAGACAAAACGACCGTAATCAGCGCCGACAGAATGAGGTCGATCACCCGCTTGACGATCCGGTTGTAGATCCGCTTTTCCCGTGGTTCTGCACTGTGCATTAACAAATCAACCCTCAGTCTGCAATATCGTGATAGACCCGGAGATCTCAAGATCAGAGACCGGTGCATTCGTCCTAAACTCGATCAAACTGTCTGCGATCTCAAAATACCAGGCTTTTTTTACGTTGATGCCGTTGGAGCCCAGAACCTCATAATGGACTTCCTCACCGCCCGAGGTGATCTCCAGGCCGCGCAGCATACAGGGGGTGACCGCCACAGGATCAAATCTGAAATGCCTGCACGGGCGATCTAAATGGAAGGAGAACGTGAAGGGCTTTCCGTCCATTTTGACAGATTTATACTGGGTGGTGTCCTCGTTAAAGCCGCCTCCATAGTCGAAATAGAGCACGGCGATCTCGTCCTTCACCGCCGGCTTTCCCTGATACGCCAGACAGACCTCGCTGGTCTCCCCTATCATTTTCACCTGTCCGTGGTCCAGCCAAACAACCCGGTTGCACATTTCTTCGATCTGGGCAATGGAGTGGGAGACGAACAGTACCGTTGTACCGCCGCTCATCAGCTCCAGCATCCGCTGCTTGCTCTTCTTCTGAAAGGCGGCGTCGCCCACGGCCAGGATCTCGTCCACAATCATGATCTCCGGGTGGACCACTGTCGCAATGGAGAAGGCCAGGCGCATGAGCATACCGGAGGAGTAATTACGGATGGGCATTTCAATAAATTCGCCCAGCTCGGAAAAGTCGAGGATCTCATCATATTTTTCCTTGAGAAATGCCTCTGAATAGCCGAGAATAGCCCCGTTCAGGAAAATATTTTCCCGGCCCGTCAAGTCATAGTCAAATCCGCTGCCCAGTTCCAGCATGGGGACGATGTTTCCATGGGCCTCAACACTGCCTTTGGTCGGATTTAAAATGCCGGAGATGATTTTGAGGATCGTGGATTTGCCTGCGCCGTTGTGGCCGATGATGCCCACCACTTCCCCCTTCATCACGTCGAAGGAGACGTCGGTGAGGGCCCAGAACTCCTTGTGTTCCATTTTTCCTGTGACCTTCTGGACAAAAAACTCCTTCAGGCTGTTGATTTTGTCTCCGGTCATGCGGAAGCGCATGGAGACATTTTTGACTTCAATCATCTTTTCCATGATAGCACCGCCTTACAGATACAGGACGAAATCCTTTTCCTTCCGCTGGAACAGCCACACGCCGAACACCAGCGGGATGACAGCCACCAGGAGGCAGGACAGATAAGACGACGGCCCAGGTGAAACCCTGTCGATCAACGCGCAGCGGGCAAAGCTGATCAGCTGGTAGAGCGGATTCATCCGATAAATCGGGAGCAAACCGGCCGGAATGATGCTCTCTGGATAGAAGATGGGGGTGCAGTACATCCAGATCATGCTCACCACGGTCCACAAAAATTGCGTGTCCCGGAAATAGACCATCAGTGTGGAGAGGATATAGGAGATGCCCAGCGAGAAGGACATCAGGCAGAGCAGATTGAACGCCAGCAGCAGCCAGGTGAGGGCGGGATACACGCCGGTAAAGACTGCGACCAAAAACAGCGGAATCAGCGACAGCGCCACATTAACGGTAGCGGAGAGCATTCTGGAAAGCGGGTAGATATACTTGGGCACATAGACCTTTGTGATCAGGGGGGCATTGGAGGTGATAGAGGTCATGCCCACCGAGGTGGTCTCGTTGAAGAAGTTGAATAAGACGATACCGGTGAGCAGATAGACCGGATAATGGGGAATCGAGGAACTGAACAGGGTGGAAAACACCACATACTGCACCAGCATAGTGAGCAGCGGATTCAAGAAGCTCCAAAAAACCCCCAGCACGGAACGCCGGTATTTGGTCTTGAAGTCCCTGGAGACCAGTTGGTGGATCAAAAATTCATACCGGTTCAGGGAGTGGATCAGATTGAGCGTCGCACTCTTCTTCCCCGCCTTCTCCTTGTGCAGCAGCACGGCGGCATAAACGCACAGCAATACAAAGATTCCGCCGGCGATCAGCCAGTAATATTCGCCGAACCAGAGCTGTTTTTCGCTGATCTGAATGAAATAGAGCTCGCCGTTCAGCAGCGTGTCGCCCACGGATACCTTCTCGTCATCGGAGTAGGTCTGGGTCACGCTCCCCCGCCCCGCGCTGATGCTGTTGCCATAAAAGACCGACACGGCGTTGGAGGCGTCCGCGTCCGAGGAAATGACCAGTTGGGCCTGCTCGCCGCCGTGGCCTACGATGGGCTGGGCCAGGGTGATAGTTTCTACCCCGTTGTCCTGAAGTGTGGCGGCGTCAACGGTGTTTTCAGCCAGAAGGTTCCCTGAGGAATCATAGATCTGCAAGGTGAGCTGGGACTGATTCTCCCGCCCATAGGTAGCAAACTGAAGCTCATACTGGATCACCCGGTCCGACGCGATGGTGAAACTCTGGCGCACTGGTGTGTCCGCCGTGATCTCTCCCACGGCAGCGGCCGCGTCGATGGTCTGGGAGGAGGTAGTCTGATAGCGGAAGGAATCTCCGGCAATCCAGTACAGCGCGAGCGCGAAAATAATAAAACCGGCCAAGAAGCACAGGCATATTTTTTTCAGATTATATTTTTTTGTCATAGTAATATCCTTTCCCTTGCCAGGGTAACAGCTTCGTAAAATATGATTTTGTTATTTTACCATATGAGCAGGAGAAAAGCAAGCCGGCCGACTTCCCTGTTTTCGTCAAGAAAAAAGTTAGAAGGCGTATTCACAAGTGTTTCAGGAGTGTGTGAACATGTGAGATTTTAATCA
>CAZAIF010000075.1:0-8372 GCA_964485125.1 uncultured Oscillospiraceae bacterium | reverse complement strand
ACGTCTTTTGAATTCCACAATATGATTTTTATCCCGCAGCCGACAATGTGGGGCTGTTGCAGCATTTGCAATAACCCCGCTTTTTCATCCTGAGTGCCAGCGAAGGATCTTTTCCCGGCATTCATCCCTGTGGAAAGGGATTCTTCGCCCCCTGTGGCTCAGAATGACAGTATCATTTTGTTTTGCTACACTCCCCTTGCTGTCCTGGAGCAAATTTAGAGCCGGTCGGTCACCGGAGGCTCCAGCTCCAGGGATTTGAAGTATCGGTAATAGGGCATCAGCCACCGGAAACCCTCGAGAATGTCCTCCTTCAGCTCCGGCGTGGTCATCCGCTCGTCGGGGGCGTGGAAGGCGCACAGGGTGACAGTCTTCCGGTTGAACCAGCCCTTGAGGGCCTCGGGGCACTCCCCCTTGGAGCGCTTGTACTCCTCCCCCTCCAGGCGGAACAGGTCCTGTCCCTCCAGCATCCGGGCCAGCCGCTCCAGGGGCTTGGGGTCCCGGAGAATGCGGCGGCGGTACTGCTCCATCTGGACCGGGCGGGGGCAGTAATAGCCCACGCCGTACTCATAGCCCTCCGGGTAGATCTCAAAGTAGAAGCAGGGCCGGCCGGCCTCCTCCTCCCCGGGCTTGCGCAGCGTCAGCCAGAGGTGGTCCTTGTAGAGCCCGCCGTACTTGACCCGCCGGACGTCCCGGTAGATCCGGGTCACCTTCAGCTCCAGCCCCTCCCCGGAATAGGCCGATGTCATGGCCTCCTCCAGCTCTCCCCCCAGCTCCTTCAGCGGGTTGTAGAGCTCGTCCAGATACTCCTGCTTGTGCTCCAGAAACCATTCCCGGTGGTTGTTGAGGCGGATGCCCCACAAAAAGTCGATGGCGCGCTCTGAAAATCCTTGAAACATGGTCATGCTCTCCATAAAATTCCCGCACATCGGAATGTGCGGGAATCCGTTGCCGCTGATGCCTGCGCCGGATCAGGCGGCGGGCGTCTCCTCCGCCGTCGTGCCGGTGTCCGGGGTCTCCACAGGTGTTTCCTCCTCCGCCGTTGCGACCTCCATCGTGCCAACCCGGATCACCTTTTCCGTCATCCGGTAAGAGCTGTAGGCCTCTTCGCTCTCGCTGATGAGGTTGCCGTCCCCGTCATAGACGAGTCGGTAGCTCTGGACCTTATAGCCCGTGTGGCCGCTGTCCTCCACCACGGTAGTTCCCGCCGCCAGGGTCGCGTCCTCCACCTCCCGCACCGTGGAGCTGATGACCTCCAGGGTGGAGGTGGTGATCTCCACGCGGAACTCGCTCACCTTGGTGCCGAGGATCTGGAAGGTTTGTTTATTGTTCTCATAGCTGGCGACAATCTGGATGGGATAGTCGGTGTTGTTTTTGAACTTGAAATCCGGGCCGCCCCAGGAGACAGTGGCGTCCATGCCCATGGGCACATAGCTGGAGACATAGGTGTGGTTGCGCCGCTCCACGATCTCCAGGTTGGCGTATAGGACGGCACAGTAGAGGGTGCTGGAGGTCTGGCAGACGCCGCCGCCCACCTCCTGGACAGTTTCGCCGTTCAGATAGGCCGGCGCGGAGTAAAAGCCTGCCTCGGTGGTGCGTTCCCCAACCACGGTGTTATAGTCGAACTCCTCCCCGGGCAGCAGGATAACCCCGTTGCACTTCTCCCCGGACAGGCGGACATTGGAGCGCCGCCCGGAGCTGCCGGAGACCGAGGTGGTGTACTCCCCCAGCACATCCCGGAACAGGCCCGCCTCCAGAGTGGCGGTGTCGATGGCCGGGTCCTGGCGGTCCAGGGAGACGCTGACGGTCTCCCCTTCCTGGGCGGAAGCGATAGCCTGCTGGGCCTGGGCGACATCGAAGTCGATGCCCTGGACAGAGGGGACGATGGTATAGCTGTAGTCCTCCGCCACATCCAGGGTGGCGCTGGTGGGCTCGGCGTAGACCGCGTCATGGATGGCCTGGACGTCCAGGGCGTCGGGCTGGCACTCCACCAGCGGGCAGCTGATGGGACCATAGTTCCCTGCGGCGGTGTTGGCCATAATCTGCTCCGCCAGGGCCTGCTCATCCACCGAGACGCCGCCGATGCCCAGGGTGAAGTCGATGGTGGTCTCGGTCAGGACATAGCTGCTCTGGACAGTGGTGTTCAGATCCAGCACACCGCAGGCCTCCAGGGCGTCGATGACCTGGGCCTGGTCGGCGGCCCGGGGATAGATGGTGTAATCCCGGCCGGCGGCCAAGGTGAACAGATAGCGGATCCCCCGGGTCAGGAACGCCCCGCCGTGGTCCTCCGCCCAGGCCGTCTCCAGGCAGCCCTCGATGTCATAGCTCAGCGCGGCGCTCAGATCCACGGTGTAGGGCTCCACCCCCTCCACCTCCGGATCCAGCTCAATATAGGCGCACTCCTGACCGTCCACCTGGGTGATGCCGTCCAGGCTCTGGTGCAGGGCCTGGGCCGCCTCCTCCTGGGTCAGGCCGCCCAGCTCCACCCCGTTGACCGTGATCTTGTTGTGGAACGTGTCCCCCCGCCCCGCCACGGCGCAGAGCACGCAGTAGCCGACAGCCAGCGCCACGATCACCGCCAGGACCGCGATCAGCCACTTCCGGCCGCCGCCGCTCGTCCCGGCACTTCTCTTTTTTCCACGAACTGTATTGGTCGCCATACGGATGTTCCTCTCTATGTGCTGTCCGAACCGGCGGCAAAGGCGTCGATCCGGCTCGAAGTTCAGTATATGGTCAAATTATAGCTTCTATCCCCTACAAATGCAATTACAATTTCATTACGATTCTATGGGAGCTCCACGGCGGAATCGCCGTTGTCATATTGCATTCCGGTTTTTTTCTGATATAATCATAATGATTTATTATGCTGTGAGGTAAAATTATGATCACTGTCTCCAATCTAAGCCTGCAATACAGCGGCACGCCGCTGTTTTCCGACGTCAACCTGCAGTTCCTGCGGGGCAACTGCTACGGCATCATCGGCGCCAACGGGGCGGGGAAATCCACCTTCCTCAAGATCCTCTCCGGCGAGCTGGAGTCCACCACCGGGAGCGTGGACATCCTGCCCAATGTGCGCATGTCCGTGCTGAGGCAGGACCAGTTCCTCTTCGACCAGTACACCGTGCTGGACACGGTGATCATGGGCAACCGGCACCTCTACGATGTGGGCCAGGAGATGAACGCCCTCTATGAAAAGGCGGACATGACCGACGAGGACGGCATCCGAGCCAGCGAGCTGGCCGAGGAGTACGCCGAGCTGGGGGGCTGGGAGGCCGAGTCCGACGCCAGCCGCATCCTCCAGGGCCTGGGCATCTCCACCGAGTACCACGGAGAGCTGATGCACAACATGGACGGACGGCTGAAGGTGAAGGTGCTGCTGGCCCAGGCCCTGTTCGGCAACCCGGACATCCTGATGATGGACGAGCCCACCAACAACCTGGACATCAACGCCGTCAACTGGCTGGAGGACTTCCTGCTGGACTTTGAGGGCACCGTCATTGTGGTCAGCCACGACCGCCACTTCCTGAACACCATCTGCACCCACATCGTGGACATCGACTATAATAAAATTAAAATGTATGTGGGCAACTACGACTTCTGGTACGAATCCTCCCAGCTGATCCAGAACCTGATCAAAAACCAGAACAAGCGCAACGAGGAAAAAATCAAGGAGCTGCAGTCCTTCATCGCCCGCTTCTCCGCCAACAAGTCCAAGAGCAAGCAGGCCACCGCCCGCCGCAAGCTGCTGGACAAGCTGACGGTGGAGGAGATGCCCGCCTCTTCCCGGCGCTACCCCTGGGTGGGCTTCAAGCCAGACCGGGAGGTGGGCAAGGACATCCTGTTCGTCACCGACCTGTCCAAGACCATCGACGGAGTCAAGGTGCTGGATCACATCTCCTTCTCGGTGGAGCACGGCGACAAGATCGCCCTGGTGGGGGACAACGAGCTGGCCCACACCACCCTGTTCCAGATCCTGATGGGGGAGCTGGAGCCCGACGAAGGCACCGTCAAATGGGGGGTCACCGCCAGCCAGTCCTACTTCCCCAAGGACAACTCCGCCTTCTTCAACGGGGTGGACCTGAACCTGGTGGACTGGCTGCGCCAGTACTCCGAAAACAAGGACGAGACCTATCTGCGGGGGTTCCTGGGCCGGATGCTCTTCTCCGGCGAGGACGTGTATAAGCCGGTCAAGGTGCTCTCCGGCGGGGAGAAGGTGCGGTGCATGCTCTCCCGGATGATGCTCTCCGGGGCCAACGTGCTGCTGCTGGACCAGCCCACCAACCACCTGGACCTGGAGTCCATCGCCGCCCTGAACAACGGCCTGATCGACGTCAAGTGCAATATCCTGCTGGCCTCCCACGACCACCAGATGATCTCCTCGGTGTGCAATCGGGTCTTTGACTTCACCCGGGACGGAAAGCTCATTGACCGAAAGACCGGCTACGACGAATACCTTACCTATCTCAGCGAGCACAAGGAGTGAACATGATGCGGTATTTTATCGGCATTGATTTGGGCGGCACCAACATCGCCGCCGGCGTGGTCTCGGAGGAGGGCGAACTCCTCCGCAAGACCAGCGTCCTCACCGGCGCCAGCCGGACGGCGGAGGAAATCGTATCCGACATGGCCCGGGCCGCGGAGGAATGCCTGGCCGGCTCCGGCCTGGCCCGGGCGCAGATCGACTCCGTAGGCGTGGGGGTCCCCGGAGCCGTGGACGACAGGACGGGCAGCGTGCTGTTCACCAGCAACCTGGACTGGCGCAGCCTCCCCCTCTCCGCCATGCTGGGCGGGAAGCTGGGCCTGCCCGTCCACCTGGGCAACGACGCCGACTGCGCCGCCCTGGGGGAAACGGTGGCCGGCTGCGCCAAGGAGTATGAGAGCGCCCTGATGATCACCCTGGGCACCGGGGTGGGGGGCGGTCTGGTTTCCCACCGGAAGCTGTTCACCGGCCTGTCCGGGGTGGGCATCGAGCCGGGCCACCTCACCCTGGTGGCCGGCGGCATTCCCTGCGGCTGCGGCAGCCGGGGCTGCTTTGAGGTCTACGCTTCCGCCAGCGCGCTGATCCGCCAGACCCGGGAGGCCATGGTCACCCACCGGGACAGCGCCCTCTGGGATCAGGTGGAGAGCGTAGAGCAGGTCACCGCCAAGACCCCCTTTGACGCCGCCGCCCTGGGGGACCCGGTGGCCAAGGCGGTGCTGGACCAATACGAGGAGTATCTGGCCGCCGGCATCGGCGGCATCGTCAACCTGTTCCGCCCCCACGCAGTCATCATCGGCGGCGGCGTGGGCAACCAGGGGGAGAACCTGCTCGCCCCCCTGCGGGAGAAGCTGAAGAAGTACTGCTATGCCTCCCAGTATATCGCCCCTCCCCAACTGATCCAGGCCAGCCTGGGCAACGACGCGGGCATCATCGGCGCCGCGCTGCTGAATCTGTGAGTGCTGTCTCTCTGCAATCTCTTTTTTAGGGACGTGAAGCGCAAGTTATGAAAATCATCATCGTCGGCTGCGGCAAGGTGGGCTATACCCTGGCCGAGACCTTGAGCACCGAAGGCCATGCAGTCGCCGCCATCGACAACAACGACGACGCCATCTCCCGGCTGTCCACGCTGGACGTCATCGCGGTCAAGGGCAACGGCAGCAGCTACCGCACCCTGCTGGACGCCGGCGTCAAGGACTGCGACATCCTGATCGCCGTCACCAACCGGGACGAGGTCAACCTGCTGTGCTGCCTGATCGCCAAAAAGGCGGGCAACTGCCGGACCGTGGCCCGGGTGCGCAACCCGGAGTACTATCAGGAGATCGATTTCATCAAAGACGAGCTGGGGCTGGCCCTGGCCATCAACCCGGAGCTGGCGGCGGCCAACTATATCTATCACCTGATCCGCTGCCCCTCCGCCATCGAGCTGAACACCTTTGCCAAGGGGCGGGTCCACATGCCCACGCTGGTCATCCCCCAGGGCTCCTCCTGGGACGGGAAAAACCTGATCCAGCTCTCCGGCGAGTGCCCCTTTCCCCTGCTGATCGCCATTGTGGAGTCCCAGGACAAGGTGGTCATCCCCGACGGCCACACCGTCCTCCACCAGGGGGACTGCATCTCCTTCATCGTCCCCGCGGAGCACATGGGCGACACCTTCCGGCGGGTGGGCATCCAGGCCCGGCCCATCCGGCATGTGATGATCATCGGCGGCGGCACCGTGGCCTACTATCTGGCCCGGCGGCTGATCCAGTCCCGCATCCGGGTGACCATCATCGAAAGCCGCCGGGAACGCTGCGAGGAGCTCAGTGACCTGCTGCCAAAGGCCAGCATCATCTTCGGCAACGCCTCCAACGAGCAGCTGCTGCTGGAGGAGGGGATCGAGACCACCGACGCGGTGGTCTCCCTGACCAACTTCGACGAGGAGAACATCCTGCTGGCCCTATACGCCAACCAGGTCAGCCGCCACGCCAAGCTGATCACCAAGGTCAACAAAGCCAATTTCAACAGCGTCATCAACCAGATCCCGGTGGGCAGCGTAATCTCCCCGATGCACCTGACCGCCGAGACCATCCTCCACTACGCCCGTGCCCTGCGGTCCTCCCCCGACAGCGACGTGGAGGCAGTACATATGCTGGCGGACAATCGGGTGGAGGCGCTGGCCTTCCGCATCAAGGCCCAGAGCAGCGTGACCAACCAGACCCTGTCCCGCATGGAGATCCGCAAAGGGGTGCTCATCGGCATCATCATCCGCAGCAAGCAGGTCATCGTCCCCTCCGGCCAGGATTGCCTCATGCCCGGGGATTTCGTGATCGTGGTCACCACCCTCAAGGGCATCGACAGCATCGACAAGATCCTGGAGTGAGCGGCCATGCATTACAAAAAAATTGTCTATGTGCTGGGTTATGTGCTGATGATCATCGGGGCGCTGATGCTGCTGCCGGTGGTCACCGGACTGATCTACCGGGAATATCTCTGCACCCTGATCTTCCTGGCCGTGGGCGCCGGCAGCGCCCTGGCCGGCTTCCTGTGCACCCGGCTGAAGGTGCGTTTCTCCGTCTTTACAGCAAAGGACGGCTATGTGTCGGTAGCTCTGGGGTGGCTGCTCATCTCTGCGGTGGGGGCGCTGCCCTTCACCATCAGCGGCGAGATTCCCTCCTACCTGGACGCCCTGTTTGAGATTGTCTCCGGCTTCACCACCACCGGCTCCTCCATCCTCTCCGACGTGGAGGCCCTGAGCAGCAGCATGCTGATCTGGCGCTCCTTCAGCCACTGGATCGGAGGCATGGGGGTGCTGGTCTTCATCCTGATTATCATGCCCATGGCCGACTCGGGTTCCAGCTTTTCCCTGATGCAGGCGGAGAGCCCGGGGCCTGTGGTGAGCAAGCTGGTCCCCCAGCTGCGCTCCTCCGCCCGTCAGCTCTACGGCATCTACCTGGGGATGACCCTGCTGGAGATCATCCTCCAGGCCCTGGGCGGCATGCCGCTGCTGGACAACCTGTGCATCACCTTCGGCAGCATGGGCACCGGCGGCTTTGCTATCCTGAACTCCAGCTGCGCCAGCTACTCCCCTTACCTCCAGTGGGTCATCACCGTGTTCATGCTGCTGGCCGGCACCAACTTCGGCTTCTTCTTCCTGCTGCTGTGCCGCCAGTGGCGGGCGGCCCTGCGGATGGATGAGGTGCGCTGGTTCTACATCATCGTCTTCTCCTCTACCCTGCTGATCTCTTTGAACCTGCTCGCCTCCGGCCAGTTCCACTCGGCGCGGGAGGTACTCTTCCAGGTGAGCACCATCATCACCACCACCGGCTACGCCACCACCGATTTTAACTTGTGGCCCAGCTTCTCCAAGGGGATCCTGCTGTTTCTGATGCTGCTGGGCGCCTGCGCCGGCAGCACCGGCGGCGGCGTCAAGGTGTCCCGGCTGCTGATCTATGTGAAGACCGCGATTCGGGAGGTGCGCCAGATCAGCCAGCCCCGGGTGGTGCGCACCATCCGCATGGACGGCAAAAAGCTGGAGTCCTCCGTCATCAAGGGCGCTCTGCTGTTTCTGGTCTGCTATGTGCTGATCTTCATCGGCTCCGTGCTCATCATCCAGCTGGAAAATCTGGACTTTGAGACCTCCTTCAGCGCGGTGGCCGCCACCCTCAACAACATCGGCCCCGGCCTGGGGCTGGTGGGGCCCACCTGCAACTTCGGCTTTTTCTCGCCGCTGAGCAAGGTCGTGCTGATCTTCGACATGCTGGCCGGGCGGCTGGAGATCTTCCCCATCCTGGTGCTCCTGTCTCCGGGCACCTGGAAAAAATAACGGCACGCTTCTCGAAAATGCAAGCATTTTCTCGAGGAGAAGCAGCCTGCTGCAGCGCACTTCGTCGTCGCAAGCTGCGTATCGTTTGCCCGG
>CAZAIF010000074.1:3065-8512 GCA_964485125.1 uncultured Oscillospiraceae bacterium | reverse complement strand
TGCTGAGCTATTCGGAGGCCCATAACAACAGCCACATCTTTGACCAGAGCCTGTATCCGGCCACGCCGACCACGGATTCCACGATAGAATAGGAGCGCGCAGTGATGACTTTGGGAGTGATTGGGGGCTTGGGTCCCAGCGCCACCGCCTATTTTATGGAGTTGGTCATCGGCATGACCGATGCAGGCTGTGACCAGGAGCATCTGGACATGATTGTCTATAACTGTCCGAAGATCCCAGACCGCACGGCCTATATCCTGGGCCGGTCCGAAGACAGCCCGGTGGAGCCCATGGTGGAGACCGGCCAAAAGCTGGCCTCGCTGGGGGCGGGGTGCGTCAGCATCCCCTGTATCACCGCCCACTATTTCTACCGGGAGCTGGCGGAGCGGATCCCTGTGCCGGTGATCCATGCCGTCTATGAGACCGGGGCGGAGCTGCAAAGGAACGGCGTCCGCCGGGCGGGGATTCTGGCCACCGAGGGCACCGTGGGCAGCCAGCTCTTCCAGCGCCAGCTGGAGGAACTGGGCATCGGGGCGGTCATCCCCGACGCGCTCCATCAGGCCTATGTGAACGACCTGATCTACCGGCAGGTGAAGGCGGGGCGACCGGTGGAGCTGGAGAAATTTGAATCCGCCTCCGCATACCTGCGGGCGCAGGGGGCGGAGATTATCATCCTGGGCTGTACGGAACTGTCCCTGATCAAGCGGGATTTTGCGATCGGAGCGGGCTGTCTGGACGCCATGGAGGTGCTGGCCCAGCGGTCGGTGCTCCGGGCCGGAGGACGGCTGCGGGCGGAGTATCGTGATCTGATTACGACGTGAGGAGGAGCTGGCAATGCTGAGAAATATCCTGGAATATCTCGAGCAGACCGTGGGGAGATACCCGGACAAGCTGGCCTTTGCCAATGAGGAGATGGGGATGACCTTCCGGGAGGTCTCCGCCGCCGCCCGGAGCATCGGCACCGCCCTGGCCCGGATGGGCTGCCGGCGGGAGCCGGTGGTGCTGTACATGAAGCGCCACCCCCATATGATCGCCGCCTTCTGGGGGGTGGTCTACAGCGGCTGCTTCTATGTGCCCATCGACGAGGAGATGCCCGAGTTCCGCGTCCGGCTGATCTTTGAAAATCTGAAACCCCGCACCGTCATCTGCGACGGGGAGACGGCGGAGAAGCTGGGGCAGGTGGCCTCCTTCCGGGGGCAGGCGCTCCGGTATGAGGCGCTGGCCGCCGCCGAAGCCGACGACAACCTGTTGGCAGAGATCCGCCGGGAGGCCATCGACACCGACCCGGTCTACATCGTCTTCACCTCCGGCTCCACCGGCGTACCGAAGGGGGTGGTGGCCTGCCACCGCTCGGTCATCGACTATGCGGAGAGCCTGATGGAGGTGCTGCAGGTGACCGAGGAGAGCGTGTTCGCCAACCAGACCCCGCTGTACTTCGACGCCTGCCTGAAGGAGCTCTTCGGCAGCCTGAAGTGCGGGGCCACCACCTATCTGGTGCCCCGGCGGCTGTTCCTGTTTCCCATCCAGCTGGTGGAATTTTTGAACGAGCACAGAATCAACACCGTCTGCTGGGTGGTCTCCGCCCTGACGATGATCTCCTCCATGAGGACCTTTGACAAGGTGGTGCCCAAGTACCTGCACACCGTCGCCTTCGGCAGCGAGGTCTTTCCCATCAAGCAGTTCAACCTCTGGCGGAAGGCCCTGCCCAAGGCCCGTTTTATCAATCTGTACGGCCCCACCGAGGCCACCGGCATGAGCTGCTATTACGAGGTGGACCGGGCCTTTGAGGAGGGGGACGTGATCCCCATCGGCCGCCCCTTCCGCAACACCGGCATCCTGCTGCTGGACGAGCAGGACAGGCCCCCTGCGCCGGGGGAGCCGGGGGAAATCTGCATCCGGGGCACCCCGCTCACCCTGGGCTATTACAACAACCGGGAGAAGACCGACGAGGTCTTCGTCCAGAACCCCCTGAATCACAGCTATCATGAGCTGATCTATCGCACCGGAGACATCGGCCGGTACAACGAGCGGGGAGAGCTGCTCTTCCTGTCCCGGAAAGACGACCAGATCAAGCACATGGGCCACCGGATCGAGCTGGGCGAGATCCAGGCCCATGTGGACCGGGTGGAGGGGGTGCGGGCCTCCCGCTGCCTCTACGACAAGGAGAGCGGCAAAATCGTCCTCTTCTACGCCGGCGAGGTGGAGCGGGGCGCCCTGGTGGCAGTCCTGAAGGGGACGCTGCCCCGGTATATGATTCCCAACCAGGTCTACCTCCTGCCCGAGCTGCCGCTGACGGCCAACGGCAAGGTGGACCGGCAGAAGCTGCGGCAAATCTACCAAGCGGACAAAGAGAACAAAAGGAGAAGATGAAGATGAACATGGAAGCATTGCTGGACATTCTGAGCGATCTGCACCCCGACGTGGACTTTGAGACCTGCACCACCCTGGTGGATGACAAGATCCTGGACTCCTTCGACATCGTATCCATCATCGCCGGCATCAGCGAGGAGTACGACGTGGTGATCGGGGCGGAGCACATTGTGCCGGAGAACTTCAACTCCGCCCAGGCCATGTACGATCTGATCCGGCGGCTGGAAGAGGAGTAAGCCGGAGGCGGTATGCTGTTTACATCCTACGGTTTTATTGGCTTTCTGGCCCTGGTGCTGCTGCTGTACTACCTGCTGCCCCGGCGGTGCCAGTGGCCCTTCCTGCTGGTGGCCAGCTATGTGTTCTATTTCATCGCCGGCCCGGCCTACCTGATCTTCATCGCCGTCACAACCCTGTCCACTTATCTGGTGGGGCTGCGGCTGGACAAGCTCCAGGCGGGCCAGAGCCGGTGGCTCCGGGAGCACAAGGCCACCGCCACCCGGGAGGAGCGGAATGCCCACAAGGCCCGGGGCAAGGGCCGCATGTGGAAGTGGCTGCTGCTCTGCCTGGTGTTCAACCTGGGGATACTGGCGGTGCTGAAGTACACCAACTTCGCCATCGCTACGGTGAACGGCGTCCTGGACGCTTTTCACGGCGGCGGCCGGCTGTCCTTTGTCAGCCTGGTGCTGCCCATGGGCATCTCCTTTTACACCTTCCAGACCATGGGCTATATCATTGACGTCTACCGGGGCACCTGCCAGGCGGAGAAGAACCCCTTCCGGCTGGCGCTGTTTGTCGCCTTCTTCCCCCAGCTGGTCCAGGGCCCCATCAGCCGCTACAGCGACCTGGCCAAGACCCTGTACCAGCCCCATGCCTTTGACACCCGGGTGGTAGCCGGCGGCCTCTACCGCATCCTGTGGGGCTACTTCAAAAAGGTGGTCATCGCGGACCGGATTTTGACGGCGGTCAACACCATCATCCAGGACCCGGCCACCTACCAGGGGGGCTTTGTGCTGGTGGGGATGCTGTTCTATGCCCTGGAGCTGTACGCCGACTTCACCGGCGGCATCGACATCACCATCGGCATCGCCGAGAGCATGGGCATCACCGTGACGGAGAACTTCCGCCGGCCCTATCTCTCCAAGAACATCAAGGAGTACTGGAAGCGCTGGCACATCACCATGGGTACCTGGTTCACCGATTACATCTTTTACCCCATCTCGGTATGCAAGCCCATGCTGAAGCTGTCCAAATTTGCCCGCTCCAAGTTGGGCGAGTCCATCGGCAAGCGGGCGCCGGTCTATCTGTCCTCCTTCGTGGTGTGGTTTACTACCGGCATCTGGCACGGGGCCAGCTGGAATTTCATTGTCTGGGGCCTGATGAACTTTGTGGTCATCATGATCTCCCAGGAGTGCGAGCCCCTCTACCGGCGCTTTCACGCCCGGTTCGCCGTCAAAGGAAAGGCCTGGTACGGCGCGTTTGAGATCCTGCGAACCATCCTGCTGATGAGCTGTCTGCGGATGTTTGACTGTTACCGGGACGTGCCCCTGACCTTCCGCATGTTCGGCAACATGTTTACCCACTTCGACCTCGCCCAGCTGACCCCCGCCGCCTTCCTGGGGCTGGGGCTGACCGGGGCGGACTACCTGGTGCTGCTGGCCGGACTCATCCTGCTGGTGACGGTCAGCCTGCTGGAGGAGCGGTGGGGCGGAAGCGAGCACAGCGTCAGAGAGCGCATTTTCGCCGCCCCGGCGGCCTGGAAGTATGTGATCTTCGGGGCGCTGACCCTGGCGGTCATCGTGTTCGGCGCCTACGGCATCGGCTACGACCAGAGCCAGTTCATCTATAACCAGTTTTAGGAGGAGCCCATGGAGAAAACAGAAGGCAGGAGATTTCCCAAGTGGATATGGGCATTGCTCATCTTTGTGATTATGTTGCTGTGGGTGCTCTTTCTGCTCCAAGCGCTGCTCATGCCCAAGTACATGTCTGGCATTGTAGAAGGGGCTTTTATTGCGGAGTACTATCAGGAAACAACAGAGCACGACGTGATTTTTGTCGGTGATTGCGAGGTTTATGAGAATTTTTCTCCCATCACGTTATACCAGGAGTACGGCATCACAAGCTATATCCGGGGTTCCGCTCAACAGCTGGTCTGGCAGTCATATTACCTGTTGGAAGACACTCTGCAATACGAGACTCCAGAGATCGTAGTGTTCAGCGTATTGGCGCTCAAGTACAATGAGCCCCAGAGCGAGGCCTATAACCGCATGACCATTGACGGCATGCGCCTGTCTCCGGCCAAGATCGGGGCGATCCAGGCCTCCATGACCAGCCAGGAGCACCTGATCGACTATATCTTTCCCATCCTGCGCTATCACTCCCGCTGGTCGGAGCTGACCGCCGAGGATTTCCAATACCTCTTCCACCGGGACAAGGTGACCCACAACGGGTACTATATGAGAGTGGATGTGCGGCCGGTGGAAGGTATCCCGGATCCGGATCCCCTGGCTGATTATACACTGGGCGGCAATGCCATGGATTATTTGGATCGGATACGCCAGCTCTGTGAGGAGAATGGTATTACTCTAGTTCTGATTAAATCACCCAGCCTCTACCCCCACTGGTATGACGAGTGGGATGAGCAGATCGTGGCCTATGCCCAGCAGTACGGGCTGGACTACATCAACTACGAACAGCTGGCGGAAGATGTGGGCATCGACTACAGCACCGACACCTATGACGCCGGGCTGCACCTGAACCTCTCCGGGGCGGAAAAGCTGTCCCGGGCCTTCGGCGCCTGGCTGACGGAGCGCTACGACCTGACGGACTGGCGGGAGGATGAGGCGTACCGGCAGGTCTACGCTGAGAAGATCGCCTTCTACGAGGAGATGAAGGCGGCCCAGTACCAGGAGCTGGAGGAGTACGGCGAGATCATCAGTTTTTAAATCACAGAAATCCATCGCAGCATATCGCAACAGGAGGAATGATATATGAAACAGAAAAAGACATGGCTGCTCACGGCGCTGACGCTGCTCCTGGCCCTGGCCCTGGCGGGCTGCGGCGGTCAGGGGGCGGCCAGC
>CAZAIF010000074.1:0-2965 GCA_964485125.1 uncultured Oscillospiraceae bacterium | reverse complement strand
GCGGCCGAGGAGACGGGCTTTGCTTTTACCATCGGCGGCACCCGGATCGTCATGGGCGCCGAGGCCGCCCCCATCGTGGAGGCACTGGGCGAGCCGGCGGACTACTTTGAGTCCGAGAGCTGCGCCTTCGAGGGGCTGGACAAGGTGTACACCTATTCCGGTTTCCGATTGAACACCTATCCCTCTGGAGATACCGACTATGTGCTTTCGGTGGTTTTCCTGGACGACACGGTGGAAACTGAGGAGGGTATCTGTATTGGCAGCAGCCTGGAGGAGGTCACCGCCGCCTACGGAGAGCCCGCCGCGGAGACGGACACCTCCCTGGAGTTCCAGAAGGGGAACACCATCCTGACCGTGGGCCTGACCGACGGCAGCGTCTCCGCCCTCACCATTGCCGCCGTCGTGGAGGGGTGAGCGGGGCGGAGATTGCCGCCAGAACATGACTTGAGAGCGCCGCCCTTGGTCAGACAAAGCGCCCGGACGTTTTCAAAACGTCCGGGCGCTTTTTGCGCTTTGATTGAATTACTTGCAGAAGGCCTCGGTGACCTCCGTAATGTGCTCCGCGCACAGGCCGAACTGCTTGAGCAGGTCGGCGGCGGGGCCGGAGTGGCCGAACTCGTCGTTGACGCCGATGCGCTTGACGGGCACCGGGCAGTGCTCCGCCACGCAGGAGCAGACGGCCTCGCCCAGGCCGCCGATGATGGAGTGCTCCTCCACGGTGACAATCCTGCCGCAGTCCCGGGCGGCGGCCAGCACCAGGGCCTCGTCCAGGGGCTTGATGGTGCACATATTGATGACCCGGGCCTGGATGCCCTTGTCCTTCAGGGCCCTGCCGGCCTCGACGGCCTCGTTGACCATCAGGCCGGTGGCGATGATGGCCACGTCGGCGCCCTCCTGGAGCACCTCGCCCCTGCCGATCTCAAACTGGTAGTCCTCGCCGTGGAAGACCGGGCTGGCGAACCGGGAGAAGCGCATGTAGACCGGCCCCGCGTAGTGGGCGGCGGCCCGGACGGCGGCTTTCGCCTCCACGTCGTCGGAGGGGCACATGACCACCATGCCGGGGATGGTGCGCATCAGGGCAAAGTCCTCGTTGCACTGGTGGGAGGCGCCGTCCTCGCCCACGGAGATGCCGCCGTGGGTGGCGCCGATCTTCACGTTCAGGTGGGGATAGCCCACGGTGTTGCGGATCTGCTCAAAGGCCCGGCCCGCGGCGAACATGGCGAAGGAGGAGGCGAAGGGGACAAAGCCCATGGTGCTCAGGCCGGCGGCCACGCCCACCATGTCGGCCTCGGCGATGCCGCAGTCGATGTGGCGCTCGGGGAAGGCCTTTTTAAAAATGCTGGTCTTGGTGGCCCCGGCCAGGTCGGCGTCCAGCACCACCAGGTTGGGCATCTCGCCCCCCAGCTCGGTCAGCGCGTTGCCGTAGCTCTCCCGGGTGGCGATCTTCTTTACATCAGCCATCTTACTTCGCCTCCAGTTCTGCCAGCTGAGCCTTGAGCTCCTGCATGGCGGTCTCATACTGCTCCGCGTTGGGGGCGGAGCCGTGCCAGCCCGCCTGATTCTCCATGTAGCTGACGCCCTTGCCCTTGACGGTCTTCATAATGATGGCGAAGGGCTTGCCCTTGACGGTCCTGGCCTTGGCGAAGGCGGCCTCGATCTGGCCGAAGTCGTGGCCGTCGATCTCCACGGCCTCCAGGCCGAAGGCCTCCGCCTTTTCCCGGATGGGGTAGGGGCTCATGACCTCGGCCACGGGCCCGTCGATCTGGAGCCCGTTGTTGTCGATGATGACCACCAGGTTGTCCAGCTTCCGGTGGGCGGCGAACATCAGGGCCTCCCAGACCTGGCCCTCCTGGATCTCGCCGTCGCCCAGCAGGGTGTAGACCCGCTCATCGGTGCCCCGCAGCTTGGCGCCCAGGGCCATGCCGCAGGCGGTGGAGACGCCCTGGCCCAGGGAGCCGGTGGACATGTCGACGCCGGGCGCGGTGTTCATATTGGGGTGGCCCTGCAGGCGGCTGCCGATGTGGCGCAGGGTGGACAGCTCCTCCGCCGGGAAGAAGCCCCTCAGGGCCAGGGCGGCGTAGAGGCCGGGGGCGGTGTGCCCCTTGGAGAGGACGAACCGGTCCCGGTGGTCGTCCCTGGGGTGCATGGGGTCCACCCGCATCTCCTTAAAATAGAGGTAGGTGAACAGATCGGCGGCGGAGAGACTGCCGCCGGGGTGGCCGGACTTGGCGCTGTAGACGGCCTGGATCACGCCCATGCGGACCTTGCAGGCGGTGATCTGGAGCTGTCTGCGCTCTGCTTCTGTCATAGCTTCCACGCTCCTTCAAAAAGATTGCTCATCGGAATTATATCATTCCCGGTGTGTTTTGTGAATAGCGGATTTTCTGCCCCTGTCCCGGCGGCCGCGGGCCGGGCCGGCTTTGGATATTTTAAACAAAAATCAACGAAAATCAACGAAAAAGCTCTGTGTTTCGGATTGTTTTGACCTGTTTCATCACTTTTTTGAAGAAGATGACGATAACCTGTGTTAAGAGACGGGAAGATCATTCCGTTTCAAGCCGCCCGCCCGCGCCAAGGCGGCCTCTGGTTTGAAACTTTTGCCAAAAAGCAGGAAAGCACTTGATTTTTGGAGTTCACAGTTTTATAATATCTACATCAAAGTTGAAACGGGAATCAAGATACAGTTTCCTCCTGGCCCCGGGGCAGACCGCCCCGCCCGCCGGGAATCTGACCCGATCCGGGCCGGGACTGTCCGGCCGAACCGCAGCTTGAGCCCGGCCGGGGGACAGGCCGGGACGGAAAACCGGTAAGAGGAGTGAATGTGCAAATGAAGAAACGTGTGTTCAGCGCGCTGCTGGCGTTCTGCCTGGCCTTCAGCCTGATCGGCACGGCCCTGGCGGCGACGGCGGCGGAGACCGCTGAGGCTTCGGCGTCCGAGCCGGCTTCGGAAACCGAAGCCGTGGAT
>CAZAIF010000073.1:0-8661 GCA_964485125.1 uncultured Oscillospiraceae bacterium | reverse complement strand
TCATCGCCCTGGTGCTGTTTGTCCCCCTGCGCAAGCTGATGGGCCGGCTGGTCCGACCCTCGGGACAGGGATGAAACGACCTCAAAACGTAAACATCGGGAGCGCCAACCCAGTTGGCGCTCTCGATGTGGTTTTTCTGCTGGGCAAAAACCTTTTAAGTAAAGCGTGAAAAGCGGCAATCAGGCAAACGGCACGGGCGGAACGAACGGAAAGCTCAAAGTCCTTGGCAAGACGGCGGGAATTGTTGAGCCAGGCCAGGGAACGCTCCACGATCCATCGCGTGGGCAGAATCTCCCATTCCGGTTTGATGCGCACAGAGGTATCAACGCCAAGGCCAGGTTCGCGGAAAACATGATCAAGTACATTAAGATGACCGCCTCCTCCAATTTCGGCAACATGTTCTCCGTGCTGGCGGCCTCGGCGCTGCTGCCCTTCCTGCCGATGATGAGCCTGCACCTGATTTTCCAGAACTTGATCTATGACCTGTCCTGTACCGCGATCCCCTGGGACAACGTGGACGAGGAGTTCCTGCGCGTCCCCCGCAAATGGGACGCCTCTTCCGTGGGCAGCTTTATGATTTGGATCAAGCCTACCAGCTCTATCTTTGACTTCACCACCTATATCTTCATGTACTTTGTCTTCTGCCCGATCTTCGTGTCCGGGGGCGTGCTGTACAACGACCCGCCCAGCCGCTTCAGCGGCGCGGCGCTGGAGCAGATGCAGACCGCCTGCGCCGCCATGTTCCGCGCAGCTGACTCTGCTGACCTGTACCGCAGCGTGCTGGCCCGTTCCGCCCGCCGGCGGCGGTCAGGGACAGCGTGCCGTTTGCCGGAGCGGGAAAAGAGCTCCACGCCCAGCTCTTGCTCCAGGGAGCGGACTGGAGTTGTCAAAAAAAGTTGGGTAACTGAGGCGAACTGGCGGAACGCCCGGCATTGGGCCAGGGGGTGCCGGGCCGGGCCGCTGTGCTTGCGTGCTTCGCTTATCCTTCGGTATAACGGAAAGCCGCTTTCAAGTCAATTTTCCGCCCGGGAGGCAAAACGGCAGAAAAACGCCCTGGTTTCCGCAGAAACCAGGGCGTTTCTTGGTGGAGACTACTGGACTCGAACCAGTGGCCTCTTGCGTGTGAAGCAAGCGCTCTAACCAGCTGAGCTAAGCCTCCATTTGGTGACCCGTACGGGACTCGAACCCATGTTACAGCCGTGAAAGGGCCGTGTCTTAACCACTTGACCAACGGGCCATAGAAGTCTGGGCGCGGCCCCCGGACGTTGAGGTCCGGAGGGCGCGTTGGTAGCGGCACCTGGATTTGAACCGGGGACACTACGGGTATGAACCGTATGCTCTAGCCACCTGAGCTATGCCGCCATATCTGTTGGGTTCCCCTATTCGTAACAGGGCAAGAGATATTATATTAAATGGAGCGGAATTTGTCAACAGTTATTTTGGGATTTTTTCTTTTTTCTTTTCAAGTTCTGGAATGCGTTGACAAACGGGAGAAACTGTTGTAATGTGACAGCATGAGTTATGTGTTTTTTGATTTGGAATGGAATCAGGGCTATCCCCGGGGCGAGGCGGACAAGCTGGACGAGATCATCCAGGTGGGCGCCTACAAGCTCGATCAGTGGCAGGCAGAGGGCGAGACGTTCTCTGCCTATGTGCGCCCCACCGTCCACAAGAAGCTCCACCATCGGGTGCGCAAGATGCTGCCCCTGGACCAGAAGGAGCTCTTCCGGGCCAGCCGGTTTCCCCAGGTGGCGGCGGCCTTTTTTGCCTGGTGCGGGGAGCGGGCCACCTTCTTCACCTGGGGCCCCAGCGACGCCCAGGTGCTCAAGGGCAACCTGGCCTGGTATGATCTGGAGGACTATCTGCCCCTGGAGGTCTACGACCTGCAGCGGGCCTTTGACCTGATGATTATGGGCTCCGACCAGCAGACCGCCCTGAAGGACGCGGTGGAGGCGCTGGGGCTGGCGGAGGAGCTGGAGTTCCACGACGCCTGCAACGACGCCTTTTACACCGGGCGCATCGCTGCGGAGATGGTCCGCCGGCTGGGGGAGCTGCCCTCCCGGGCGGAGCTGGAGCGCCGGGGCCAGGAGCTCCACCGCCAGCGCCGGGAGCAGGCCGCCCGGGCGGCCTCCGAGGCGCTGGAGCGCATCTTCGGCCAGGAGCCGCCCCTGCTGGAGCGGGACTGCGGCAGCTTCGCCGGGGAGGGGGACTGCCTCAAGAGCCGGGGAGCCCGGGTGTTCCGCTGCCCCAAGTGCGAAAATTGGCTGTGCAACGGCAACTGGTACCGGGTGGGCGGGAGCTATGTGGCCCGCAGCCGCTGCATGGAGCACGGGCGGTTTTACACCATCCTGCGCCAGCGCCCGGAGGGGGAGCTCTGGCACGGCTGGTGCCGCGTGTTCACCGACGAGACCCTGCCCGCCCCCCTGTTCAGCCTGTGCAAGCTGGGCGGGGAGCCCATCGTGCTGCGCAAGCTGCCCAGAAAGCGCAAGCGGGGCCGGAAGCACAGGGGAAAGACCATCACCGTCAAGCCCGCCGAGCCGGGCAGGAGTGAGACAGGCCGGGAGAGCTGAGCCGATACAGCCCTCCCGGCTTTTTGCCGCTCCGTTTGGGGAATCAGCGTTTCGTCAAAATGACGGACAAGCGCCTGATATGGACTTATAAAAAGAATATTTATATTTCTAATTGTGTTAATTATCTGTAAAAATATTAAAAAATCGCATATTTGCACCAAAAATTTAGGTCGGCGAACGAGAAATGTTGCCCTCTGCGCATTGAAAGAAACCGGAAAAATCGTATAATAAAGGTAAGGTGACCGGCCAGAGCCGGTTGTCCGGCAACAAAGACAGTCGCATCACCATTGATTGGAGGTTTTTCTATGAAGATCAAGAGTCTGCAGGACATCGACGCTTTCAAGGAAGCGATCAGCCGCTGCAAGGGCGACGTGTGGCTGGAGTCCATCTATGGCGACAAGTACAATTTGAAGTCCGCCCTGTCCCAGTACATCGCTATGGCAGACCTGCTCCGGGACAAGAACGGCGATCTGGAGCTGTTCGCCACCCTGCCCGAGGATCAGCTGATCCTGATGCACTTCCTGGAGAGCCTGGAGGGCTGACGGCGTCCGCTTCCCGCTCCGCCCTGCGGAGACTGAGGAAGCCCATCCGCAAATCCGACCGGTACGGCTTTTGCCGTGCCGGTTTTTTGTATTTTTCCGGGTCGTGTGCTATAATGGTGCAAATTGGCCCGGCCCGCCCCTGCGGCGGCACCGGGCAGAGACAGGAGGCGTCCCTATGGTTACCATCACAGAAGAGGAGAGAAAACTGCCCTACGCAAAGTATTTTGACCGCCCCATGGCCCCGATCCCGGAGGACAAGCTGGCGGTTTGGCGGGGCCCCATGGCGGACCCGGCCCTGGCCACCCCTATCGAGCGGCGCAACGACTTCCTGAAGGGGGATGTGGCGCTGGAGGTGGGCTTCACCGTGGCCCCCAACGGCACCGGCTTTGTGGCCAACTCCACCTATATGCCCGGCGTGACGCCGGAGATGTTCGACTGGTGGTTTGGCTGGCACTCGGTGGGCTCCGACCTGCGCTATAAGATCTGGGATAAGGAGGACCACTACTATGCCCGGGCCATGAATCCGGCGTATGTGCTGGACCCGGCGGTGCCCAACCGGGAGAAGACCTGGGGGGTTACTCACGACATCCTGGAGGACATCGGCCTGGGGCCCGACCCGCTGAAGCTGACCTTCCACAAGCCCTCCGATCTGGGGTATGACATGGCGCTCATCGGCACCCCCGCCTGCGCCGCCATGGTGTGCGCCACCGGGGTCAGCCAGGTGGCGGCGGTCATGACCCACAAGGCGGTGGCCGCCCCCGGCGGCATCTGGTTCAAATCCCACTTCTGGATGGGCTACGGCCTCAATGACCGGGGGAAGCTGGTCAAGCTGCTCCCCGACGGGGCTTCGGTGCCGGAGATGGCCCCCCGGGCCCTGTTTGGCCACAACATCAAGGAGTTCACCAACCTGGCCGCCATCCTCCCGGAGCTGTACGCCGAGGAGAAGGACCACTGGTGAGCCGCCTTTTCCACCCCTCCCGCCCGACCCGGCGGCCCCGGAGCGAAACGCTCCGGGGCCGCCGTTTTGCCTTTTGGACGGAAAAATCCTCCGGTATGACAACTTGGACACAACTCTGTGGTACAATGAGCTGGAACAGAACAAGGGCCGCCCGCCGGGCGGCGAGAGGGAAGCGAACACCATGATACAGATTTTGATTGTAGAGGACGATGCGGCGATCTCCAACCTGATCCGCACCACCCTCCAGGGGGAGGGCTATCAGTGCGTCTGCGCCCTGGACGGCAAGACCGGGGCGGACCTGATGGACGGCGGACAATGGGATCTGGTGCTGCTGGACCTGATGCTGCCGGAGATCAGCGGCTATGACCTGCTGGAGTATCTGCGGCCCACCGGGACGCCGGTCATCATCATCTCCGCCATGGGCCAGGTTCAGGACCGGATCCGGGGGCTGAAGATGGGGGCGGACGACTATCTGGTGAAGCCCTTCCAGATTGGCGAGCTGGTGGCCCGGGTGGAGTCGGTGCTCCGGCGCACCGGCCGGGCCTCCAAGGTGATCACCTGGGGGGACGTGAAGGTGGATCTGGAGTCCCGCACCGTGGAGAAGGCGGGGGAGCCGGTCTCCCTCACCGTCAAGGAGTTTGACCTGCTGGCCACCCTGATCCGCCACCGCAACGTGGCCCTGACCCGCTGCTATCTCTACGAGACGGTGTGGGGGGAGGAGTACCTGGGGGAGACCCGCACCCTGGACAGCCACATCCAGCGCCTGCGCAAGAAGCTGGACTGGAACGACGCCATCCAGACCGTGTTCCGCATCGGCTACCGGCTGCGGATGCCCCGGGAGGACGGGGCGGACGGGCCCTGAGATGGGAGCGGGGGAGATGACATGAGGTTTTTTGCCAAACTGTTTCTGTGCACCATGCTGATCCTGACCGCCGCCCTCTCCCTGGCGGAGTACTTCACCGTCTCCTCCAGCCTGGCCAACGCGGTGGAGCACCAGGTGGAGAACGGCCTGCAGCAGCATCAGCTGGTCAAGTGCGCCATCCAGTCCGGAATCCTGACCGCCAGCCGGTCCGGCGATGTGGACGAGGGCACCCTGCGGGACATCGCCCTCCAGACCGCCGACGCCATGTCGGTGGAGCTGAGCCTGGCCCGCTCCGGAGAGGGGGCCCTCTACTCCAATGCCCGGCAATCCCTGGAAGGGCTCACCTGGGACGAGGGGGAGATCATCTATCAAATCCAGCCCGGCCAGAAGGAGGGCGGGGACTGGCTGGTGGTGGCCAGCGCCTTCAACCAGAGCGGCTACACCCTGGAACTGACCACCGTCCGGGATGTCAGCGCCGTCTTCTGGGAGGCGGACCAGCTCCGGACCCGCTGTCAGCTGGTGTTTTTTGCGGCGGCTCTGGCCGGATCGCTGCTGATGCTGGCCCTGTCCTGGCTGCTGACCCGGCCCATCAAGCGGCTGGAGCGGGCCAGCCGGGCCTTCGCCCAGGGGGATTACACCCGGCGGCTGCTCACCCGGTCCCGGGATGAGATCGGGGATCTGACCCGGACCTACAACTGGATGGCGGACACCATCCAGGGCAAGATCGGGGAGCTGGAGCTGGCGGTGCGCCAGCGGGAGGATTTTGTGGCCAACTTTGCCCACGAGCTCAAGACCCCTATGACCAGCATCATCGGCTATGCCGACACCATCTATCAGAGACAGCTCACCCCCGCCCAGATCCATGAGGCGGCGGGCTATATATTAAATGAGGGGATGCGGCTGGAGGTTCTGTCCTTCAAGCTGATGGAGCTGATCACCCTGGAGCGGCAGGACTTCCTGTTGGAGGAGATGGACATGGAGGCGCTGCTCCGGGACGTGGGGGAGACCGCCTTCCCTGCCGCCCTGAAGCGGAAGGTCCGCTTCAGCGTCTCCGGCCGTCCGGGCTATGCCCGGGTGGAGTACGACCTGTTCAAGACGCTGCTGCTCAACCTGTTGGACAACGCCTTCAAATCCGGGGGCACCCGGGCCCGGCTCACCGGCGGGACGGAGGGGGATCGGTACGTCATCCGGGTGGACGACGACGGCAGGGGCATCCCCGCCGATCAGCTGCGGCGGATCACCGAGGCCTTCTACATGGTGGACAAGTCCCGCTCCCGGAAGGAGCACGGGGCCGGGCTGGGGCTGGCCCTGTGCGCCAAGATCGCCGCCATCCACGGAACCCGGCTGGAGTATGACTCCGCGGAGGGGCTGGGCACCACGGTGACGGTGGCACTGAAGCTCTGCCCCAGGGTGTTGGGAGAGGAGGCGACACCGTGAAGGCGAAGAAGATTTTCCTGCGCTGGCTGCTCCCGGCGGCCCTGGCGGCGGCCATGCTGGCGGCGGGGACCTTTGTGCCCAGCCTGCTGCTCCGCCGGCAGGCCCAGCAGCTGCGCCGGGGCGCCAGCGCCGTGGCGGTGGAGGATGTGCGGCCCTATGGGGACGATTACGAAGATATGAAAAACGCCCTGCTGGCCGCCATCCGGCTGGTGGAGGAGGCAGAGGACGCCGAGGACTACGGCCTACAGGATGCCCAGGACGCCGCAGGAACCGAGGAGGCGTTCAGCGGCTTTATGGACTTTCAGCGCCAGCTGCTGGACAGCCTGTCCAGCCGGGGCTATTGGCTGGACAGTTTGTACAACCTGGAATACGATTATTATGGATCCGTGAGCGGCAGCTCCGGGGAGGATTGGGTGCTGCGGACGGAGGGCTATGACCCCTATTCGGGGGAGTACTCCGACTTCCTGGTCCAGCCGGAATACTATGTGCCGGTCCGGGCGTCGGTCTATATCGTCCCGGCGGACTATTTCAGTCCCCAGGCCATGTGGGACAGTCTGCTGGAGGCCTACCGGGACTGCTGCGACCTGAATTTTACCGGCACCCAGGTGGAGACCAGCCTGTTCACAGGCGTCTCAGAGACCCTGGACGAGGAGACCTTTCTGGACGGCTGGCTGGCGGCGGGAACGGTGGTGGATTCGGCGGACGGGGTGATGTTCGCCGGCGGCGCCCCCCTCTCCTGTGCCTTCAGTGCCGTCAGCAGCGATCTCACCTTCCGCCTCCAGCTGGAGGTGACGATACTGGACGGGATCTACTGGAACCTAGAGCTGCGGCTCCAGGACAACACGGAGAATTGACACAGCGCCCAAAAGAAGTTACAATTTTGACACAGCGGTTTGAACAGTGGGAGACATCCCCCTGGTATGCTGGGCGTGCGCCTGAAAGGGCGTCAATGCAACAGGAGGTGTTCCTATGAGACGATATGAAACCCAAGGCGCTCCCCGCTCCGGCCAGGACTGGGGGGCGGAAGCCTGGGAGGAAGAGACTTGGGAAGAGGAGGACTGGGAAGACGAAGCCTGGGAAGAGGACTGGAGTGGGGAGGAGCTGCCTGCGCCCCGGCCGGCGGGGCGCAGGGTACGGCCCGCCCGGCGGCGGAGCCGGCCTGTCCGCCGGCAAAGAAGCGTGAGCCGTTCCTTGGTGGTGCTCCTTACGGTGTGCTTTGCGCTCATGCTCTTCCTGGGGCGGCTGCTGCTCATGCTGGGCGGCACCTCCCGCGCCCCGGCGGGGGATGGCGGCGCGGAGACCGGTGGGAACACCGGCTCCGGCACCGTGCTGGAGGGGGAGGCCGGAGACGATGGAGGAGGTCTGTCCGAGGACAACGCCCTCCCGACAGAGGAGGAGCAAAAGCTGCAGGCCATCTTGAATGCCCCGGACCAGTACCCCCAAGCCCTGCGGGAGCTGGCGGAGAAGAACCCGGAGGCCATCGACTTTGTCTATCAGTACCCCCAGCTCCACGACCAGACCCCGGAGATCGACCTGAGCGCCGAGGCGGCGGCGGGAACCGTGCCCCTGCTGCTCCAGTGGGATATCCGCTGGGGATATCAGAGCTATGGCAGCGGGCTGATCGGCTATACCGGCTGCGGGCCCACCTGCCTGTCCATGGTGGCCCTCTGCCTCACCGGGAACGCCGCCTATGACCCCCTCACCGTGGCCCAGTACGCCCAGCAGGCGGGCTACTATGTGGAGGGTATCGGTACCTCCTGGGAGCTGATGAGCGACGGCGGCGCCCACTTCGGCCTGGCTGCGGAGGAGCTCCCTCTGGACGAGGGGCGGATGGCCTCCGCCCTGGCGGCGGGGATGCCGCTGATCTGCGCCATGGGCCCCGGGGACTTCACCGGCAACGGTCATTTCATCGTGGTCACCGGCTATGACGGGGAGGGCTTCTCCATCTGTGATCCCAATAGCCCCCAGCGTAGCGCCAGGACCTGGAGCTTCGAGGAGCTCAGCGGCCAGATCAGGAACCTCTGGGCTTTCTCGGCGGTGTAATTAAATGGAAACTATGTAAACGGCGTGCGGCGCACGGGGAACTCTTCCCCGTGCGCCGCGCCGTCTATCTGCACAAAAGATTTCGGATAAAGAGGGCAAAACTATGAAAAAGATATGATTTTGTTCAAAAAAGACTGAGAAGGTGTGGCAATAGGCTAGTGGGTGTCGTCAATAAAAGAATGATATAATAGTTCTCGAAGTAGAGGAGGGCAAACAAATGGCGAGAGAACAGGAACGACACGATATAAG
>CAZAIF010000072.1:0-8732 GCA_964485125.1 uncultured Oscillospiraceae bacterium | reverse complement strand
CAGAGCCAGCAGTCTCTTTGCCTGTCTGCTGGCGATCCGCTGGGGGATCTGGCTGCTGGGCCAGCTCCCGCCGGTGCTGGCTCTGTGGCAGGCCTTTTTGAGCTCCGCCCTGGGACAGGTCGCGGCGTACCAGTTCACCGCCGGGGCGCTCAGCGCCGTGCCCTGGGACGCCTGTATCAACGTCCTGCTGGGCAAACCGGGCACGGCGGCCTATCTGGCGCTGTGCGCCCTGGGCTGGGTCAAAGACCGGTTTCCCGCCCATCTGCTGCGCAACGCCGTCAATGGGGTGCGAAGCCTCCTGGCCCGGCCGGCGGGACAACGGGTGATCCATCGTCAATATCTGCGGGCATTCTGCGGCGGCCATGAGCTCTTCTTCGACCTGACCAAGGAAAAACGCGCGGAGATCCCCGGCACGGCGCTCAGCGTCGTCCTGGAGGCCGGCGGCGCCGCCCTCTGCCGCTCCGGCAGCTTCCTCCGACTGCTGCCGGAGCGGCAGGTGGTGGCCCTGGACGGCGTGGAACTGGAATATATCCCCTTTACACGAAAAACAGTGTTTCTCAAAAAGACGAAAGGAGAAAGGACATGATCCCAATCGGAGTCGCTATCGATCGAACTGGAACGCCCTGGCCCGAGAAGGAGTGGGTTTATCAGACCCGAACTCGGGGCGAGACCGTATATGCCCGGCTGCTGCGCCGGGGGTTCGGCTGGAACGCTGAGGTGGTGCAGACGGAAAACAGCCCCAAGCAGGTTTCCGTCTCCGTCAGGGAGTGTGACCTGGTCAACGGCCTCGCCTATACGGCCGAGCTCGAGATCAGCGTTGGGAATCAAGGCGCAGAGACAGTGGTGCTCACGCCGGAGGACCGGATCGCCAGATCCTCGCTGACGCGGGCCGCCACGGTGTCGTTTCTGCCGGATTCTGGATATTATCCCACCTTTTTTCTCCCAATGCTCGGCGCGGTGGCGAGCGGGAAGAGCTGCTTCGCCTGCGCCGCCCAGACCAAGACCGTGGCCCAGCAGATGCGCGAGCTCCTCCCCTTTGGCTACGAGACGATCCATACCCTGCAGCAGCAGCCCCGGCTGGCCCCCACGGAGTTAGGCCGGGTGTCCCAATACCCGTTCAATATTCTGGATAAAAAAGGAAATATCCGGGCCCTGTGCTATTTGGTAGATATTAGCGGAGAGACGACCGTGGACCGCCGCCGGGGCAGGGCGCTGGAGGGTATGCTGACGGAGGACAGCTTTGGAGGCGACCTGGCCGATGAACAGACGGCCAATCGGATCCTCAAACAGATCCTCCGTCTGAGCGATGGGCTCCTGGTTTTCATCGACCAGCGCGGGTTCCAGCCCGGGGCCAGGGTCCGCGGGGACGTCCAGCTCCTGCTCCAGCGCCTCAGACGGCAAAAGAAACTGCCAAAAACAATATGCCTGATCTGCACACACGCCGACGCCCTGCAGAAGCTGCTGAGAGAGTCGCCGGACAAGCTGGACCTGGGCGGCGCGCGGCTGTGCCCCGACAGCCTGGCCTTCTCGGAGGCAACCAGCGCGGAAGACCCGTGCGAGGCTATGAACCAGCACATGGCCATCGCCGCTCAGGTCTGTGGGCCGCTGCTGGATCCCACCCTCCCCATGGGGTGCTTCCTGGTCCAGTCAGTGGAAGAAACCGGAGAGACCGACCCGGTGACGGGCGAGCGGCTGCTGGATTTCAGCAGGGGGACGAATGTTGCTCTCCCCCTGGCCTATGTGTTTGAACAGCTCATCCGGATCGTTTGATGGAATTTTTTGGAGGTGTATAGAGATATGACCATGAGCCGTGAAAGCGTGGCCCCTGACCGGATCCAGGACCGGATCCAGGTCGTGGCGGTGACCCACACCGGCGGGCAGTATAACACGCGGTATAGCACCCGGAGGCCGGCCATCCCGGGCGGCGCCCGCTTTGACCTGGAGTGCGGGCAGATCGCCAGGGAACTGTCTGCCTTAGACCGCCCCTACTTCCAATTTGCCCCGGTCAGTTCCTCCTGCTGGGCGTGCGTCTGCGCCACCACCAACAACGCCTTCGCCGATGACCGCCGGCGGGGCACGCTGCCCTTCGCCTTCCTGTTCAGCCGGGCCCAGGCCGAGGTGCTGCTGGAGGTGCCCAACCGGCTGTTCCGGCTCAGACGGTGGATGGAGGCCCTGCCCCAGGAGGGGGTGCTGGAGCTGCTGGGGGGCTTTGACCGCTGGCCGGCCGAGGTGCTGTCCGCCCCGGCGGAGGGGCCGGGCCTGGGCGGCGCCGGCACAGAGATGCTCCGGGTGATGATGCAGGACCTCTGCGAGCAGCCGTCCTGCGCCTTCTGTGAGGAGGAGGGCGAGCTGCCGGCCCTGCTCCGGACGCTGCCGCTGAAGCTCCGGCTGTCCTGCTCCTTTGCCACGGCCTATGTCCGGGAGTTCAGCGAATGGAGGATCCTGTTTTACTGCGGTGGGGTGCCCAAAAAGCTGACCGACGGCCCGACCCGAAAGCGCTATGACATCGGGCAGGGCTTGCCGGCCCCCAAGGTCAGCCCTCTGGCCGACGGACTGGCCGGGCTGATCCAGGACCTGCGGCGGCGGGACGTGCTGGACCAAATGGATGCCGGGGCACGGAGCCAGGAGGAGCTCAAAAGCTGGCTCCAGTATTTGACGGATATGCTGGGCTATCTGGACAAGGGGGAGGGCAGGAAGGCCCGGGAGCTCCTGCGCCGGGACGGGAACACCGTCTCCAGGCTGCTCCGCTGGCTGAGCCCCGAAGATCAGGCGGCCTGGGCGCAGCTCACGGCGCCCAGCACCCGGGAGAGACGGCCCCGGCGGGACGGGGCACGGGCGGAGGAGGCTCCGGCGCCCCGCCGGGGGGAAGGGCGGCCCGGGCCGCGCCTGCCCTGGCGCATCTCCGGCGCCCGGCCTCTGGCCGCCGCCCTGATGGCGGCCGCGGCACTGGCCTATCTGTTGGCCGGGGCCCAGGTCACCGAGCTGGCTGACCACCTCTACCTGACCATTCGCTTTACCGGAGGCGACGCGCTCCAGCTCGCCCTGGGCGGGGGGATTGGCCTCGGCGCCGGATACCTGCTGTTCCACGGGGGAGGCAATGGGAGATGATCTATCTCTTCTGCGCCCTGCTGGGCCTGGCGGCGCTGGCCCTGGCCGGCACGATAAAAGAAGGCGATTCCTATGGCCGCTGCGGCCGCCTGGTCGAAACCGAAGGCGGCACGGTGTTTCCCCTCTTCCCATTCACGTTGGTGGGGGGTGACGATTCCTGCGACATCAATCTGTCACGCTACGGATGTGCGCCTGAAACCCGCCTGGCAGAGATCGCCCTCAAGGGAGGACAGTTTTTTCTGAAAGGGCTGGCGCGCGTGATCCGCGAGGATGGCAGCGTCGGCTGTCTGGACGAGGGGGTGGCCCTGCGCCAGGGGGATATCATCATCCTGACTATGGCCGACGGGCATCCCCTCCGGTTCAGATTTGAATGGGAATAAATAGAAAAAGGAGTGCTGCCCATGAGATATCCAATGCTTCGTTCCGCCCCCACCCTGGATCAGGTTCGGGCCTATGGAGGATTACTGGCCACGGTCCTCTTTCAGCTATTTTTTCCTTTGGCGGCTGTGGCCCAGTCCCAGGTGTCCCGCTACCGGGTGTATGAGACGGTGGATGGGAGCCGGTACTACCACACCGAGTCCGCCCCCACCGCCCTCCGGCTGATTCTGATGACACTGGCGCTCATCGCCCTGGAGGTGGGGCTCTGGGCGCTGCTGAAGCGCCTTTTTGAAGCGCCCCCCACGGCAGTGCTGTGCCCGGTCTTTGTGCTCTTGACCATCTCGGTGGTCTATCAGTGCTATATCACGGCCCCCTCTGCCAGCCTCAAGCATTTCCTCACCATCCTGCTGGGCCTGGCGGGCTTCCTGGCCGCCATCCCGCTGGCCAAGCTGGGCTCCCGGGCCTACATCCCGGCCCGGTACTTGCGCCGGGGCTTGATCGGAATCATGGTTCTTTGCGGGCTGAATATTGTCCTGGGCCTTCTGCACCTCACCAACGGCTCCGGCGCCTTCATCTACCTCTTTGGCGTCAGCCTCCAGCCCGGGGAGGTGCTCAAGCTGGCGCTCATCCTGTTCACCGGCCTCTCCTTCGTCCAGATCAAGGAGGACAAGCGGCTGCGCAGGCTATTTCTGATCACCATGGCGGTGGCCTTCTGCACCCTCCTGGTGGTCCGCGATGTGGGGAACGCCCTCATCCTGGCCGCGGTGGCCCTGCTGCTGCTCTACCTGGTCTGCGGCCCGCTCCCGGCCCTGGCCGCCGCCGCTGGGGGGGCGGCGCTGTTGTTGGCAGGCTATCAGCTGCTGACGCTGATTTCACCGGACAGCTACATCCTCAAGCGGGTGGCCGACGTGGGCCAGGCCCTCGCCAGTCCCGAAGCCAACGGCAACCTGCGCCAGGCCCTGCTGGCGGTCGTCCGCGGCGGGATCTTCGGCAAGGGGCTGGAACACAGCCTGTATGCAAGCGGAAATTACGCCGTGCAGACGGATTTTTGCTTCGACGCCATTCTGTCAATTTTTGGTGTTGGCATTGGGTTTCTCATCGTGTGCTGCTATATTTCCCTGCTGCTGGCCAACCGCTCGATGCTCCATAGCTTTCGCCATGACTCGGCCCAGTATATATTTTCCAATCTGCTCACAGCGCTGCTGTGTGTTCAAGCCCTTGTGCAAATTGGCGGAAACGTCAATCTGTTCCCATTTACTGGGGTGTGCCTCCCCCTCGTCTCATCCGGCGGCACCAATATGCTCACCTCGATGCTTTGCCTGGGCTTTGCCGCCGGCTGCCGGCTGTCTGAACCGTCGGCGGCACGGCTGGAGGAGGAGACCGCCCGGCTCGCCGACGGGACGGCCCGCCGCCTGCGCCCCCTGGCCGGATGGCTGCGGGGACGGCTGTCCCAACTGAGAAAGGAAGTGAATTGAAATGAAAATGAAGCGGAAAGCGCAGACTGCGGCCCACCGCCTGCCCGCCGTCCTGGCCCTGCTGCTGGCGGCGCTGACCACCGTGGGCGTAGTCCGCGTCTATGCCCTGGGTGGACAGGCCCTGGCCTCCATGACCGTCGCCGAACGGCGGAAGATCTCCACCACGGTGGATATCACCATCCAGGACTACAACGCGAACACGCAGCCAGACCGCTACTCTGTGTACGGCACGATTTCCACCGCAGACGGAGTCTCCCTGTTCGGCCCCACCGTGGACCAGACCGGTCTCAGCCCCGCCTTTGCCAGCCTCATTGGCCTGGTGGGGGAGGACAACTCGGCCCGGACCCGATACGTGGCCAATCAATATTGGGAGGAGCTTTTTCCCGACATTGAATACTCCCCGTTGACCGGCATCCCGGCCGGCGCGGCGGCGGAGCTCACCCTGACCATCTCAAGCTCGGTACAGGAGGGAATGTATGACTGGCTGACGGAGCAGGGGATCCAGGGCTGTGTCTTTGCCTATGACTACATGGGCGGGGACATCCTCTGTATGGCCTCCACGCCGGGAGCCCACTGGGGGGACACCGCCGCCCAGGAAGGCAGCTACATCAATAAGAACCTCTACAACACCACCCCGGGCTCCACCATGAAGCTGGTGACCCTCCTGCTGCTGCTCCAGCAGGGATTCGACCCGGCGGAGTTGTCCTTCTCCTGTTCGGGCAGCTACACCCTCCGGGCGGACGGGGAGGAGGTGCGCTGTACTGGGGTGCATGGAACCCTCGACGGGGTCAACGCCCTGGGTCTCAGTTGTAACTGTTTTTTCGCGCAAGCAATTGAGCTCCTGGATCCGGCCCAGGCTGCGGCGGACCTGGAGGAGATGGGCTTTCAGGTCAACGGCAATGAGCTCAGCGCCCTGGGGGCCATCCCCCGAAGCGGCACCTGCGTCACGCTGGGCACGGCCTGGGACTTCGACTCTGTGTGGAGTCTTATCGGGCAGGGCGCCACCCTGGTCAGCCCCATCGACATGGCCGTCCTGGCCGGCCAGTGCGCCGCCGACGGCGGAGCCGCCCTGCCCAGGCTGCTGACCGGCCAGGAGACGGAGCTGTCCCGGTTCGGGCAGAGCCATCCGGAGCTCTTCCAGCGGCTGGGGGCGCTCTGGCGGCAGGCCTATGGGGAGTGTTATCCCTTGGAGAATTACTCTGGCGCCATCACTGCGGCCAAGACCGGCACCGCCGACGAGCTGGGGGCGGATGCCGAACGCACCCAGAAGCTGCTCTGCGGCTACTCGGAGGAGCTCCACGCCGCCTTCTACATTGTGATCGAGAACGCCCAGACCGGGGAGGACGCCCTGGAAGTCACCACGGCGGAGACCGCAAACCACCTGATGGAGCTGCTTTCCGCTCTGTAATATGTGAGGAGGAGTTGCTTGTATGAAAAGATTGCTGATCGCAGTGCTCGTGCTGGTCGCCCTCTACAGCCTGTTTGGGGAGGCGCTCCCCTGGAAATCCGATGGGGAGGCCGCGTCTCCCTCCTCCGGCGTCCTGCCGGAGGAGGGCCAGACCGCCCAGCCCCCGGAGGACGGCGGGGGCGCCGAAGACGCCGATGAGGACGGCGGGGCAGAGGAGCTGGACGCCGCCGGTGGGGAGGCGGCCGGCCTCAGCGGGACCGAGCCGGCCCAGCACACCTATGCCGTCATCGCCGGGGACGTGACCTGGGAGGAGGCCAGACAGTTGGCGGAGGAGGGCGGGGGCTATCTGGCCGCCGTCACCTCCCAGGAGGAGTGGGATACGGTGCAGGCGCTGGCGGAGGAGAGCGGCCTGACCTATCTTTGGCTGGGCGGACAGGCCGGAGGCGATGGGACCTTCGGCTGGCTGACCGGGGAGGCGTTTGACTTCTCCTGCTGGTACCCGGGCGAGCCCAGCGGCAGCGACAGCGACGGCACGGCGGAGCCCTTCCTGTGCATGTGGAAGCCGGATGGGGCCTGGAGCTGGAACGACCAGCGCGACGACATCATCGCCGGGAACCGGGCCGCGGCGGGCAAGATCGGCTATGTGATCGAGTATGAAGCGGGACATTGACAGCCCCGGCGGGAGGGGCTATGATGGAACTGGGTTTTCCCAGGGAGAGGAGACAAAAACATGAAACAGCAAGAGCAGGAACGCGGGTTTTTCGGCGGGGTCAAAGACCGGTGGAAGCGTCTATGCAGATGGGCCAGCCGGGTCAAAATCTGGCAGTGGGCGCTGGCAATTGCCGCCTTAGAGCTGGCCGCCTGTATTTGGGTGCTGCCCCCGCTGGGGCGCTGGCTCTGGGGGATCGAGGGCGGCTTCTGGGACGGGCTGGAGCGCTTCGGCGGTATCACAGGACTGATCACCCTGGGCATCTCCTTCCTGGGCTTTGTCAACACCAAGCACATCCTGGACTACCGCACCAGCGACTACCAGGTGCCGGAGGAGGAGCAGTCCAGCGGCGCCTTTGACCTGTTCGTCCGGGTGAAGGCCCGCTCTACGGACGCCGCCTATATGGACGGCTTTGTGGATCACTGCCTGGAGTGCTGCCGGCAGGAGGATCGTTCCGCTCCCGTCCTGACGCGGGACGGCCAAAAGCTCCACTTGGCCCGGCTGTTGGAGGACAACAACGAGCAGGGGTTTCAGAGCCGCTTCCACCAGGAGCTCTTCGCCACCTTCGGCGGCGACGCGGGCCGGGTGAAGGCATGCTTCTCCGATCTGCTGGAGCCGGTGGTCATCCACTACGGGCTGTCGGCCATCCAGGGCCAGGGGAATCCGGTGGTCTACTTCGACAAGCCCGGGCCGGAGGGCCAAGACCGGGTCGCAGGGGAGCGGATGGTGGAGGTATATTTCCCCATGGATCTGCCCCGGAACGACCACAGGAAGCGCCAGGCATTCCTGGCCTACTTCACAGCGGTGATGCAGCAGCTGTTCAAATACTTCCACAATGTCCGGCTGTGCTATTACGGCCCCGCCATGCTGATGTGCACGGTGGGTTCCATCGCCGACAACAACCACATCCTGGAGACCTATCAGTTTGACGGCCGCGGCGGCTATTATCTTGCGGGCCGGGGCGACCAGGATTCCCTGATCGACAGCTTCCTGAACAGCATTCGATAATAGGAGGGATCCCTGTGCTCATCAACTTCACCAACCACCCCTCGGACCGCTGGAGCCGGGAGCAGCGGGAGGCCGCCCTGGCCTACGGGGAGATCCTGGATCTGCCCTTCCCCTCTGTGCCCGAGGACTGGGACGAGGGCCGGGTGGCCGCCCTGGCGGAGTCGTGGGCGGCCCGGATCGCCGGGCTGAACCCGGCGGCGGTGGTCTGCCAGGGGGAGTTCACCCTGACGGCGGCGGTGGTCTCCCTGCTGCTGGCCCGGGGCATCCCGGCCCTGGCGGCCTGCAGCCGCCGGTGCGTGCTGGAGGAGCGGCAGCGGGACGGCACCACCGTCAAACGGGCGGTCTTCCGCTTTGCCCGGTTCCGGCCCTATGTGCTCCCCAGGGGCGGGGGAGACGGCGGGCCGGCCTGAGGGGCGGCATCCCGTGGGCAAAAAAGAGAACAGCGTGGCCGGACGGCTTTTGCCGTCCGGCCACGCTGTTTTTGCGTTAATTCCCATGTGCGGGTAAGGTGATTCGGCAAAATTACCTAAATCAATTTTACTCATAGCGCAGAACGCGAAAATTGTCAAGTATTTTCCCGGTTTCGGCGGGAAAAGTGCCCAAATGAGCCGGTCGGTTCGCACCGGGCGGCCGCCCCTCAGCCCTC
>CAZAIF010000071.1:0-8843 GCA_964485125.1 uncultured Oscillospiraceae bacterium | reverse complement strand
AGGGGAAGCGCCCGGCGTGCCATGAGGGTAGAAAACAGCGCCGCCCGGTTCGTTCGCAAACCAGGCGGCGCCGTTTAGGGGGATAAGAAAAAGGGGTATAGAGAGTAGGTAAGATCAGTTGCGGCCGATCAGGCTGTCGTCCACCAGGGTGACCAGCACGAAGGCGATGACAGTCAGCGCGGCCAGGACGCCATAGGAGACGTCGTAGCCGATGTTGCGGCCGATGATGCCCACCACAGAAACGCCCAGGGCGCCCACGGCGGCCACCATGGGTTTGAGCACCTTATAGGCCATGGGGAAGTCATAGCGGCCCCAGATGGTGTTGGTCAGGGAGACCAGATAGTTGGCCGCGCCGCCCAGCATGATGGCCAGGAAGGGCAGGGAGGCGAACTTGGTGGCGGTGGTGGGGATCAGGTTGAGCACGATGGCGATGACAGCGATGACCATGGTGATCTGGATGGCCTTTTTGGGGCCCAGCTTGGCGTCCATGACGCCGCAGCCGACGCTGCCCACACAGGCGGCCAGACCGGCGATGGCCAGCATGACAAAGATGATACCGGCGGGGCTGACAGTGCCGTCCTCGGCCACGGAAACATAGCCGGCCTGCATCATACGGGGCACAAAGTTGGTCATGATGCCCAAGCTGAGCAGCTCCATGATGCCCAGGGAGAGGCCGATCATCCACACCTTGCCGGTGCCCAGCAGCTTTTTGGGCTTCCAGGGGGAGGACTTCATGTACTCCAGGCCCTGTTCCAGCTCCTTCTGAGCCTGCTCCCGGTCAAACTTGTGGTCATTGTCGGGATAGGCGCCCATCTGCTCGGGATAATCCCGGACCAGCAGGGCCACCAGCACGGCCAGCACAAAGGAGGCGATGGCGTAGACCAGATAGACCCGGGGCAGTCCGCCGTTGCCCAGCATATTGCCCACAAAGTTGGAGGTGACGGCGGCGGACAGAGGGAAGCCGATGGTGACCCAGCCCATGGCCATGCCCTTCTTGCGGGGGAACCAGTTGGAGATCACGTTCATGGAGCAGATATAGCAGAAGCCCATGCCGCCCACGCTGGCCACGGCCAGACATACGAAGTACACGATGGGGGAGGAGGCGTTGCCCCAGAACAGGCAGGCGATGCCGGTGATCACCAGGGAGATGACCCAGGCCCAGCGGATGGAGATCTTGCTGGACAGCACGCCCCACATGACGGCGCCGGCTACGGCGATCCAGGCGGTGATGGTGGAGAAGCTCAGCAGCAGGTTGCTGTTCCACTGGTGGATGCCGGCGAAGGCGTCCACCACCACGTTCAGAGAGTCGTTGATCAGGGAGGAGTCCAGGAAGATGCACAGGAAGGTGATGATCAGGACGACCCAGCCCTTGACGCCGAAATTGGCGCTGATCAGGGAGATGCCGTCTTTTTGCTTGGTGCTCATGCGAAAAACTTCTTTTCTCATTATTTTGGCTCTATTTCAGCGCCGTTTCTCACTCGGCGCCGAGACCACACATGATGGAAGGGTTCCCCGGCCGGCGGGAAGACCCGGCCGGGGAATCGAAACCAGTTCAGCACACATTGTGCCCATTGGGGCACGGAACATGGATTGCAGTGGGATTACAGGTTGACGGCGGCGTAGTAGGCCTCCTTGGTGGCCCACTCCACGGTGCGGGCCCGGATGCAGTCGCCGATCTCGGTGACCTCATCGGCGGCGCCGAAGAAGCTGTCCGCCTCGGCGGACTTGGCCTTCATGCCGGCGCACAGCACCACGCTGTCGGCGGCGATGGTTTCCTCCTTGCCGTCCTTCACATAGGTGACGCTTTTGGCGGTGACGCTCTGGCACCGGGCGCCGGTCAGCGGGACGAAGTTGGGCTCCCGGGCGATCTCGGTCATCAGCTCGTTGCGGCCGGTGGTGGAGGCGTCGGGGGCCAGCTCGGCCTGCATCTCTACCACGGTGACGCGCTTGCCCAGCTTGGCCAGGTGCAGGGCGGTCTCGCAGCCTACCTGACCGCCGCCGATCAGGATGACGGTGTCGCCCAGGGTGTCCTCGTGGCCCAGCACGTCGATGGCGGGCTTGATCTGTTCCACACCGGGGACGGGCAGGATCAGCGGCTCGGCGCCGATGGCCACGATCACCGCGTCATAGCCCGCGACGGTCTCGGCGGTGGCCTTGGTGTTCAGCTTTACCTCGATGCCGCTCTTGCCCACCTGGGCGATGAGCCACTCCATGTAATTTTTCACCGGGTACTTGAAGGAGAAGTAGCCCGCCTTGTGGAGCATGCCGCCCAGCTCGCCGGCGGCCTCGAACAGGGTGACCTGATGGCCCCGCTCCTGGGCCACCAGGGCGGCCTTCATGCCGGCGGGGCCGCCGCCCACCACGGCCACCTTCTTGGCGCGCTCCACCGGCTGCACCAGATGGGCGATGGAGTTCTCCAGCCCGGCGGTGGGGTTGACGGAGCACTGGAAGTGATGGCCGTAGACGGTGGAGTCGTGGCAGCGCATGCACTTGATGCAGGGGGTGACATCCTCCCGGCGGCCGGCCACGCACTTCTTGATGAGCAGCGGGTCGGCGATCAGGCTGCGGGCCATGGTGACCATGTCCGCCTTGCCGGACTCCAGGATCTCCTCGGCGGAGTCCACCGAGTCGATGGCGCCCAGGGTGACGATGGGCACATGGAACTTGCCGGATTTCTTGAAGGCCTCGGCCACGTAGATGTTGGGCATCGGGGGCCGGAAGCCGCAGGGGTGGACCCAGGTCATCCACTTGGGGTTGTGCATGCCGGCGGAGACCTGGAGGATGTCCAGGTGGTCCTGGATGCGCTCGCCGATGCGGATGCCCTCCTCGATGTCGATGCCGCCCTCCTCAAACTCGGTGCCGGAGATGCGCACCTCGATGAGCAGCTTCCTGCCCACCTTGGCCCGGATGGCGTCCAGGATCTCAATCAGGTAGCGGCAGCGGTTGTCGGTGCTGCCGCCGTACTCGTCGGTGCGCTTGTTGGTCAGGGGGGAGAGGAACTGGGCCAGGGGGCAGGAGTGGCCACTGTGGATCAGGATGGCGTCAAAGCCGCACTCCACCAGGGCCTGGGCGGCGTCCACCCAGTCCTGCTTGAACTCCTCCATGGCCTCACGGGTGATCTCGTGGCCCTCGCCCCAGCCCATGATGCTGCACCCGTCGGAGACGGTGTAGCCCTCGGGGAAGATGCCGATCAGCTCCATGGAGGCCTTGGCGCCGTAGAAGTGGATGCGCTCCACCAGCTCCATCAGCTTGTTGCGGTGGTTGGGGGCATTGACGTCCCAGGCGGTCATGGCGCCGTCGTCCCGCACGTCCTTGCCCACCTTGAGGCCGGCCACGGTGACCATGCCCACCCCGGCCCGGGCCCGCTCCTCAAAGAAGGCCAGGGCGTCCTGGGAGGGGTAGAGCTCCCCGTTGGACATGGAGTGCATGGTGGAGGGGGCGGAGACGATGCGGTTTTTCAGCACCGTGCTGCCGATGCGGATGGGGGAGAGGGCGACAGGATATTTCTTAGACATTGCGGCCGCCTCCTCACAGACTGGGGTCGATGAGGACCTTCAGCTGGCCCCGCCGGTCGCCGGCGAAGACCTTCTCCACGCACTCGTCCAGAGAGACCACACCGGTCACCATGTTGGGGAAGGTGAGCTTGCCGGAGCCCACCATATCCAGATAGATCTTCACGTCGTCCTCGGTGTAGGTGAAGGAGAACTGCATGTTGGGCTCTAAAATGGAGAAGGAGCCGGGCACCAGGTTGCTCATGGGCTCCTGGATGGTGCCGATGACGGAGATCTGGCCGCCGGGCTTGACGCAGGAGTAGACGCAGTTGGCCAGGCTGGCCATGTTGCCGGCGCACTCGAACACCACGTCGGCGCCCACCTCGGTGCCGAAGATCTTCTTGATCTCGCCGGCCAGGTCCTCGCACTCCTTGGAGTTGATGAAGTAGTCGGCGCCGTAGGCCTTGATGATGGGCTCCTTGGAGGAGGTGGTGCCCAGGGCGATGATCTTGTTGGCGCCGGCGGCCTTCAGGATCTGGATGGCGGCCAGGCCGATGGGGCCGGTGCCGGAGACCACCACGTTGTCGCCGAACCTGAAGCGGGAGGAGCGGATGCCGTGGAGGGAGACGCAGATCACGTCAAAGAGCACCGCATCCTTGAAGTCCACCCCGTCGGGCACCGGGACGATCATGGTGTGAGCCACGTCGTTGACCAGCAGGTACTCGGCATAGCCGCCGTCGTACTGGCCCAGCCCAGCGGTGCGGGGGAAGCCGTACAGGCAGATGTTGGTCATGCCCTTCTGGCAGGAGGGGCAGTCCTCGGCGCAGTGGCCGGGAGGGCCGCAGAGCACCCGGTCGCCCACCTTGAACTTGGTGACGCCCTCGCCCACCTTGCACACCACGCCGCAGTTCTCGTGGCCCAGGATCAGGGGCAGCTTGGTGAAGGGGGGGCACATGCCGGACTTATAGAACTCCACGTCGGTGCCGCAGATGCCCACATAGGCGATCTTGACAAGCATCTGGCCGGGGCCCACCTCGGGCACCGGGCGCTCCTCGATGCGCAGATCTCCCTTGCCGTAAAAAACGCCAGCTTTCATGCAAAAACTTCCTTTCTTTCTGATGCGTTGAAGTTGAATGTGTATTTGTGTCCGTCCTGTCGTCTCAGGCCTGGGGCTTGGTGGGCTGGATGAACTCCATGTACTTCTTCTTCCGGGCCTTCATCTCCTCGGAGGCCAGCTTGGCCCGGGAGCTCTTCTCGTTGTTCTGGATGTCGTCGCCGTGGATGAACTTGCCGGAAATGGTGTCATGGGCGTGGGGCAGGGTGTCCTCGGGGAAGATAAACTGGTACTTGCCGTCCACGACCTCGATCCTGCCCTCCAGGCCGCACAGGCAGCAGATGGCCTTGCCGTCCTCCTGGAGGTAGAAGTTCTTGGAGTGGCAGTGAGGACAGATGCCCGGGTCGGACTTGTACTCGCTGCCCATGATGCCCACAGGGATCTCGGTGGTGCCCTCCAGAATCTTCTTGGCGGCCTCAGCGGTGTCAATGCCGATCTGATGGGCTTTGGCCAGGTACTCGTCGTTCATCATGATGCCGAGGGACCACTGGAAGTAGTCGTTGTGGATCAGGGTCCACTTGGGGGTCAGGGCCTGGGTGGCGCAGTCGGCCTGGACCCGGGTGGCCCAGTCGGAACCGCCCACGGCCATGTAGGACACGGCCATCTCCTTCAGGTACTTGGGATCGATGGGCTTGCCGCCGTTCTCGGCGATCTTCTGGGCGATCATCAGGTTGCCCCGGTCCATGCGGGGGCCGAAGCGGTCCATGGTGGTATGGAACAGGCCGGTAGCGCACTTCTCAAAGATGGGCACCGAGAAGATCAGGCCGTCGGCGTCATACATCTGGTCGATCAGCCACTGCATGTCGTCCTTGAGCACGCAGGCGTTGCCCCGGCCGGAGAACAGGCTCATGACGCAGGCCTTGCAGCCGGTGCAGTGCTTGATGTTCAAGGTGTTGACGTTGATGAACTCGATCTCAGCGCCTACCTCCTGGGCCCCCATCAGGGCCTCCTTGACCATAGTGTCGTTGCCGCCGTTCAGCGTGCCGTAGGAAATGCCGAGAATTTTCATAATGGGTTCCTCCTTTAATTCTTGTTTCCCCTAAATCTTCGGGCGCGATTCGCCGTCTCGAATATACTTTAACAGTTTGTTAAAGAATTGACAAATACCGAAAAAGCAAGGTTTCATATACCGGTTGGAATAACACAGTCATGGCTTTGTGAAAAAGATACAATTTCCTTGCGAAAATTTTGTCCATATGCTATTATGAAATCATATATTTACGAATGAGGTATAAGTGTATGAATACCATTCGACTTCGTTATTTTGTGGAGGTGGCCCGCTGCGGCAGCTTCTCCGAGGCGGCTCGGCGGCTGTACACCGCCCAGCCCAACCTCTCCAAGCAGATCGCCCAGATGGAACAGGAGCTGGGCTTTGCACTGTTCACCCGCTCCCGGCGCTCGGTCAAGCTGACCCCCGCCGGGCAGTTTCTGTTCGACAAAATCCGGGATCTGCCCGACTGGCTCGACGACGTGTTTGAACAGGCCCGGTCCCTGGCCCGGAAAGGGGAGTCCGCCCTGTCTATTGGTGTGCTGGAGGGCCAGGACGTCAACCGGGTGCTTTCGGAGCGGCTGAAGCGTGTGGCAGCCATCTATCCCCAGATTCAAATCGAGCTGGAGCGCAATTCCTACCAAAATCTCCGCAGCGGCCTGCGCTCTGGACACTATGACCTGATCATCACCCTGAGCTTTGATGTGGAGGACGACCCGGAGCTGCGCACCTTCTGCCTCTATCAGAAGTCCCCGGCCATCGCCATGCACCGCACCCATCCGCTGGCGGGCAAAAAGACCCTGACCCTCTCCGATCTGAAAGACGAAAAATTTGTGGTCATCTCCCGTCAGGAATCCCCCGGCGGCTACCAGCGGTTGATCGACAGCTGTTCCGCCGAGGGCTTTGTGCCAAACATTGTCCGGGAACCCTGCTCCCTGGAGTCCCTGCTGCTGTGCGTGGAGATGGGGGTGGGCATCGCCCTGCTGGATCAGAATACCCGGCTGGCCATGAGCCCGGACATCGTCACCATCCCCCAGAATGCGCCTCCCATGGCGGTGGTGGCCGTCATTCCCCGGGGAGAGCAGCGGCCGGTCATTTTAAATGCGGTGAAGCTGCTGACCGAATCGGGCCAGTCTGAATGACCGGCTGCGCGGTGAGGAAAAAAGAAAGCGTGCCCCGGGCAGATTGCCTGGGGCACGCTTCTGCGCAGCCGTAGCTTAATTTGATTGAATGGTTGGTTGTGCGCCTGGGTCAGTCCAGCACATAGACGGTCACGTTTCTGCAGCCAAAGGAGTAGCAGAGGGACTCAGTGTTATAATAGAGATCCACCTTGTTGCCTTTGATGTTGCCGCCGGTGTCCTCGGCGGTGGCGAAGCCGTAGACCACGGAGCCGTCGCTGGCGATGATGAACAGCCGGCTGCCCAGGGGGATGACCGAGGGGTCCACCGCGATGGCGCCCTGGCGGGCGGAGGTCCCGGTGGCGGTGGTGCCGCCGGGCTGGCAGTAGGCGTAGCCGGTGCAGTTCACGGCCCGGGAGTAGGAGTACACCTCGCCGGAGGAGAGGGTGAAGGTCTTGGCATCGGTGTCCACATAGGTGATGGTTTCGCTTGTCAGGTTCAGAGAGCCGCCGCTGTTGGAGAAGCCGGTAGCCGTCCCGCTCTGGGTGCCGTAGGTGATGACCTCATCTACCGGCTCCACGGAGACCTCGCTGCTCAGCAGGGTGGTGGTGGTCTCGCCGTTCAGGGTGCGCACCTCGTAGGTGTCCACCTGGACGCCGTTGACGCCCTCGGTGGTGACCACTTCCTCCCCCTTCTTCATGGAGTTGTCGGCCACCCGGACCGTCTCATAGGGGATCTCCACCTCTTCGGTGGTGGTCTCCACGGTGAGCCGGTTGACATACAGGTCATAGCCGTACTCGTTTTCCACCTGCTCGGTGTAGTCCTGATTTTCCAGGGTGAAGCCGTAGAGCTCTTGCAGCTCCTCCTCCGTCTTGCCATAGGTGTCCACCGTATAGACCTGGCCGTCCACATGGATGGTGGCCAGCTCGTGGCCAGCGGGGAAGATGCCCTGATCGCCCAGGTCGATCTCCTCTACCACCATCAGGTTGGCGATGATGGCGTCGGAAGGGCTGCCGACATCCCTGGCCGCCGCTGCGGAGGGTTCCTCCGACTGCCCGGCGAATGCGCTGAAAGAGATGAAAAGGACAACGGTGACCGCAGCAACTGTGGAAAGCGCAATGTAAACGACCTTTCGGATGCAGACGCCGGTTCTCTTATGGTTGAATGACTCAACAAAATCGAACATAGTATCCTCCAATGGTGCTTGCAGATTGCAATTCAAAATGTTTGTTACTTTTGGTTACAGCCGGATTATATGCGTTAAAATCAAAAAAATCAAATTTTTTGGGGCGATTTTTTGCAAAAACGGTTTCAGATGTTAATAATTATGTAAACAAAACGACGAATTGTCGGCGTTTTTTCAACCGAAAAATAAAACGAAGGGTAACAAAAAGTTACATTCAAATAGGGGGCAGATGCAAAACAACCACAAGATATTGTGAAAAAGCCGGCATGAGGCACAATATTTTTGCAAGCCCTCATTCAAACCGGCGTAATACACAAAATTGATGCGTTATTTTTATATAAAATAACGGAAATAATTTTTGATTTTTTGTACTCCGCGGCCGCCGGAAAGCGGAAAACGGCACTTGACTTTGCCCATGGGGCTGAGTATAATATAAAACCATCGGGGTGTGGCGAAGCTTGGTATCGCGCTTGGTTCGGGTCCAAGAGGCCTCGGGTTCGAATCCCGACACTCCGACCATATTAAGGAACAATCTTTCATGCAAAAACAGCCTTCCAAATCGGAGGGCTGTTTTTGCATTTATATCTGGAAAGTCTGATATCTATGAGTGTTCCGGGCATAGTATTACTTCAGATATAGGATTTCCTGGAACAGTGAAAAACCACAGAGCTGAAGGGACGTGCGGCGTCTTATGCAAAAGCCGCGCGGCGGCATCATGGGAAGCCCATGGAGTAGAAAGTCGGTTCAGCCTTCCTTTTTTTGGCCGCCATCAACAGCATCATGGGCCGGCGCATCTCGTCCCGCATTCCGGGCAGCTCTATCATCTCCGCCGGGGGCCGGGGGTCGACGACGCGCCGTATCGTGAAGCCGTTTTGCAGCAGGGTGTTCAGATAGGTGATCCGCTCCCCGCTGTTTTTTGCCAGGCCGTCTCCAGTATTTTTTTAGA
>CAZAIF010000070.1:0-8907 GCA_964485125.1 uncultured Oscillospiraceae bacterium | reverse complement strand
CCGAGAGGACATCTGCCTTGTTTCATGTGTGGGTTTAAAAGGCGCCCCAGATCAGCAGGAGCAGCAGGATGACCAGCCCCAGGCCCACAATAAAGGCCATGCCGATCAGCAGCGCCGCCTTCAGCGCCCCCAGAATCGCCCAGCGGCGGGCCTCCGGGGAGAGGGGCTCCTGCTCCGGACTCCGGGAGGCCGCCTCCTGGGGGAGAGGCTTTGCGCCCTGCTCCCGCACGGGCAGGTGGCCGAAGAGACTGGGGCGGCTCACGCCGCTCATGTCGGCGATGGTGCGGCCGTCGTCCTCAAATTTGCGGCGGTCTTTGGCCATCACTTATCGTACAGGTGGCAGACCACATAGTGGCCCGGCTCCACCTCGATCTGACGGGGGGCCTCCTCCTTGCACCGCTGGGTGCAGTGGGAGCAGCGGGTGTGGAACTTGCAGCCGGAGGGGGGATTCGCCGGGGAGGGGATGGTGCCCTCCAGCACGATCCGGTTCATCTTGGCCTTGGGGTCCGGGATGGGGATGGCGGAGAACAGGGCCTCGGTGTAGGGGTGCAGGGGATGCTTGAAGATGTCCACGGTGGCGCCGTACTCCACCAGGTTGCCCAGATACATGACGCCCACGGTGTCGGAGATGTGCTCCACCACCGACAGGTCATGGGAGATGAACAGGTAGGTGAGCTTGCGCTCCTCCTGCAGCTGCTTCAGCAGGTTGATGATCTGGGCCTGAATGGACACGTCCAGGGCGGACACCGGCTCGTCGCAGACCACGAACTCGGGGTTCAGGGCCAGGGCCCGGGCGATGCAGATACGCTGCCGCTGGCCGCCGGAGAACTCGTGGGGATAGCGGTCCTTGTGGAAGGGCTGCAGGCCGCACTCGTCCATGATCTGGTCGATATAGTCGTTGAACTCCTCTTTGGAGACCAGGCTGTGCTCCCGCACCGCCTCACCGATGATCTCGCCCACCGGCATACGGGGGGACAGGGAGGAAAAGGGATCCTGGAAGATGATCTGCATCTTGGGGCGCAGGGCGCGCATCTCCTTGGGGGACAGGTCGTAGATCTCCTGGCCGTTGAAGAGCATCTGGCCGCCGGTCTTATCGCCGGCCAGCCGCAGGATGGTGCGGCCGGTGGTGGTCTTGCCGCAGCCGGACTCGCCCACCAGGCCCATGGTGGTGCCCCGCTTCAGGTTGAAGGTGACGCCGTCCACAGCCTTCACCCAGCCCACGGGCTTGGACACCATGCCGCCCTTGATGGGGAAATACTTCTTCAGGTGATTGACCATGAGGACGTACTGAGGGTCGTATTCCACAGGGGTGTAGTCGCCGTCAAAGCTGTGCTTGGCCTTGTGCGCCGCGTCCTTTTCTCCCCTAGAGAGGTCCCCGGCGTGCTGGGCGGCAGCCATCTTGCCCTCTTCCGTCATCTGATCGTCGATCTTGCCAGCTTTCCAATTGGGCATCCTTATTCACCCGCCTTTCGGTCATAGTAGCGGTAGCAGCTGACCTTGTGGGTGGGGGAAAGGCTGACCTCGCAGGGGTAGTCCCCGTCGCAGCCCTCCACGCACATCTCACAGCGGTCCTTAAAATAACAGTAGTTCGGCATATTGATGGGATTGGGCACCTTGCCGGGGATGGCGTAGAGCTCATCCACCTTTTTGCCCACCACGGGCTTGGAGGCCATCAGGCCGATGGTATAGGGGTGGGCGGGGTTGGCGAAAATCTCCTCGGCGGTGCCTTTCTCCACCACCCGGCCGGCGTACATGACCACCACATAGTCAGCCATCTCCGCGATCACGCCCAGGTCGTGGGTGATGAACATAATGGAGGAGTTGATCTTGTCCTTCAGGTGGCGCAGCAGATCCAGCACCTGGGCCTGAATGGTCACGTCCAGGGCGGTGGTGGGCTCATCGGCGATGATCAGCTTGGGGTTGCAGGCCAGAGCCATGGCGATCATGACGCGCTGGCGCATGCCGCCGGAGAGCTCGTGGGGGTACATCCGGTAGACGCCCTCGCTGTTGGCGATGCCCACCATCTCCAGCAGCTCAATGGTGCGGTTCTTGACGTCCTCCTTGCTCTTGCCCGCGCCGTCATGGAGGGCGATGACCTCGTCCACCTGGTCGCCGATGCGGAACACCGGGTTCAGGGCGGTCATGGGCTCCTGGAAGATCATGGAGACGTAGTTGCCCCGGAGCTCCTGCATCTTGAGGGCGGGGGTCTTGGCGATGTCGTAGGCCTTGTCCCCCAGGTTCAGGCGGATCTCGCCGGAGACGATCTGGCCCTGGGGCCGCTGGAGCAGCTGCATCAGGGACAGGCTGGTGACGCTCTTGCCGCAGCCGGACTCGCCCACCACGCCGACGGTCTTGCCGATGGGGATGTCGAAGCTGACGCCGTCCACGCTCTTGACGGTGCCCGCGTCGGTGAAGAAGTAGGTGTGCAGGTTGTCGAACTCCACCGCGTTGTTGGGGTCGTGCATCTGGGTAAGATACTCGGACTCAGGCACATTTTTGCGCTTACGCTTCTTCTCCAGTGTGACGGTGATCCGGCGGTTCTCCTTGGAGATGCGCCGGGATTCCCTGGCGGAGAGATAGCCTTCCGCGTGTTTCTTTGCCATACTCTCTCCTCCTCCTTAGCGTTTCATTTTGGGGTCGAAGGCGTCCCGGAGGCCGTCACCCACAAAGTTGAAGCCCAAAACGGCAATCAGCAGACAGATGCCGGCGGGGATCCAAATGAACCAGTAATTGGTCATCACGTAGGAGTTGTTCACGTCGCTGATGATATTGCCCCAGGAGGCGAAGGGGAACTTGACGCCCAGGCCCAGGAAGGAGAGGGTGGCTTCGGTGATGATGGTGGAGCCCAGTCCCATGGTGCAGGTGACGATGAGCTGAGGGATGACGTTGGGGATCAGGTGGCGGAAGATCCGGCGGGAGGTGCGGATGCCGCAGGCCTCGGTGGCGGTCATGAACTCCTGCTCCCGCAGGGAGAGGATCTGGCCGCGGACCAGCCGGGCAATGCCGGGCCATCCCAGGAAGCCCAGGATCAGCATCAGGTAGAACATACGCAGTGTCGGGTCCATCTGCATGGCATCCATAGCCGCGCCGATAATAATAATGACGGGCATGGAGGGGATACAGTAGAAAATGTCCACAATACGCATGATCAGGTTGTCGATCCAGCCGCCGAAGTAGCCGGAAACGCCGCCCAAGATGACGCCGATAACGGTCTCAATGATAACGACCACAAAGCCGATGATCAGGGACACCCGGCCGCCGTACATCAGGCGGGTGAGCATGTCCATGCCGTTGCCATCGGTGCCCAGGGGATGGGCCAGGGACGGGGAGGCATAAGTGTCATAAACGTAGGTGAGGGTCTCCTGCTGCACCGACCACACCTGCTTGCTGGCATCGTAGACGATGGTGTAGTTGTGCTCCTCTCCGTCCTCGCCGGTGTAGGTGAACTCCTCCACGTCGCCCTCAATGGCCTCCTCCAGCCGTTCTTTGAAGTCGCGGGAGATGAAGGTGCCGCTGACTGCGGAGGACACCACGAAGCGGCTGATGTAGCCCACCTCTTCGCCGCCCTGGAGGATGTTGCCGTCCTCATCCAGGGTGTAGTCGGCGCCGTCGGCGGTGAAGGAGCTCTCGCCGTTTGTGTAGGCCCGCAGGGCCCCATACTTGACGGCGAAGGATGGCTCCTCGCCGTCGTCCGGGGCGTTGACGATGTCCTTGAAGGCGATGGCCACCAGGGAGCCGCCGGAGTAAATGGCATAGAAGTCGGCGCCCTCCTCCGTCACCTGGTACTCCACATCGTTGTAGGTGAAGGAGTCGGCGTTGGTGGTCCAGGCCAGCAGGAACTGGGCCTGGAGGATGGAGCCGAACTCCTGGCCGTCGGCGGCGGTGTAGCGGAAGTCGTTGTTCCGGGTGACGGCCACATACTCCTGGGCCATCTCCTCGTAGGTGTAGAACTGCTCGGCCTGCCCGTAGGGGCTGACCAGGCCGCCGATAAAGGAGAAGACGAACATGACCGCCAGCATGATCAGGCCCAGCACGGCCAGCCGGTTGCGGAGGAACCGCTTGGCCACCAGCGCGCCGGGAGAGAGGACCTTGACCCGGCGGTCGTCGTTCAGGGAATACTGCTCTTTTTCCGGGGCGCTGCCGCCGGCATTGTTCTGGGGCTGCTGCCCAGTCTTTTTCACATCGTCCTTACGCTCGCTCATGATACGGCACCCCCTTTTATGCGATGCGGACGCGGGGATCCACCACCGCGTACAGAATATCCGAAATCAAGTTGCCCAGCAGGGTCAGGATTGCGATAAACGTCAGGTAGAACATGGAGAAGGGGATGTCGCCCGCCACCATGGCCTGATATGACGTGTAGCCGATGCCCGGGATCGCGAACAGGGTCTCGGTGATCAGGGCGCCGGAGAACAGGCCGGGCAGGCTGCCGCCGACGATGGTCACCAGGGGAATCAGCGTGTTGCGGAAGGCGTGATGATAAATCACCCGGTGCTCGCCCAGACCCTTGGCCCGGGCGGTGCGGATGTAATCGGAGTTCAGTACCTCCAGCATGTTGGTGCGGGTATAGCGCATCAGCGAACCCACGGAGATAATGACCAGGGTCACGATGGGCAGCACCAGATGATGGGCGATGTCCAGGAACTGCCCCCACGGACCCAGCAGTGAGTGGTTCCGTCCCACCAGGCCTGACACGTCAAACCAACGCAGCTGCACCGCGAAGACCAGCTTCAGCAGGGTGGCGAAGAAGAAGGTCGGCAGGGAGATGCCCACCAGGGCGCCGGCGGTGATGGCGTAATCAGCCTTGGAATACTGCTTGGTGGCGGCCACAATGCCCAGGGGGATCGCGATGACCAGCTGGAGCACCAGGGCGATGGCGCCCATGACGAAGGACAACCAGATGACCTCCGAAAATTTCTGAAGCACGGGCACGTTGAAGCGCCAGCTGTCGCCAAAGTTGCCGGTGATCAGGTTCTTCAGCTGAACGAAAAATCCCGGAATGGGATGCAGATCCAGTCCGTACTGCACGTTGAGCTGAGCCACCCACTCCTCATATGGCTTGGAGCCGGGAGCGGTAGCCAGCTGCATCGCCATGTTTTCCACATAGGATGAGGGCAGACAGCGCAACAGCATGTAGATGATGAAGGTCACAAAGAATAGGATCATGATCGAGATCAGCAGCCGCTTGAGAATAAATTTTCGCATGTACTCTCCTCCAGTCTCCCATTTCCCGGGAAGATCAAATAAAACAAGTCCGCCGTCTACCAAGCAGGCGCCCCTGCGGCGCTGGGGTGTTTCCTTGCTAGGCGGCGAAAACAAGCGTCAAGGCCCCTCCGTCCCCCGTGGGAGGCGGAGGGGCCTGGGTAGCTATAAGGGTCTGCCTTCCGGCAGATCGAGATTGCCGGGAACGGTCAGTTCAGGGACAGCTTCTCGATCTCGCTCAGGGGGCCCCAATAGGGAGTCAGGTCGGTGGGCAGGCTGGAGATGTCAACGCGCTCAGAGGAGAACAGATAGCACTCGGAACGCTGATAGATGGGAATCTCCACGGCCCAATCCATGATGATCTCCATGGCGGCCTTGTACAGGCCCTTCCGGTAGGTCTGGTCGGTGGACATACGGCCGGCCTCGATCAGCTCATCCAGCTCGGGATCAGAGATCTGATAATAGTTGGTGGTGCCGTCGCTGTGATACAGCTGATACATATCCGGGTCGATGGAGGAGCTCCAGGCGGCGCACCACAGCTCGGCCTGGCCGGACTGATAAGAGGCGTACAGGTCGTTGGCGTTGGCCAGGTCGTTGATCGACAGGGTGATGCCGATCTCAGCCAGAGCGGCGGCAGCGTTGTTCAGGATCAGGAAGGTGGGGTGATCGCCCTGACCGCCGCCGCCGATGTTGACCTGATAGTTGAGCTTGGCGCCCTCGGGAGCGGCAGTGGCGACACCGTTCTCATCGAAGGTGAAGCCGGCAGCCTCCAGATAGCCGCGGGCGGCTTCCAGAGCGGCGGCATAGCGCTCCTCGGTGCTCATGCCGTCGGTGTAGATGGCGTTGCCGTCCACATCCACGGAGTAGGCGACCTGGTAGTCGTCGTCAGTGACCTGAGGCGCGGCCCAGGAGGTGTTGGAGATGGGGTAGTTGATGACGGAAGCGGTCTCGCCGTAGTAGGAGTTGATGCCCTCGTCACGATAGACGGCGATGATGGTGGCCAGCGCCTTGCGCAGGTTGCGGGACTCCTCGGACTGGGGATCGTCGCCGACCTTCACATTGTTGGGGTTGATGCCCACATAGCCGTAGCCCAGGTAGTCATACAGCCGGGTGGTGATGACGGAGCCGTCCTCATCCTCAGAGCCGTTGATGTCAGCCACCTGATCGGCCACTTCGGTGGAGTAGCTGGGGGAGGAGACGTCCAGGGTGCCGCTCTGGATACCGGTGACCATATCGGCCTCGGAGGTCTCCAGGAAGTTGAAGTACTGGATGTTGGGCTCGCCCAGGTAGTAGGTCTCATTGGCCTCGAAGGTCACGACGCCGTTGGAATACTCCTGGAAGACATAGGGGCCGGCGCCCATGGGGGTGCTGGTCTTGTCCTTCACGGCAGACAGGTCGCCCTTGGTGAAGCCGAACATGTTGTTGTCATAGTCATACAGGCTCTCGTCGCCATAGTAATGCATGGGGGCGATGGGCAGCTGCAGCTGATAGATCATGGTGGCGTCGATCTCGGTGGCCACGATCCGCATGGAATAGTCGCCGGTCTTCTGGATGCCGGAGATGCTGGCGGCGGACTCGCCGGTCTCAACACCCACGGTGTACTCGTCATCCAGGTAGTTCCACAGGGAGCCGCTGGCGGCCTCGGTGTCGGACAGGGTGTCGTAGTCGCCCTCATAGCTGTCGACCATCAGGTTCCAGAAGTCCTCGACGGTGGCGTCCTCGGCCAGGCCGTCAAAGGCCCAGGTCGCGGCGGCCTCGGCCACGCTCATGTCGCCGTAGTTGGCGATCACATAGTCCACGATGGACTGGGCGAATTCGGCGCCGGCGGTGGGCAGGCCCTCAGTCCAGAAGGCGGTCTGGGTGGCCTCGTCCCAATAGGTGAAGTCGGTGTTGTCCTCACCGGCGGCGACCAGCAGGCTGTACAGGTTCTCCATGCCGGAACGGTACTCCTCCAGGCCCTCGATGGGCAGAGTGAACATGGTGGAGTTGCCGTCATAGGTGGGATCCAGGTAGACATAGATGCTGAAGATCACGTCATCAATGGTGGCGCCCACACCGTCGGAGAAGACGATGTCGTCCCGCATGGTGATGTCATAGTAGACGGTGCCGTCCTCGTTCTCGGTGACGACGATGTCGCAGGGACCATAGTAGGTGTAGTCGGTGCCGTTGTAGGAAATGGTCTCACCCTCGATGCCGTTCAGGACAGGGCTGCCCACACGGTCGATGGTGATGGTGTACAGCTGCGTCAGGCTGACCACCTGGTCGTCGGCAGCGGACAGGTAGAAGAAGGGTGAGAATCTGCCCTCCAGGCCCTGCTCAATGGAGAACACCACGGGGGTGGTCTCGTTGCTGGAGCCGGTGCTGTCTTCGCCGCTGGTGCTGGTGGAAGCAGAAGCGTCGCTGCCAGTAGACGAAGTCGTGCTGGTGTTGCCGCAGCCCGCCAAAACGCCCAGGCACAGGGCCAGAGCCATCAGCAGGGCAAGCAGCCTCTTGCTTTTCTTCATTTGAAATCCTCCTCTAAAGAATTGAACTATGTAAATGGGCACATCCCATAGTTCCAACAGACAGCGCCCTTTGTTCCGGCGGACGGGGCCGGCGGGAGTCACTCCTCCCGGGAGGGGGTCCACTCCAGGCGGGGAAACAGCCGCCGCCACAGGATCCCTCCCGCCAGGATCATCCCCTGGCAGAGCAGGAACCCCAGCGCGCCCGGCCACCACTCCCCCGGCCCGTTCAGGACCAGGTAGAGGGCCTCCCCCGCCAGTGCGGTCCCGGCCCCGGCCATGGCCAGGGCGGCGCGGAGGGGGAGCTGGGGCACGGTGGCGCGGTAGACATACCGCCGCAGGGGGTCACCCCCGGCGGCCAGCCGCCCCATCCCCCAGGCCACAGAACCGGCAGCCACCAGGGAGAAGGTGTAGGGCAGCAGCACATAGGGGCAGCGGTCCATGCCAGGCGCCGGGATGCACCCGGCGGCAATCCCCGCGGCCAGCATCACAAAGGTCAGTAAAATGAAAAACAGCATACATCTGCGTCTCCTCTGCTCCCCCCCTTGGAACGCATAGGTGACGCCGGTGTATACATATTCTCCGCTGGCAGTGCGGGTGAAGTCATTCAGATAGGCCCGACGATGTTCCCGCTTTTTCTTGTGGGGGTGTTCCATCCACGCCTCAAGCCTTCCCAGAAAAATATTTGCTATATTATAAAACGAACTTCCTCAAAAAGTCAATGAATTAAAAGGCGCAAGTCGACAAAATTATTTCCGCCAACCTGACCGGCATTTGCCTGTTTTTCAGTTTTTTTGCCACAGAATCCCCTTTTTATGTCCATTTTTTCACTTAAAGCGGTTTATCGTCCCCAAAAAATGCAGAGAAAAAATGACGGCCGGCGGATTCAAAAATGCAAATCCGCCGGCCGATTTGGGGCAAAACGGGCCTTCGGAGGCTCATTCCAGCCCGGTCAGGTCGAAATTGGACAGCCAGTCCCGGGCGGTCTGGCACACCCGGCGCAGGCAGCTTTCGTCGAAGGGGCTCTCCAGCCCGGCGTGGGCCAGCAAGTCGGTGAAGGTGCGGCTGCCCCCCTGGCGGGCGTAGGCCATGTAGTGATCCCAGGCGTCCTCCCGATCCCGCTGCATCATGGCCCACAGCTCCAGGGAGACGGTCTGGGCCAGGCAGTAGTCGATATAGTAGAAGGGGCTGGAGTAGATGTGGT
>CAZAIF010000069.1:0-9133 GCA_964485125.1 uncultured Oscillospiraceae bacterium | reverse complement strand
ATACTGATGCTGCGATCGCAAATCCGACAGACAGGAGAGCCTATCTTATGAATTTTAATGAAAAACTGATCGCGCTGCACAAGTCCAAGGGCCTGACCCTGGACCAGCTGGTGAAGGACGTGGACGTGGAGGAGGTGCGGGAGCGCAACCTCAGCAGCGAACAGCTGAACTCCATCTGCACCGACGTGAACACCGCCAAGAAGTTCATCAATTGGTATCTGATCATCGGCGGCGGCGCGGCGGCCCTGGCGGTGGGGTACTTTATGCTCCGGGCCGCCTTGGGGTGGTGACAGGAAGAATGCCACTTTTCCGCCCCGGCGTTCACTTCTCCAGCCCGGTGGCCAGCAGGGGGAGCACGTTGATGACCGGCTCCTCATAGGGGTGAGCGGCCCGGACGGCCCGGAGGGTCTCCGCCAGCCGCGCCCCCTTGCAGCACACCTCCACCTTGAGCTCCTCCGCCTCCTGGAGCTGGCCCTCCCGGCCCAGATAGGGCCGGGTCCCCTCCAGGGGCCGCCAGCAGCTTTTCACCGGCGACCAGCTCAGGCAGCGGTCATAATTGCCGATGTGTCCCGCGTCCACCGAGAACAGGGCCTGCCGCACCGGCTCCAGCGCCTCCGGGGGAACAAAGATCTCCAGCTTGTACAGAGGACATTCCATGGTATCCCTCCTTGAAAAAAACGGGCGTATGCGCAAGCATACGCCCGTCGGCCATTTAGGCGGCCTTTTTGTTCATCGCCCGATAGACGAAGGTGAGGATCAAGCCAACCACGGCGATGCAGATGGAGATGACAAAGGCCATCACATAGCTGCCGGTGGAGGAGTAGACCGAGCTCAGGATGGTGGGGCCCACGATGCCCGCCAGGGAGAAGCCGATCCACATAATGCCGTAGTTCACCGTGTTGTTCTTGGTGCCGAACTGGTCGGTGCAGAAGCCGGGGAACACGCCCATAAAGGTGCCGAAGCAGATGCCGATGAGCACCAGGCCCAGCACCAGCAGCGCCAGAGAGGCGGTGTTGGTGGCCAGCAGCAGCACGGCCAGGCCCGCCAGGGCGATGATCAGGGCCACAGTCAGGGTGTTGATCCGGCCCAGCTTGTCGCTGAGGGAGCCCGCCACCAGCCGGCCGGCGGTGTTGAACAGGCAGAGGATTGAGACGTACAGGGTGCCGTTGGCCACCAGGGCGATGTTCTCCGCCAGGCCCTTGGCGTTGGAGATGATCATCATGCCGAAGGTGCCGCCGCAGGTCAGCATCAGCAGCATCACGTAGAAGATGGGCATCTTGAGCATCTCCACCGGGGTCTTGTCCGCCACTTTCTTGACCGAGGTGGTCACCGGGGCGACGTAGCCGGTGGGGGCGAAGCCCGCGGGGCACTTCTGCATGATGAAGGAGCCGGCGCAGATGATGACCAGGAAGACCACGCCCAGGATGCGGAAGGTGTTCCGGGGGCCGAAGGCGCCGCTCAGGCCGGTGGCGATGGGGGCGAAGATGACCGAGCTGATGCCGTAGAAGGCGGTGGTCATGCCGCCCACCATGCCCCGCTTGTCGGGGAAGAACTTGATGGTGTTGCTGATGGTGCAGCCGTAGACCAGGCTCAGGCCCAGGCCCAGCACGATGCCGTAGCTGACCATCAGGTTGCCCACGCTCTGGGCGAAGCCGCAGGTGAACATGCCCACGCCGAACATCAGGCCGCCCACAAACATGACCCAGCGGGGGCCGTATTTGTCATTGAGCAGGCCGCCGATGATCATGGTGATGAAGCCCACCGCGTTGGAGGTGGAGAAGACGGAGGACATGGCCCCGGTCTCCACGCCCAGCTCCGCCGCCATGGGGGCGGACAGGCTGCTCCAGGCGTACATGGAGCCGATGCACAGGTTGATCAGACAGCTGGCGATCAGAATGACCCACCGCTTCTTGGTCAGGGCGGCGGTCTGTTCTTTGGTCAGTCCCATGAAGAACACTCCTTTTTTCTTTCAATTTGGAATCACATACACATATACGATAGCATTTTGTGACCCGCAAGTCAACACAAATTCCGCCAAAAAATGACGGGGCCGTTTTTCCCGCCGGCATAAAAGCCCGCCCCGGACGGCGGACCGTCCGGGGCGGAACAGGGGGGGCGGGTCAGTGGGCCCGCTCAAAGAGCTGAACCACGTTCTGGTAGTCGTAGTATTTCAGGATGCCGGGCTCGGACTGGGGCAGGGCGTCCAGCTCGTCCCAGTCCACCAGGCAGATGTGGCGGCGCTCGGCGGCGTGCTTGGTCTTGCACTGGGTCCGCTCCTCGTCGGTGAGCTCGTCCACCCTCAGCGTCACCCAGCCCCGGCTGAAGTGGAAGGCGTTCCAGCGCCGGTGCTCATACTGGGCGATGCGCCAGTAGACCTGCTCCCGCTCCTCCTTGGACAGGCCGGACAGGTCCCCGGCCAGGGCCAGCTTGTTGGGGATGTCCCAGAGCACCGCCCGGTTGGAGGCCTGGAGGAAGGTGCCCATCTTGTGCCAGTCGGGGGCGGCGCCGTTGGCGCTCTGATAGCGCCGGTGCAGCGCCTGGGCTTCCCGGTCGGCCCGGCGGCGGATCAGCTCCTCCAGGGTGAACTGGGTGCGGTTGTCCTGGAGGAAGGTGACGCACGCCTCGCTGGAGAGCAGATCGGCGCTGCCCGGGGCGTCCTCGTGGAGGGCCACCACCAGCTGGGGCAGGGGGGAGAGGGCCATCCGGCGGCACAGCCGCAGCAGCCGCAGGGCGGCATTGATGTTCCGGGCGGTGTCCCCGGTGTCGATGAAGATCTGGTCCAGTCCGCCCAGCCGGGGCTCCAGGGCGTCGAAGAAGTCCGCCTCCTCCGGCCCGTGGGCCAGCCAGGTCAGCCCCGCGTAGCGGGAGAGCTGGGGAAAGTCCCGGAAGAAGGCCCCCTGACAATGGGGCAGCTCCTCGGAGACGATCAGGGCGTCCAGCCCCCGGCCGTCGGGGGCGGCGGTCTCAAAGGCGGTGTTCTCGTAGGTGGTCAGCAGAAACTCCCGGCTCAGGGGCCCGAAGCCCACCACGCACAGGGAGAAGGGCCGGTCGGGCACGAACACATGGCCCACCTCCCGGGCTGCGCCCCGCTCCTTGAGCCAGTTCAGAGGCAGATGGCCGTTCAGGTGGTTCTGGCAGAGCAGCTGCTCCCGGGAGACCAGCCAGGCGTCCAGATGGGTGAAGTCCAAATCCTCCAGCCGCAGCAGGCCCGGGTCCAGAAAGGCGGTGACGTGCAGGTTGGGCAGCCGCTCCCCCAGCTGCTCCAGCCGCCGCAGCAGGCTCAGGTTTTCGTGGTTGGGCTCGGGCAGCAGCACCGCGTGGTACTCGTGGCCCGGCTTCAGCCGCAGCAGGCGGCCCCAGCTGGTGGTCAGCGCCCCGGCGATGGGCAGCGCGTCGTCGCTGTCCGGGTTGGGGTCCAGGTACAGGATGGCCGCCCGGGGCACGGTGCGCTGGATGTCCTCGATCAGGGCCTGGGCGTCGGTCAGCTCGCCGAAGATCAGATAGACCTCTTTGCTGCGGCGCACCCGGACGCGCAGCCGCAGGTCGTTGAAAAACCGGCGGAACAGGGCCAGGGCCACGGTGCGGATGGTGTAGATGGAGGCGCACACGAAGATGACCACATATTGCAGCTGGGTGAACTCGTCCAGCCCCATCTGAAAGCCCATGATCATGGGGGCCTGGTAGATGCTCAGCAGCAGCACCCGGATCAGCCCCGGAAGGCTCAGCCCAGGGGTGTAGAGCAGGGAGAAGCTGATGGCCGCCACCACCAGGAAGTTGTAGCCCAGCAGCACGGCGCTGCGCAGTCCCTCGCTGCGGCGGTGCAGCCAGGCGTTGAGGATGACGATTCCAATCACATATAAGAGCAATACCATAAGCGTTCCCCATCTCAATCTCAGACTCCGGCCCGTCCGGGCCGGTGAGACCATTATACGTTACCGGCATTTCAGCTGTCAAACAGATCCGCTGAAAGGGGAGTGAAAAACAAATTAAAAAATTGCGGTTGCCCCGTGCGGAAATATCACTGGGGTGGAGGAGAAAACCGTTTTGCCATCGTTTTGGTATCCGGGGCTGATTGCAAGCTATGTATATGGTGGAATATAACAAATCCGCGGGACGGGACGCTGCCTGCCGGGCTGTTTCATGTGATTATATGATATTATAAAAAATGGAAAGGATCGCGCCTATGAGACGGAACAAAGGGATCTCCCTGGTCCTGGCCGGGACACGGAACCTCGCCGGCCGGGGAACTCTTGAAAACGCATTAAAATTGGCTTGGATTTGACTTGAGACAGGTGAAGATGGGATGAAAAAATAAAAAACCGGTTGCGTGAGCGGATGAGAAAAACTATAATAAATTGTGAACAAGACGTGAGCCCGGTGAGAGCCGGGGCTGGGGAGAGGAGCAGAGAGATGAGCTTCTGTGAAAACTGCGGCAGCCAGATCCCCGAGGGGGAGCGGCTGTGCCGGAACTGCCTACTACAGCAGGCGATGCGGGGGGCGCCCGGAGCGGCCGGACAGAGCCCGGAGGCGGAGCGTGCGGCCCCGCCTGATCGGGAGGAGAGGGAGCGGCGTCAGGACGCGCCAGACGCGCAGCCCCATAAACAGGCCGGACAGGCCGCCGCCTTTGCCCCGGCCTCGAGCGCCCGGGGCCGGGGGCTGGCCATCGCCCTGGGGGCCCTGCTGGCGGCCTTCCTGCTGTTCTTTGCGGCCGCCCTGGTGTTTGGGGGAGACCGGGCCGGGAAGGAAGACGGGACGGCCTCCGGCCTGGAGGCCTGGCAGGGCGCGGGAGAGGAAACCACCAGCGCCGATCCCGGGCCGGACAGCCTTCAGCTCACCGCCCCGGACGCCCAGCAGGTGCTGGAGAACACGCCCCCCGACCCGCTGGAGGGCCACAGCTATCAGATCGTGGTGGAGGACGCCACCTGGCAGGAGGCCTATGACCGCGCCGCCGCCGCCGGGGGCCACCTGGCCACCATTACATCTCAGGAGGAGTACGACACCATCTGCGCCCTGGCCGACCAGGCCATGGCGGAGACCGGAGTTCGCTACCTCTGGCTGGGGGCCCGGAGGGGCAGCGGCGGCTGGACCGGCTCCGACTGCTGGATCACCGGGGAGGAGTGGAGCTTCCAGCTCTGGTACCCCGGGGAGCCCTCCGGCCAGGACACGGACGGGACGGTGGAGGATGTGCTGTGCCTGTGGAACGTGGAGAACAGCGGCTGGACCTTTAACGACCAGCGCAACGACCTGATCTCCGTCCTGCCCACCGTCTCCGGATCCGTGGGCTATGTAATCGAATTTGAGGGCTGAGCCATGGGTGGGGGAAACCGAGGGGGGCGGCGGCTGGACCCCACCCCCAAAAGGCGCCGCCGGTGGCTGCCCGTTCTGGTGATTTTACTGCTGGCCGCTCTGGCCCTGGCCGCCCTCTGGCTCTTTTCAGGGAGAGAGCCCCAGGGCGCGCCGCCCGACATCTCCGCCCCCACAGAGGTAGAGAACAGCGCCGGTACTGACAGCCCGGCGGACGGGGAAGCGGACGCCCCGGAGGAAACTCTGGAGACCCCTCCGGCGGAGGAGGGAGACCAGACTGAGCGTCCACAGCAGCCCCAGCAGGAGGAGGACTCCCTGGCCCTGCAGGCCCGGGAGATTCTGGAGGGACTTACCCTGCGGGAGAAGGTGCTCCAGATGTTCATTGTCACCCCGGAGCAGCTGACCGGCGCGGCCGGGCCGGTTACCCAGTGCGGGGACACCAGCGTCCAGGCCATACAGGACCGGCCGGTGGGGGGCATCGTCTACTTCGCCGCCAACCTGCAGGACCGGGAACAGACGGCGGCAATGCTCTCCGCGATCCAGGCGGCCTCGCCGCTGGGGCTGTTCCTCTCGGTGGACGAGGAGGGGGGCAGCGTGGCCCGGCTGGGCAGCAACCCGGCCATGGGCACCACCTCCTTCCCGGCCATGGGGGAGATCGGCGCCACCGGCGACCCGGAGCAGGCATACAACGTGGGGCTGACCATCGGCGGCGAACTGGGGGAGCTGGGCTTTAACCTGGACTTCGCCCCGGTGGCCGACGTCAACTCCAACCCGGACAACCCGGTCATCGGGGACCGGGCCTTCAGCTCGGACCCGGTGGAGGCTGCGGAGATGGTGGCCGCCTGCGTGGCCGGGTTCCGGGACAGCGGCACCCTGTGCGCCCTGAAGCACTTCCCCGGCCACGGGGATACCGCCACCGACAGCCACTACGGCGCGGCGTCGTCGGACAAGACCCTGGAGGAGCTGGAGGCGTGCGAGTTTCTCCCCTTCCGGGCCGGAATCGAGGCCGGGGCGGAGCTGGTGATGGTGGGCCACATCGCCCTGCCCGCCGTCACCGGGGAGGACACCCCCGCCTGCCTGTCCTACGACATCGTCACCGGCCTGCTCCGCCAGAAGCTGGGCTTTGATGGGCTGGCGGTCACCGACTCCCTGTCCATGGAGGCTGTCACCGGCGCCTATGCCCCCGGCGAGGCCGCCGTGCTGGCGGTGGAGGCCGGGATGGACCTGCTGCTGATGCCGGAGGATCTGGACGCGGCGGTGGAGGGCATCCTGGAGGCGGTGGAGACGGGAGCGCTCACCGAGGCGCGGATCGACGAGAGCGTGGCGCGCATTCTGACCACAAAACTCGCCTGGGGGATCATCCCCCCGGCGGAGGGTGAATAGAGTACCACCATACCCAAGGAAAGGGAGGGGAAACCATGAGTCAATGCCAAATGTGCGGCCGGACCATCCCGGACGGCCAGCAGTACTGCCCCACCTGCCGCAACGCGGTGGAGTGGCGCCAGCGCCAGCAGAGCGCCCAGCGCGGCCAGGCTCCGGCGGGCGGGGATCCCGCCCGGGCCCAAGGGCCCCGGCCCCCGGATCGCCCGTCCCGGCCCGCGCCTTCCGAGCCCCAGAAAGCCGGCGGGGACGCTCAGACGGCCCGCCCTGTGGAGCGGGGCCGGGGACTGGCCGTGGGGCTGGGGATCGTCCTGGTGCTGTTCCTGGCCTTTTTCGCCGCCGCGCTGATCCTGGGGGGCGGCGCCTCCTCCGACGGAGGACAGGAGGCCGCCACCCTGACCCAGTGGGACGGGGGCGGCGCAACGGACGACGCGGGGCCGGGGCCGGAGCAGGTGACCGTCACCGCCCCGGAGGCGCTGATGCCCCAGGAGATGCCCGCCGCCCCGGAGGGGACGGCGGGGGCGGAGCTGAGCGGGGAGTACATCTTCCCCAACTCGGACAGCGCCTACCTCACCCGGGAGGAGGTGGCGGCCCTGAGCCCCGACCAGCTCCGGCTGGCCCGCAATGAGATCTACGCCCGCCACGGGCGCATCTTCCAGGACGAGGAGCTGGCGGCCTACTTCGGTTCAAAATCCTGGTACCAGCCCCTCTACGATCCGGAGAGCTTTGACGCCCTGGGGGATTCCATCCTCAACGAGTACGAGATCGCCAACCGGGACCTGATCCGGGAGTATGAGCAGCTGTCTTCCGCCAACCAGACCGTTGAACAAGGGGGAGAATGAGAACCATGAAAATTTGTCAGAACTGCGGATTTCACAACGGGGACGACGCCCTGTTCTGTGAGGAGTGCGGAGCCCGGCTGAGCGGAGCTCCCGCCGGGGGCGGAGCGGCCCAGGGAGGCGGAGAAGCCCCGGCCCAGGGGGCCAACGGCGGCTGGAGCGGACAGATGTCCTCCGGCCAGTCCGCGGGCCCAGGCTGGACGGGCCAGAGCGCTCCCGGTCAGGGCGGCGGCCAAACCTGGGGCGGCCAGCGGGGCTGGACCGGCGGCCAGAGCGGGCCCCAGCGGCCCGCCCGGCCCCTCAGAGCGCCCCGGGCGCGCAGAAAGCCCTCCAAGTTCCACATTGCGGCCGGGGTGGAGACCCTGCTGCTGGCGGCCGCCGTGGTGGTCTTCTGCGTGCTGGGCAGCGCCCGCACCAGCCCCAGCCGGGCGGCCCGGAACTACTTCCAGGCTGTGATGAGCGGGGACTGGGCCCAGGTGCAGAGCCTGGGGGACGTGCCCGACAGCCCCTTCCTCACCGAGGAGAGCTTCCAGCGCTTCCTGGAGGAGAATGAAGGGCTCCAGGGCCGGGCGGTCAACCTGATCTCCGTCAATGAGGAGGAGACCTCCGGCGGGGCGGGCAGCTATGTGCGCTATGTGGATGTGGAGTACATGTACCAGGGCGCCCCGGAGGTGTACTCCATGCGGCTGACCCTGATGCCCGGCGGCGGCCGGGAGATGTTCTTCTTCTCCGGCTGGCAGGTGGTGGACGGGCTGGACTTCGTGGCCCGGGACTTCCAGGTGGAGGTGCCCCTGGGGGCCACCCTGGTGATGGACGGCCTGGTGGTGGACGACAGCCTGCTGACCGAGCGCTATGACGCCACCGACCTGTATACCCTGGACCTGTTCGTCGGCGCCCATGAGATCACCGTGGTGACCGAGCTGGGTCCCCAGACAACCACCTATGAGCTGTGGGGCAGCGGAGATTACTACTACGCCGCCGATCTGACCGCTATGACCGATAGCGTCCAGAACCAGCTGGTGGCCCAGACCAAGACCCTGCTGGAGCAGCTCTTCACCGCCGCCCTGGCCAACAGCGATCTCTCCGCCCTCTCGGGCAGCTATCCCGATGAGCTGTTGAACGGCCAGCTCGCAGAGATCTACAGTGAGCTGCGGGAGGACTTCTTCGGGGACGAGGACTGGCGGGCCCTGGAGGTCACTTTGGACAACTTCAGCGTCTGGAGCTGCACCCCCTACTACAACGAGGAGGGCCAGCTCATGGCCAGCCTGAATCTGGAGTTCGACTGCACCGTGGACTATGCCCGGCTGGAGAACTCCTATCTGGAGAGCACCGGCAGCTACACCGATTACGGTGAGATCTACATCGACTTTGTTTGCCAGGACGGCGTCTGGACCCCCTACGGCGTCTGGTCGCTGGACTGGTAACGGAGACAACGAGACAACCACGAGAAAGGAGAACTTCTACTATGGCGAAATTCTGCAATAAGTGCGGCGCGCCCCTGATCCCGGGCCAGCCCCATATCTGCCCGGCGGAGCAGTCCGCTCCCGAGACCGGGGCCCCCAACGGCGGGGCGAACTTCGGCGGCCAGGCGGGCGCTCCCAACGGCGGGG
>CAZAIF010000068.1:0-9340 GCA_964485125.1 uncultured Oscillospiraceae bacterium | reverse complement strand
CGGTACAGCTCCCGGCTCAGGATGATCTGGCCCTCGGTGATATAGCCGGTCAGGTCGGGGATGGGGTGGGTCTTGTCGTCCTCGGGCATGGTGAGGATGGGAATCAGGGTGATGGAGCCCTTCTTGCCCAGCTGGCGCCCCGCGCGCTCGTAGATGGTGGCCAGGTTGGTATACAGATAGCCGGGGTAGCCGCGGCGGCCCGGGACCTCCTTCTTGGCTGCGGAGATCTCCCGCAGGGCCTCGGCGTAGTTGGTGATGTCGGTCATGATGACCAGCACGTGCATCCCCTTCTCAAAGGCCAGGTACTCGGCGGCGGTCAGGGCCATCCGGGGGGTGGCGATGCGCTCCACGGCGGGGTCGTTGGCCAGGTTGGTGAACAGCACGGTGCGGTCGATGGCCCCGGTGCGGCGGAACTCCTGGACGAAGAACTCCGACTCCTCAAAGGTGATGCCGATGGCGGCGAAGACCACGGCGAAGTTGCTCTCCCCGTCCAGCACCTTGGCCTGGCGGGCGATCTGGGCCGCCAGCTGGGCGTGGGGCAGGCCGGAGCCGGAGAAGATGGGCAGCTTCTGCCCACGGACCAGGGTGTTCAGGCCGTCGATGGTGGAGATGCCGGTCTGGATAAACTCGTTGGGGTAGTCCCGGGCGGCGGGGTTCATGGGCAGGCCGTTAATGTCCCGGTACTCCTCGGCCAGGATGGCCGGGCCGCCGTCGATGGGCTCGCCCATGCCGTTGAAGACCCGCCCCAGCATGTCGCTGCTGACCCCCAGCTGGAGGGGGTGGCCCAGAAAGCGGACCTTGGACTGGGCCAGGTTGATGCCGGCGGCGGACTCGAAGAGCTGGACCACGGCGGTGTCGCCGTTGACCTCCAGCACCTTGGCCCGGCGGACGGAGCCGTCGGTGAGCTCCACCTCGGCCAGCTCGTCATAGGTGACGCCCTGGACCTTGTTGACCACCATCAGCGGGGAGGCGATCTCCTGGATGGTGCGGTATTCCTTGATCATCAGTCAACCTCTCCTCTCGCCGCGATCTCGTCGATCTGTTGGGTCATCTCTTGGGCGATGCGGGCATAGACCGCCTCGTACTCGTCCACCGGCACGCTCTTGGCCCGGCCGATGCCCAGCCGGGCGTCGATGGCGAACAGGTCGGCCGCCGGGGCGCCCTTCTGGATGGCGGCCCGGCACTGGGCGTCATAGTCCAGGATGAGCTGCATCATCAGCCCCTGGCGGCGGTAGTCGGAGAAGGAGTCCACGTCCACAAAGGCGTTCTGCTGCAGGAAGTCCTCCCGGATCATCTTGGCGGTCTCCAGGGTGAGCTGGTCGGCGGGGGACAGGCTGTCCTTGCCCACCAGCTGGACGATTTCGTTCAGGCTGGCCTCCTCCTGGAGAATGCTCATGGCCCGGGCCCGGTTTTCATAGAAGCTCTCCCCCAGGTGCTCGTCGAACCAGGGCTTCAGAGTGTCCAGGTACAGGGAGTAGGAGCTCAGCCAGTTGATGGCGGGGAAGTGGCGGCGGTAGGCCAGGGAGGAGTCCAGGCTCCAGAACACCTTGACGATGCGCATGGTGCCCTGGCTGACCGGCTCGGACAGGTCGCCGCCGGGAGGGGAGACGGCGCCTACGGCGGTCAGGCTGCCCCGGCGGTCCTCGTCGGATCCCAAGCACTGGACCACGCCGGCCCGCTCGTAGAACTCGGCGATGCGGCTGGCCAGGTAGGCGGGGTAGCCCTCCTCGCCGGGCATCTCCTCCAGGCGGCCGGACATCTCACGCAGGGCCTCGGCCCAGCGGGAGGTGGAGTCGGCGATGACGGCCACGTCATAGCCCATGTCCCGGAAGTACTCGGCGATGGTGATGCCGGTGTAGATGCTGGCCTCCCGGGCGGCCACGGGCATGTCGGAGGTGTTGGCGATGAGCACGGTGCGCTTCATCAGGGACTCGCCGGTGCGGGGGTCCACCAGCTCGGGGAACTCCCGCAGCACGTCGGTCATCTCGTTGCCCCGTTCGCCGCAGCCGATATAGACCACGATGTCCACGTCGGACCACTTGGCCAGGGCGTGCTGCACCACGGTCTTGCCGGAGCCGAAGGGGCCGGGCACCGCGGCAGTGCCCCCCTTGGCCACCGGGAACATGGTGTCGATGACCCGCTGGCCGGACTGGAGGGGGGCGGCGGGGGTGAATTTCTTCTGATAGGGGCGGCCCACCCGCACCGGCCACTTCTGGACCATGGTCAGCTCCTTCAGGCTGCCGTCGGGGAGCCGGATGGCGGCCACCGTGTCGGTGACGGTGTACTTGCCCGAGGAGATGGACTCCACGGTGCCGGACACCCCGGCGGGCACCATGATCTTGTGGAGGATGGAGGGGGTCTCCTGGACCTGGCCCAGGAAGTCGCCGGTGACCACCTGGTCCCCCGGCTTGGCGGTGGCCACGAAATCCCACTGCTTCTCCCGGTCCAGGGCGGGCACCTCCACGCCCCGGGTGATGCTGGCGCTGCCGGTCTTGGCCATGATGCCCTCCAGGGGGCGCTGGATGCCGTCGTAGATGTTCTCCAGCAGGCCGGGGCCCAGCTCCACCGACAGGGGGGAGCCGGTGGTGACCACCTCGGCGCCGGGGCCCAGGCCGGAGGTCTCCTCGTAGACCTGGATGGAGGCCGCGTCGCCGGTCATGGTGAGGATCTCGCCGATCAGGCGCTGTTCCCCCACCCGGACCACGTCGGCCATATTGGCGTCGGCCATGCCGGTGGCCACCACCAGCGGGCCGGAAACCTTGACGATTTTGCCCATTGTTTCAAACCTTCTTTCCTTTGGGGATCTGAGATGCCGGGGTCACAGGATGTCGGCGCCCACGGCCCGCTCCACGGAGGAGGTGATGTTCTCCATGCCGATGCCCAGGCTGCCCGCCTTGCCGGGGATCAGGATGACGGCGGGGGTGAGGCGGTCCTTGTACTTGGCCACCTCGTCGGGCATCTGGGCGGCCAGCTGTTCGGTGAGATAGATGATGGCGTACTCCGGGTCCCGGGCCATCTCGTGGAGGTCCCGGCGGGCCTGCTCCGCCGTCTCGGCGGTGATGACGTCCAGCCCCAGGGCCTTGAAGCCCATCACGCTCTCCCGGTCGCCCAGCACAGCGATCTTATACATAGCACTCACGCAGCCTTTCCCGGATCACGTCGGCGCTGAGGTCGGCCAGACGGCCCGTCATAATGATGCGCACGGCGGTGAACTCGTTCTCCTTGGCCGCCAGATAGGCCGCCAGGAGGGCTTCGCCGAAGGCCACGTATTTGGCCGCGCTGATATACTCCATCACCGCGTTGTCGCAGCTCTTCTCAAAGCCGGTCAGCGCCCCGCCGCCCACGGCGGCCGCCCCCAGCTCCGCCGCGGCGGCCAGGGGGGAGTAGGCGTACAGGTCGGCGATGGAGGTGCCGGCGTTCACCGTGGAGAGGATCCGGCCGGTCTCGATGTCCCCGCCGGAGAACAGGACCCCCCGGAGGAAGTCCGCATCCTTGCCCATGCGCAGGGTGCGCACCAGGCTCTTCAGGTTGGCCACGTCGATGTTCAGCCGCACATAGCCCTCCAGGAAGGCGGAGCCGCTCTCCCGGGCCAAATCGAGGATGTCCTCGAAATAGGCCCGGTCCAGGGCGAAGTCGCACAGCTGAGGATCGCCGGTGGCGCCCAGGGTGTCCCGGGCGGAGGCGATGGCCTCCCCCAGCCGGCCGGGCAGCCCCCGCAGGTCGGAGGCGTTGACCTGCTCCCGCAGCCGGCGGATCGCCACCAGACCGGCCCCCACCAGCAGGTGGGCGGCGTCCACCCCCCGGGCCTCGGACTTCAGCAGCACCTTGGCGTTGTGGTAGTCGTATTTCAGCCGGAACACGTCGATGATCCGCCGGTCCGGGGCGAAAAAGCTCAGGTCGTCAAACACCTGGACCCTGGCCCGGGCGAGCATGTCGTTGACGCTGTCCACGCTGATCTCCTCCAGCTCCGGGTAGCCGCACTCCAGCAGCACCTTGGCGGCGTCGGCGGGGGCGGAGGCGTCCAGCATCCGCTCCATGCGCTCCCGGGTCAGCAGGCCCCGCTCCAGCGTCCGGATCCGGGTGGACAAAAACAGATAGTCCGTATCCTTGATTTTGGCCAATGGTTCGTCCTCCTTTTCCCGCTGCCGGTGGGGCAGGGGGCCAATTTGACGCGAGGGGGCGGCCTCACTGGAAGAGCAGCCGGCTCACCTCGCCGGTGATCTCGGCCCGGGAGAGCCGGACCAGAGTTTCCAGGGCGCAGTTGGTCTCCACGGTGCCGTCGCTGACCAGCAGCCCGCCCCGGATGGGCCGGGTCTGCTGCGAAAGGGTGAGGGCGGCGGGGCGGCCCGCCTTGGTGAGCAGGGCGTTGGCCTGCTCCACCACCTGGGCCCCGCACCGCTTCCGGTCGGCCTGGTTGAGCAGCAGCTCCTCCCGGCCGGTGCGGGCGGCGGAGGCGGCCAGGGAGGCCAGCAGGGCGGTGTAGTCCGCCGCGGGCAGGGAGAGCAGCTTTTCCAGGGCCAGCTCGAAGGCCTGGTCCAGCACCTCCTGCTTGGCCCCCAGGGCCATCTGGCGGGATTCCATCCCGGCGGCGGAGATCAGCCGGTCGGCCTGTTCCCGGGCGCTCTTTTCCCCCCGGGCGAGCAGGCCGGCGCACTCCCGGTCGGCCCGGGCGGCCCAGCCGGCGGCGATCTTCTCCGCCGCATCCCGGCCGTCGGCCTGGATGCGGCCGATCTCTGCCTGGGCATCGGCCTGGATACGTCCGGTGATGTTTTCAATGCCTGTCATGTGTTCGCTCCTTTCTCGGGTAGAACGGAAGCGGTGCTCAGATGAACAGCAGCATCAGGAAGGAGGCCAGCAGGCAGAGAATGGCGTAGAACTCGACCATGATGGCCATGATAATGCCCTTGGACATCTGGTCCGGGCGCTTGGCCACCAGGGCCACGCCGGCGGAGGCGCAGCGGGCCTGGGCGATGGCGGTGATCAGGCCGCCGAGGCCCACGGGCAGGCAGGCGAAGAAGTAGCCCAGGCCCTGCATGACGGTCAGCTCCACGGGGGAGCCGCCGATGACGCCCAGCTGGAACAGGGCGTAGAACCAGATGACCAGGCCGTACAGGCCCTGAGTGCCGGGCAGGATCTGCAGGATCAGGCAGGAAGCGAACTTGTTGGGGTCCTCGGAGAGGACGCCGGCGGCGGCCTCTCCCACCAGGCCGACGCCCTTGCCGGAGCCGCAGCAGGCCAGGGCCACAGCCAGGGATGCGCCTAAAATCGCGATATACAGGCCAGCGTTAGTCATGATCAATTTTCCTCCTTAGTTGCATTTACAATGTCGACATATTTGGTGTCATATTCCAGGGGGCGGAAGGGAATGCCGCCCTCCTTATAAAACTTGCCGAAGAACTCCAGGTACTGGAGCCGGGCGGCGTGAACATAGGTGCCCACCAGGTTGACGCCGATGTTGAAGATATGGCCGATCAGGAAGATCGGGATAAACACGATGATGTTCCCGGGCAGGGAGGCCAGGGTGTTGAACACCTGAGCGATGACACTGGAGGCCAGCATCAGGGCCATCAGCCGGGCGTAGGACAACACGTCGGACAGCCAGCTGGTGGTGTCGTAGAGGCTCTTGAGCCCTCCGAAGAGCTTGCCGAAGAAGCCCTTGCCGTGGCGCCCCTGGGTGAGCACCAGGGCGGCCACGCCGACGAGCAGCCCCACCGGGGAGCCGGCCAGCATCAGCACGGCGATGCCGGCGAAGAAGATCCACCAGGGCACCACGTCCAGCAGTGCGTCCCCGCCCCCGGCCAGCTTCCCGTCCCGGAAGCCCATATAGATATGGATGCACTGGCCGAAGATCAGGTGGACGCAGCCGATGGCGATGGCGATGATGAGCACTGTCATCGGGTCGTTCACCGGGTTGACCACGATGCCCGCCGAGAAGGTCTGCAGCCAGCCGGGCATGACGGCGCCGGGCAGGAAGGTGTCATAGACCACGTCCAGCAGGTTGCCGAAGAAGCCGCCCACAAAGAAGCCGCAGATGGCGGCGCTGGCCCCCAGCCAGAGGCCCAGATGCATCATCCGGCCCAGGGTCTTTTTGGGATTGAACTGCTTGATGATCAGCAGGCACCCCAGGAAGATGATGATGCCGTAGGCCACGTCGGCGAACATGAAGCCGAAGAAGAACACATACCAGAAGAACATCAGCGGGTTGGGGTCGATGCCGTCGTAGGCGGGCAGGGAGTACATCTCGGTCACCATGTTGATGCACTCCATCCACCTGGGGTTCCTCAGCTGGGTGGGGGGCGTCTCCTCCTGGGCGGGCTCGTCGGCCTCCCAGGCGCAGGTACAGCCGGAGAGCAGGCCGGTGAAGTCGGCCACCCGTTCCGCCGGGATCCAGCCCTCGGCGAAAAAGACCCGCCCGTCGGTGAGGAAGCGCTCGGCCACCTCGTCCCGGCTGATCTCCTGGCGGATCCGGTCCTGGACCACCTGGAGGGCGGAGCGCTGGGAGGCCTGAGCGGCGATGCGCCCGGCCTGCTCCTCCCGCCGCTGCTGGAGGTCGGTCAGCTCCCCCCGGATGCGGGCGATGTTCTCCGCCGGGGTGCCGGTCAGGTCCTTGAAGCGGACCACCCCGAAGGAGTGGGGCCGCAGGGCCAACAGGGCGGCGTCGGCCTGGCTGCTGTGGGCGATCAGCAGCAGATAGCGCTGATCCCGGTCGGAGGAGATCTCCAACAGCTCCGCCAGCTCCGCCGCCTCCCCCAGGGCGCCGGTGAGGGTCTGAAGCTCCACCGTGACGGGGGCGGCCCCCAGGATAAACTGGGTGTGGGCGGTGCCGGGGCACTCCAGCGGCAGGTCCAGCCCCGCCCAGGGCAGCAGGCTGGCCAGACTGGCGCTCAGCTTGTTCTCCGCAGTGTAGAGCCGGGAGATCTCCCGGAGGCAGTCTCCGATGGCTCCGGCGCAGCGGAGGGCGTCCGCCTTGGTCTGGGGGGAGAAGAAGTCCTCCTCGGTGATGGGGGAGCGCCTGGTGAACAGCCCCTTTTTGGCCGGGGCGAATTTGTCCAGGGCCTCCAGGGCGGCGGTTACGGCGGAGAGCTCCGCCTTCCGGCCGGCCAGGTGGGAGACGTCCCGCCGCAGCAGGGCGCTCCACTCCGGGTCGGCCATCCGGCCGTCGGGCTCGGAGATCTCCACGCACCCCAGGTGAAGCAGCCCCTGCAGCAGCTTGTCCCGCTCCTCGGAAAAGCCGATCACCCGCAGGCGCTTCATTTTCACGATGCTCATGAGAGATTCACGACCCTTCTGACGATCAGTTCAGCGGCCTCCTCCAGCCGCTGCCGGGCGGAGGCTTTCAGCGCCTCGCAGCTCTGGACGGCCTGGGCCCGGATGGCGTCGACCTTGACCTGGGCCTCCTGCCGGGCCTCCTCCGCCCTGGCGCGGGCCTGAGCCTGGGCCTCGGCCCGCCGGGACTCCAGCAGGGCTTGGCCCGCCCGCTCCGCCTCGGCGGCAGCCTGCTTGGCGGCCTGGACCGCCTCGGCCTTGCGCTGGGCCCAGTCCTGTTCAGCCTGGGTGATCTGCTTGATGGCTTCTAACGACAATGATCTCACCGCCTTTTTCTGGGGGCTGTGGCCCCCTGGAGTGGCGCCGCGCTCACCGGAGGGCGTAACGGCGCGATTGGATGCGAATGAAACATGTCTATTATTTTACCGCTTCTGTTTTGAAAAGGCAATACTGAAAAGTGCTTTTTAAAATATAAAACCGGGCGGCCGGCGGCATATGGAGGGCATATGCCGCCGGCCGCCCCGGCAAGAGACGGACAGAAAACAGAGGGGCGCCGTTATCAATGCGGTCAGGCTGGTCCGGGCGCGAAAAACCGCCTCAGAGCGGCCAGCGGCCCTGGGGATGGGACGGGGCGGGTTTGCCGGGCGCAGACGGAGGTCAGTCCTCCTCGGCCCGCAGCGCCTGGTCCAGCAGGGCCAGCCCCCGCTCCACCACTTGGGCGTCCTCAGGAGAGAGGGAACTCAGGGCATAGGAGAACCGGTCTCCGGCGGACTGCTTCAGCTTGGCGAAGTGCTCCCGGAACTGCTCGGTGGTGGAGACGTAGATGACCCGGCGGTCGGTGTCGGAGCGGGTGCGGGCCACCAGCCCCATTTTCTCCAGCCGGTCCACCACCCCGGAGATGGTGCTGTTGGCGCTGCCGGCGGCCTCGGCCAGGGCGCTGATGGGCATGGGGCCGTCGGACTCCAGGATGGCCAGCACGATAGACTGGGGATAAGTCAGGTTGAGCTTGCCGTAATAGATCCTGAACTTTTCGCTGATGTGCCGGCTGACCTGCAGGTAGGCGTGCAGGATCTCGTTTGATCTGTTCACTGAAACCGCTCCTTTAGATTGCGCAAAGCGTCGACACGCTGAGATGGTTGTTTTAAGCATATAATTCTAAAATAAAAAAATCAACCGTTCCGGCTGTGAATTCACATTATGTTTACAAAGCTTTAAAAAAGTTCAGATTCTTTCCGATTTCGACGGCTTTCCTCAGAAGGTCGGCTCGATAATCTGCGCTTTTTGGGAAAATTGGGCCAGCCGCCGGGGCAGAGGGAGGGGGGATGGGGCGCCCCCGGAGGCGCCGGCCCGGCCGGGTCGGCGCGAGGGCGGCGGGCGGGAAAAATGTGCTTGCTTTTTCGAGGGGAATGTGCTATCATATACGCCGTATCTGGAGAATGATCCGTCCACGCCCGGGCGGTGCAGAGTAAGGAGTAATGATGTCATGGAAGTTGTCAAGCTGATTCTGACCATCGTGGAGGTCGTGGCCGCCCTGTTCCTGATCCTGGTGGTGCTGCTCCAGTCCGGCAAGAGCGCCGGCATCGCCGGGGCCATCGGCGGCGGCATGGACACCTTCCTGTCCAAGAACAAGGCCAAGAGCTGGGACGCCCGGCTGGCCCGTTGGACCAAGTGGGTGGCCATCGGCTTCATGATCCTGACCCTGGTGCTGGTGCTGATCCAGTGATCCGGGGCCCGATGGGCCGCAGAACGAAAAATGTGAAGGGTGCGCCGCAGATGCGGCGCACCCCTTTTTCGTTTTCAGATTCGGACAGCGGTCCACGGCCCGGCCCGGGCAGTCGTCCCGCTCCAGAGGCGGCTCAGGCCGCCCCCATCTCCCGCAGCTCCTCCCGGGCCTCCCGCTCGGTGTCGGCGGAGAACAGGAATTCTCCCTCCCGGGTGTAAACCTCCACATGACCGCAGATGTGACGGATGACCATATTCAGCGCCTCCTTTTTTGCTTTCTTTGCCCAGTATAACCGGTCAAGTGTCCTATAAAACGGACTTTCCGATCTGCTGCGGGATTTTACGGAAATTT